>NZ_JZRI01000104.1:0-137239 GCF_000952175.1 Pseudomonas sp. ES3-33 | reverse complement strand
GTTTTTAATAGCTATTGATAAAAATCTAGTTCTGGCCGACGAGTGCTAAATTCGGTGTGTGGTGTTTTTTTCAGTTTTATATTTGCGGGGCATTTTTGTGCGTGATACATCAAATCCAAGCGAGCTAACTTCCGTACGGCAACAACAGATTGCCGACATTCGCTAACTTCCTATCTGCCAGTCATTCGCTCACTACCGTTGTTTTTCATCGGTGCCACCATTGGTTTTGGTGGCTGGCATTGCATAGGGATTCACCATGGCTTCTACCATCGCCCAACTCTCTAACGTGCCGCTTTCGGTTCAAGGCATAGGTAAATCATTCGGTAAACTCAGCGTACTCGATGATGTCTCGCTTGAGGTCAAGGCGGGCGAGCTTGTGTGCTTGCTCGGGCCTTCAGGGTGTGGAAAAACCACGCTATTGCGGATCATCGCCGGCCTGGAAAAACAAGACGCCGGTCGTCTGATGATTGGCCCCAGAGACATTTCTCGCGCTCACCCTCAGGAGCGTGACTACGGGATCTTATTTCAGTCTTATGCGTTGTTCCCCAACCTCACCATTGCGCAAAATATTGGCTATGGCCTGAGCACGCGTAACCTCCTGCTCTCTCAAGTACGCGAACGTGTCCAGGAAATGCTTGAGCTGGTCGGCCTGACTGCTATGGCTGGCAAGTACCCAGGACAATTGTCCGGCGGACAGCAGCAGCGTGTGGGCCTGGCCCGTGCTTTGGCTCCCTCGCCTTCGCTGTTGCTACTTGATGAACCGATGTCTGCACTGGATGCAAAAGTTCGCGAACATCTGCGTCACGAACTGCGCTCCCTGCAACGCAAGCTCGGTATCACCACGGTCATGGTCACTCATGACCAGGATGAAGCGATGGTCATGGCGGACCGTATCGCGGTGATGAATCAAGGCCGCATCGAGCAATTCGACACTCCGGAAAATATCTATCGCTCGCCCGCAACACCTTTTGTCGCCAACTTCATCGGCCATGCCAATTGGCTCGACTACCAGAGCCTGAGTAACGGCCAAGCTCACCTGGGTGCTGCGTCTCTGAACATTGACCAAGACACTGCTGGCGGACCAGGCCGGCTATTTTGCAGGCCGGAAGCATTACGCATCGACAATTACCCCCAAGCTTCAAACAGCATGGCCGCACAGGTCATCGAAAAACTGTTTCTGGGCAATCGCTACCGGCTCACGGTAGAGCTGGACCAGCTTCGAGGCCAGCCTATTGTTGCGGAGATCAGTGCTGACCTCAACGCCCCGCCAATAGATGCCGAACGGGTATGGCTGACGCTTCCATCCCACAGCTTGCGGGCCTTTCCAGGAGCGGTGCGATGACCAGCTTGCAGTTACCTCAAACAGCTCCTCTGCAGCCAGAACCTTTGACGCGGTCGCCTAAAGCCGTACTCCTTGACCTTCTATTCACCCGCGGCGTGAAGCTGTTGATGGTGCTGTTGCTGGTCGTTGGACTCGCACTGCCGCTGATGAGCATGCTGAGTAAAGTAGTCGATGTACAAAACGGTCTTGCCGGTGTCTGGCAGATGATCACGAGCTCACGCTTTTTGTGGTTGCTGGGCAACAGCGTCAAGGTTTCTCTGAGCACCGTTGCATTGGTAGTGCCCGCTGCATACGTATTCGCCTATGCCCTGCAACGCAGCTGGATACCAGGCAAAGCGTTGCTTCGAAGCCTATCGCTGTTGCCGCTGATGGCGCCGTCCATGCTGTCAGCTATCGCGCTGATCTACTTGTTCGGAAACCAGGGACTGCTGAAATCGTGGTTCGCGGACGGCATTTACGGCTATTCCGGTATCGTGCTGGGGCAAGCGTTTTACAACTTCCCAATGGCCCTGATGATCCTCATCTCTTCTTTGGGCCTGGCCGATGCACGCCTGTACGACGCGTCTATCAGTATGGGGGCGAACCATTGGAAAACCTTCCTTAATGTCACATGGCCCGGCACCCGCTACGCGGTGTTTGCCGCCAGTTGCCTGGTGTTCACGCAAACCATCACCAACTTTGGTATCCCGGTTGTTATCGGCGGCGACTACCAAGTGCTGGCGATGGAGGCGTACAAGTCGGTGGTGGGCCAGCAAAAATTTTCTGAAGGCGCGCTGATTGGCAGCGTCTTGTTGGTTCCGGCCCTCATCAGCTTTGCGGTTGATGCATGGATGCGCAGATTGCGTGGCAGCCAGGTCAGTAGCCAGGCAGCCACTTATGTAGCGCCGAGCAATCGGCTGCGTGATTCTATTTTGTTATTGATCGCCGGGGCGATCGGCTTAGCGCTCCTGAGTCTGGTGGTGGTTGCGGTCGGGGCGTCCCTGATCAACTTCTGGCCGTACGACTTGACGGTTTCACTACGGCACTACAATTTCGAATCAGGCGGTGATGTCGGGTGGTTGGCGTACGGCAACAGCGTGTTGCTGGCAAGTCTAACCGCCGTGATCGGTACACCGGTGATTTTCACCTGTGCCTACCTGATGGAGAAAACCCGCAGCGGCTGGCTTGATAACCTGCTGCGATTGCTGTGCATGTTGCCGATGGCAGTGCCTGGTCTGGTCATGGGACTTGGGTATGTATTTTTCTTCAACCATCCTGCCAACCCCTTGAACGGCATGTACGGTGGCATAGCGTTAATGGTTGTGTGCTGCGTAATGCGGTTCCTGACGCCGGCACAAATGACCGCGACCACAGCCTTGCGCCAACTGAACGAAGAGATTGAATCCGCTTCGCTTTCTCTGAAAGTGCCACTGCTCACCACCTACCGGCGAGTGACGCTGCCCATCTGCCTGCCTGCATTGCTGGAGGTGTTTCGCTACCTTTTCGTCTCCTCGATGACCTCGGTATCGGCGCTGATTTTTCTATACAGCCCCGACACAATTTTGGCGGCAGTCGCGGTACTCAATCTGGACGACGCAGGCAACATCGGCGCGGCTGCCGCCTTGTCTACGCTGATCCTCCTGACTTCAGCCCTTGTGTCCATAGTGCTTTACATGCTGTCGCGCGGCCTGGTCAGGTACACCCAACACTGGCGAACCGGAACCGCTTGAATCGGTAATTTCTGCTGTCACCCTCCCACTGAATGAGACCTACCATGATCAAATCCTGGACTACCCTCGTTGCCGCCATTCTTGGTGCCGGCATCGCCAGCACGGCTTTCGCCAGCACGGAACTGACCGTCTACACGGCCATGGAAAACGAGCAGCTTGCTGGATACAAAAAAGCCTTTGAGGCCAAGAACCCCGATATTCAGATCAAATGGGTGAGGGACTCGACAGGGATCATCACGGCCAAGTTGCTGGCTGAAAAAGCCAATCCGCGGGCAGATGCCATCTGGGGCCTGTACGCATCGAGTGTGGCGTTGCTGGGCAAGGAAGGCATGCTTCAAGCGTATGCGCCCAAAGATGTTGAGAAAGTAGATCAGCGCTTTCGTGACAGGCAAAATCCGCCTCAATGGGTCGGCAATGGAGTGGAAGCGACCGCCGTCTGCGTGAACACGGTAGAAGCCAAAAAACAGGGCCTCCCGATTCCCACCAGTTGGGAAGACCTGACCAAGCCGATTTACAAAGGCAAAATCGTCATGCCTAACCCTGCCTCCTCAGGCACGGGCTATTCAGCCGTCAATGCATGGTTGCAAATAATGGGTGAAGACAAGGCCTGGGCTTTCATGGATAGGCTCCACGCCAACATTGGCCAATACACCCACTCCGGCTCAAAGCCCTGCACTCAGGCAGCAATGGGTGAATACCCGATCGGCATTTCCCTCGATTACCGGGCAGTCACCTTGAAACGTCAAGGTGCGCCGCTGGACATTGTGCTGCCGACCGAAGGCCTGGGTCTGGACATCAACGCGGTGGCGCTGATGAAAGGCAGCAAAAACCTTGAAGCGGCCAAAAAACTCGAGGATTTCGCAGTCAGCGAACAAGCGTTCCTGCTGTATCAACCCAATGCAGCCGCATTGGCTCGCCCGGAATTCAACAGCAAGTTGGCGGAAATGCCCGACGCATACTACGACCGACTGATTACTGTCGATTTCGACCAGGCGGGCGGGCAGCGGGCCGCAGTGCTGGAGAAATGGCGAGCGCGTTACGACGGTAAAACCGAAGCAAAAAACTAACGCAAAGTAAGCGCCACGCGGCGCTGCAGCCTGCTGCGCCGCATGGGGTAAAACCCAATGGCTCCCCCGCCGCAAACAACCAATGAACCACACCGCGCCGATTGTACTTACCCCACGCCCGCTTACAGCACCCACTCGAACCCGTCAGGCAGTGATGATGGTTTGGGAGGCATAGGGCAGAAACATCGGAATACCTTACGTTGGCTCAACATCCGAATGTACGTGTTCTGGGCCAGGGCCGCCGAGTTGTCACTGCCGCCCAGGCGTCGGCGCAACCAACTGCACAGCCCGATATTGCGGACACCTCCCTGTAAGAGTTGGCTTGCCCGCGATGGCCGTTAACGATGACGCGGAGTAACTGGAGCTCCGCGGCAGTCTCGGGTTCATCGCAGTCAAGCACGCTCCCTCAAAGGCATGAACCGCCTACGCTGATCCGTCAGGATTTACCACCAACCCGCCCCACATAGTTCAACACAAACTGCACATGCGCCTTGACCCCAGTGGTCAGTGTTCCATCGTCCACCGAAAAATACGGGCTATGGTTGGGTGCCGCCTTGTTCATGTCCTGCGCCTCAGGCGTCGCGCCGAGAAACACGAACAGCCCCGGGACTTTTTCCGCGTATAGCGAGAAGTCTTCGCTGGGCGACAGTGGAGCCGGCAGCCGCTCGACTTTGCCCGGCGCCGCCAACTCCAGCGCCGGGACCATCGCTTCGGTCAAGCCAGGATTATTGGTGGTCACCGGTGCGTAGTGCATCACTTCCAGGTCGGCCTTGACCTCATAAGCAGTGGCGATGCCGCTGACCAGGGTCGGCATTTTAGCCAGGATGGTGTCGCGGATATCGGCGTTGTTGGTGCGGATGGTGCCGGACAGGATCACGGTTTCTGGAATTATGTTGGTCGCGGTGCCGCCGTTGATCGAGCCGACACTGATCACGCCCATACCCTTGGTCAAGTCGATGCGACGGCTGACTAGGGTCTGCAGGCCGTCGACGATTTTCTCGCTGGCGACAATCGGGTCGACCCCGGTCCAGGGTGCCGAGCCATGGGTCTGCTTGCCGTTGACCGTGATGCGGAAATCGTCGGCACTGTTCAACGCGGTGCCTGGCTTGTAGTACAGGTGCCCGCTCGGGTAGCCGGACATCACGTGCACGCCGAACACCGCTTCAACTTTGGGTGAATCCAGCGCGCCGTCGCGGATCATCGCCTTGGCGCCGATCACCGCGTGAGTATCGAAATCGTCGACGTCAGCCGCGCCCTCTTCCGCCGGCTGGAACAGGAACACCACGGTGCCTGGCACATCCTCACGGTGTTCGGCCAGGACCCGGGCAGCGCCCAGCAACATCGCGGTGTGAGCATCATGGCCGCAGGCATGCATTACCGGCACGGTCTTGCCCAGGCGCACGCCCTCCGCCTTGCTGGCGAATGGCAGGCCGGTCATTTCCTTGACCGGCAATGCATCCATGTCGGCACGCAGGGCGACTACAGCGCCAGGCTTCCCACCGCGCAATACCCCGACTACACCAGTCTTGCCCACGCCGGTGCGTACTTCGATGCCCCAGGATTTCAGTTGCTGGGCGACCAGCGCGGAGGTCTGGGCCTCCATGTTTCCCAGTTCCGGGTGTTGGTGAATGCTGTGGCGCAGGTCGATCACTTGCGCACTGGCTGCGGCGACGGCCGGATTAACCCAAGGTGCATCGGCAGCGTTGCACAGCGTGGGCGCCATGGCCGCGAATATGGCGAGGCCAAGAGGGGCTGGAAATTTCATCGGTAGGTATCCCTTTTGTTTTTTGTTGTTGGAAACGGTTTTGGATCGGCAGCACTGCGGTCAGAAGATCCGCAGCGGCCACTCGACCACGACAATGTTCATGGTGATGTCCCCATCCGGCTGGCCGCCAATGGCGTTGTGCATGCCCCGGCGTAGGCGCACGCGCATGTCCTTGGCCGGACCGCTTTGCACGACGTAGCGTGCTTCCAGGTCCAGTTCCTTGTGCGAGGCGCCGTCGGCATTGGCCCAGGCGCCGTAGTGCGGATTGGGCGAGCTGGTGATGTCGTAGCCGTAAACATAGCGCCCCATAAAGCTTAAGCCGGGCACGCCGTAGGGAGCCAAGTCGAGGTCGTAGCGCACTTGCCAGGACTTTTCATTGGGACCGTTGAAGTCGGACGCCATGACTGCGTTGCTGAGGAAGATAGAGTTGCCGAAGGCTCCGGAACCATTGTTGCCAAAGCCGATGTAGTCGAACGGGGTATCGCCGATGACGTGTTGGAAGGCGACGGTGAGCTTGTGATTGAGCAGCGAGTAGGCCATCAGGCCGGACCAGGCCGTGGTGTCGATCGCGCCGGCATTGGACTGACCCTGGTCCCGTGAGTGGTAGAGGTTGCCCTCCAGGTCCAATCTGCTGCCTGCGCTGGGCTTCCAGGCATAACTGCTGCCGATGTATTGCTGGCGCCACAGATCTTCGAACTCAGAGCCGTACAGACTGATGGCCCCCTGCTCGCCCAGCGCATAGCGGCCACCGGCGAAGTCGACAGCGGCGGTCTGCACATTGGCGTAGTTGGCCCACAGCCCGCCCCGGCTGCTGGTCGAGGCCGGCTCGATGCCCGCGGTAAAATGCCCGCCTTCGAGCAGCAAATCCTTGACGTCCTTGCTGCTCAGCAGAAAGCCGGTCGCGGTGCTGGGTAAAACCCGTAAGTCCGCGGTAGCGAACACCGGATTCAGCACTTCCATTTGACCGTAGCGTAATTGGCTTTGCGCGTACCGCAGCTTGAGCGAGGCGCCAGCACGGCCAAAAACATCTTTGGGCTCGCTCTCGTCATTGAGCTGGATGTTGCCGTAACCGGCGTGGCCGGCGCCACCGTCCAGTTTGAATGCGGCGTAGCCGAACGCATCGACGCCAAGTCCGACCGGGCCTTGGGTAAAACCGGAGGCAAAACTCAGGCGTTCTCCCAGGGCGACGTCGCGGGGATCGCGCCGATTGTGCTGGCGCTGATCATGACCGTCGCCGGAGATCCGGGTGTTCAAAACATTGAAACGGTTGACCAGGGTCAGGTGACTGTCCGCGAGGAAGCCCTGCTCATCGGCCACGCAGATTCCGGAAAAAATCGCCGTGCAGGCAGCAGCCAACGGCCACAACTTTGAAGTATGGGACATGCACAAATCCATTAGATTTAAGAGCGCTAAAGCGCCTGTTTTTATTATTCGGCCGTGGATCGGTGCCAAGGCCGTCGGGGGATTGCTCAGTCGAGGCGTTTGCCTGCGGTTTCCCTGGACATCGTCACGCCGACGAGGGTGGCGCAGAGACAGATCATCACGTACAGCGCAGGCGCATGATTGTTCCCAGTCAGACTGATCAGGCCGGTGGCAAAGAACTGGGCGAAACCGCCAAAGATCGAGACGCCGAGGCAGTAGACCAGGGACAGGCCAGTGGCGCGGATGGCGCGAGGGAACATCTCAGTCAGCATCACCACCGACGGCACGGTGATCATCACCAGCAGGAAGGTGTTGAAAATCGATACCAGCATCAGCGTGATAATCGTCGGGAAATGGGTCATCAACAGGAAGGCCGGGTAAATCAGGATCAGCATCGGCACGCTGCCCAGGACAATGGTGCGACGCCGGCCGATCCGGTCACTGAGCTTGCCGGCCCATAGCGACAGAATAATCTGCACGAGGGCGCCGAGGCAGGATGCGCCAATACCGACCTGCAGCGGCAGATGCAACACTGCAACGGTGTAGTTGGTCATGTAGTCGAGGACGATGTAACTGCTGGCGGTACCACCGATCGCCATCAGTATCCCGGCGATAAGTACGCCGCGATGATGGGTGAATATCTGCCGCAGCGGTGACGCCTGATGCGCGCTGGGCTCGGCTGCGGTTTCCTGCAGGTGACGACGGATATACACGCCGACCGGCAGCACCAGCACCCCCACCAGGAACGGGATGCGCCAGCCCCAGCTTTCCAGATCAGCGTCGCTGAGGCCAGCACTCAAGGCCAAGCTCACCAGCGAGCCCATGAGAAAACTCAAGCCCTGGCTGAAGAACTGCCAACTGCCATAGAAGCCGCGGTTGTGGTCATCGGCATACTCCATGAGCATCGCGGTCGAGGCGCCGACTTCACCACCGATGGCAAAGCCTTGCACCAGCCGCGCCGCAACAATCAACAGCGGCGCCGCCAGACCGATCTGCGCGTAGGTTGGGGTCAGCGCCAGTGCCGTTGAACCCAGCGCCATCAGGCACAGGGTCAGCAACATCGCCGGCTTGCGTCCGGCGCGATCGGCGTAGGCACCAATGATCAGGCCGCCCAGCGGGCGCATGACGAAGCCCAAGCCGAAGGTCGCCAGCGCCAGCAACAACTGGCCGAGCTCGCTTTGCGCGGGAAAGTACTGCCGACCGATCACAGTGGCAAAAAAACTGAATACCGAAAATTCAAAGAATTCCAGCGCCGAGCCGAAGGTAATGGCGGCGATTGCACGGGAACTCAGGGCAGGACGACGGGCGCTAGCCTCGCCTCCCTGCGCGGTTGCAGTAACGGACATGCTTTCTCCTTTGCCAGGCGCAGCGACTGCCCCGGCCGACAGTGGGCGATCAGGCCAGGAAGGATTCAACCAGGCGCACCCAGTAGCTCGCCCCCAATGCCAGGCAGTCATCGTTGAAGTCATAACCGGGGTTGTGCACCATGCAGCCGCCCTCGCCGTCACCGTTGCCAATCACCAAGTAGCAACCCGGACACTGCTCCAGCATCACTGCGAAGTCTTCGCTGCCCGTGAGCGGTGACATGTCGGTGATCACCCCGTCGCTTCCCAGCCAATCCAGCGCTACCTGGCGGGCAAATACTGTGCTCCGGAGGTCGTTGATCAACGCCGGGAAACGCTGCGTCTCATCGACTTCGACCGTCGCGGTGGCGCCGAAGCTGGCGGCTTGAGCCTGGACCACCGCAGTGATGCGCTCGATCAGCAGATCACGGACGTCGGGCTTCAGCGCCCTGACGCTCAGTTGCAATTCGGCGTGGTCAGGGATCACGTTGGGGGCGATGCCGGCGTGAAAGGAACCGACCGAGACCACTGCACAATCCAGCGGGTTGACGTTGCGCGAGACGACACTCTGCAGCGCCTGGACAATCGCAGAGCCGGCGAGGATGGCGTCGATGGCCTTGTGGGGCATCGCCCCATGACCGCCCACGCCATTGACGGCAATGGTCAGAGTGTCGGTGGACGCCATGAACGGGCCGGGCAGAAAACCGAACTTGCCTGTTGGCAGTCCCGGCATGTTGTGCATCGCAAATATGGCGTCACAGGGAAATAGCTCGAAGAGACCGTCCTCGATCATTCGCCGGGCGCCGCCATCGCCCTCTTCCGCCGGCTGGAAAATCAGCACCAGGATGCCGTCGAACTCACGGCTCTGCGCAAGATGCTTGGCGGCCGCCAGCAGGATTGCGGTATGGCCATCGTGCCCGCAGGCATGCATCACGCCTTCATTGCGGCTGGCGTACGGCAGGCCGGTCTGCTCGACGATGGGCAATGCGTCCATATCCGCGCGCAGGCCGATGACGCGGTTACTGGCACCCTGGCGCAAGCGTCCAACGACGCCCGTACCGCCCAGACCACGGTGCACTTCGTAGCCCCACGCCTCAAGCCGGGAGGCGACCAGGTCGCTGGTGGCGAACTCTTCAAAGCTCAATTCAGGATGGGCATGCAGGTGTCGGCGCAACGCAATCATTTCTTCTTCAAGCGCTGCGATACCGGATAATACGCATGGCTGGGTCATGGGTTTTCCTTGTTGTTATTAACGGGCATGCTGCGGGTCCGATAATAGGCAGCCGGCCCATCCGCCGGCAGTCGCAAAATGGTTGGACTGAAAACCATTGGTTTACGCCTGACGAAGGAATAAGACATGAAACTGCATCAGTTGCAGGCATTGGTGGCGATCGCCGATTGCGGCAGCATCCGCGCTGCAGCCCGCAAGATCGGAGTCTCGCAGACCGCCGTGGCGAAGTCGCTGCGGGAACTGGAGAGCCACCTGCAACTGCCGCTGCTAACGCGCAACGCCAGCGGCGTGATGCTCACCCAATATGGGCGCTCGTTGCTGCTGCACGCCAGGCAAATGCTAGGCCAACTGGCGCTGGCACAGCTGGAGCTGACTCACCTGCGGGGCCAGACTGAAGGTCACCTGCGCCTAGGAATTTCGCCGTGGATGGGCATGACCCTGCTGCCCGAGGTGGTGCAGTTGTTCCGCCAGCACATGCCACAAGTTCGGCTGGAGATTTTCGAGGGTTTGATGGCAGTCACCTTGCCGCGGCTAAGGGACGGCACCATGGAATTGGCGGTGGGCCTGGTCTCAGCGCTGATGCCGCGCCCGGAGTTCGCCTGCGACCCGTTGTTTTCCTACGAAATGACGGTGATTGCTCGCCATGGCCATCCCAGGCAGGATTGCCGCTCGATCCACGATTTGCTGGATCAGGATTGGGTCGTCAACTATCCGGACGCCAACCACGACAGTTTCATGCACGAACTCTTCGGGCAACACGGCGCGCAGATCGCCGTGGAGCATGTGCAGCGTGCCCACTCGCTGCAACTGATGCTTTCACTGACCGAGCAGACCGACATGCTTAGCTATTGCCCCGAGCCGATGCTGACCGTGCCGATCTTCGGCGACCGCGTGACCCGGTTGAACCTTACCGAATCCTTCGCCACCGACACCATCGGCATCGTCACCCCGCGCAACAGCCAGCCGGGCAGCGCCGCGCAGTGCTTCATCGAATGCATCCTGCAGGTGGTGCGTCGCCGCTCACGCTCGTCGAAGGCCGAAGACCGACGTCTGTTTGATGCCTTGCAATTGCTGATCTGAATCAGGCCGCTCGAACCACTACGACCGCGCAGCCAATGCTGCCGTCATCCACCTGTGACAGGCCTTGAGGACTTCGTCAGCAAACGGCGAGTCGTCCGGCCACGCACAGGGCAATCATTTTCTCGCGCCAATCCGCGGGCGGCGCATTGACAGCCTTGGGTCCAGGCTGTGTGAAAACGCTATAAATACGTCGAAAACTGAGAGTCACGAGCGAGACCTCTTAAAAAAGGCTCAGATCCAACATCAAAAACAGCATCAGATTGACGCCGTTTGGCTGATTTCGCTGTCCTCGAGTCCGGCAAAATTTCTCGGCTAACTTCATCCCGCGCGAGCTCAAGTGAATCGGGCTCCGGTGACTGGTTCAGTTCGCTTGGTGGCCGCCAATTGCTTTCATTCGCGGCTTCACAGGACGAAGTACCCGGAGGACTAATCCAAATCGTGTTTCGCTCGACATTTGGGGTAGGCGCTGCAGCCCCAGAAACGCTCTCCTGCTCTATTACCTGTCTTACGGATACGAATTTTGAAAGCGCTCCCACACCGCGGGCAACGGCGTTCCGCAAAAGGGTCGTTTCGCTCTTTCAGGCGTTGTACATGCTCGTAGTGGGTAGTGAGCGTACTGTCCCTCTTCCCGCTCTCCAGCGCCTTCACCATTGCACTCACCTGCACTTCGTTGAACACAGGCTGCTCAAAGGACTTGATATAGCGGATGAAGCTGACGCCTTGGGTGACATTGTCCGGCATGGCGGTCTTGAAGCTGCCGCCGCCGACGAAGGCGATTACCGAATGGATGTGCCCGGGCGGAACGCCTAGCAGCGCTTCTAGCTCCTTCAAGTGCTTGTAATTCTGCCGCAGAGGGTTCTGGAACCTTAAGCGATGCCGGAAAATCTGCTGTGTCTACTGGGCCTGGCGCTCACCTCGGAAAATCGTACGTCCGGCCAGGTCATCTACCCAGCACCGCAAAGGTGATTAAAGCTGTGGTTTATGACTTCGGCCCGAGCCGGGCCGGTGAGCATGCGCGTAACTTCCTCGGCACGTGCCAATCGTCACGTATGAATGGGCACGATCCGTATGCCTACCTCAAAGAGGTGCTAACGCGACTGCCGGCGCAGCGGGCGAGTGAGATTGAACGACTGCTGCCGCATCGGTGGGTATCTGCCTGAGTCATGCAAGGTAACTTCGGCGGACGCTTATAGATCTCCGAAGCTTCGTGCGTGTCTAGAAACCCGGGGGCGATTCACCACATTTGGAAGCGCAAAGTGGCAGCAGCGGCCTTACAAAACTACAGCTTCGTCACAAAAGTCCGCGCCTGATACAGCGCAAAGCTGCTAAGCACGATAATAAGGGCGACTGCGAGCATGTCGGCCCCCGGAAAACCCCAGAATTCAGACATAGTGCTTCCTTATTGATAATAGTAAGTAGCAACAACCATCAGGCCAGCGCAGTGTCGCGCATGCGTTGACGACCAAAGTCGTTAACCCTGAATTTGAACAGCACTCGGCCGGCACCAAAATAGGCCTGATCATCTAGCTTCTCCTCAACACTTTCGATGATGCCGCTGGAGAACAGGTCCGTCAGGGTGACACGGGTGTTACCGCGCCAGTAGGCACCGCTAATACCGTACTCACTCATCAGCGTATCGGTGATTTGCCAGTCCCAGATACCGACGTCCTGCTGATCGTTGATCAACTGGAGAATGCGGCCCTTCATATGCAGTTTATTCATGGCTTGCTCCCATCATCACGAGGTAACTGCATCAGCGGCAGTGCCAGTTTTTTTGCGGTCGGTTGATACGGCGCGCACGACTTCGAGCACCTCATCACTTTCGGTGAACATCACAAACCCGCCCGCCACAAACAGCACCAAACCTGCCAGGAAGTTCCACTCGGGAAACTTCAGCGTGAAGGCGGCGAGGAAGATCACCGCAAACAAACCATACAGCGCGGCAATAGCTTGCCCGCGGCCGACGCCAATCAGTGGGAACGACTTGTACCAAGAGACGTAGCAGAAGGCGAAAGTCACGCCCGCTAACGTCAGCCAGCCGATGGCGGCCCAATTGAATGTGGCGACCACGAGTTCGACTACCGGCTGATCGGTAAACAAATAGATGGCAGGCAAAATCAGTGCGACCCAATACAGCACTTCAGCGGTAAAACGCACTGTAATGCCTACATCCGGGTCGGCAACATCGAGCCCGCGACCGGCGATTGCGCCCTCTACACCCCAGCCAATAGCAGCCATTGCACCGCCTAAATAACCCAGCCAGCCGGTGTCACCGGTGCCGGTGATTTCAGCAATGATGCCGGGTGCATACACCGTCACACCGCCGGCTAAGATGATGAAAATACCCACAGCTGCACGCAGGGTGATTTTCTCCTGGTACCAGAGCCTGGCCAGCGTTGCGCCGATGACGGGGTACATCAATGCGGAAATCGCCGCGAAGGCCCCGCCGATATAACCGATCGCCAAATACGAGCCAAAGATGGCCATCGGGCCGCCAAAGATGGCGCCGATGAAGAACCACTTAGAGATGTAACGCATCTGTTTGATGGTGCGAACGTACTCGCCCCACTTGCCCAGTACCCCGTTCCAAACGAACAAGAAGAACAACACGGCAACGGCGTTGAAGGTGGTCAACACGGCTGCCGCCAACAGGAACTCGGCATTGGTGTCGTACTTCAGGTCTACATAAGGCGCTTCGAACCAAACCGCGGAGCCTGGCACGTACCAAGCCCCCCAGAGCACGGCGCACCACAACGCCCACGTAAAACCCCAGCGGATGCTGCTGGTGGTAAAGCGCGACCGCGCCTGGCTCAGGCTTGGCTGATTCATGTAGATACCTTTGCTGGCTTCGATTGCTTGCCGTGCAGGAAGGCTTCCAGTGAATCGTCCATCGCATCCATCCACGGCGTGTGATGCACGGGCGCCATGGTGCCGGTCAGCGTGGAGCGGTAGCTTTTGTTGCGATAGCCGAGGATGTCCGCTGCTTTGTGATGCTCCCACTCCTTGAAAATATCAGACACGGCGAGAACATCGAAGGGTGGGTAATCGGTCGACTCAAGCAGGTCGAGTATGTAGGCACCCTGATAGTCGATGGCTTCAAAGGGATCAGCCACTTGCTCTTCGCGGGCCACCCATTCACGGGTGTCGCTGGCCATGGCTTGTTCTGCTGGCAGCTTGATACGACCCAGCATAATGTCCCGGGCATACCAGGCCTGGGCATCGAACATGTTGAAGGTGTAGTACTGATCCTGCATGCCGAGGAACATTAGCTTCGGATTAGCCAAAGACACGATGCCTTTGTACAAACCTTCCGGGTACAGCCGGTTGTGCGTGGTCAGCGTCAGCTCGTTGGGCAGAAACGGGAAATGATGCCGATACCCGGTGCACAGGATGATCGCGTCGACCTCTTTGCTGGTGCCATCCTTAAAATGTGCGGTCTTGCCGACCACACGGGTGAGCAACGGCACTTCGGCAAAGGACTCTGGCCAATCAAAGCCCATAGGCTTGGTGCGATAGCTGAAAGTAACCGACTTGGCGCCGTACTTGTGGCACTGCGTGCCGATGTCTTCTGCCGAGTAACTGCTGCCAACCAGCAGCAAGTTTTTGCCTTGGAACTCGCACGCATCGCGGAAATCATGGGCGTGCAATACGCGACCGGGAAACTGCTCCAAGCCTTCGAAGTAAGGCGCGTTGGGCGTCGAAAAGTGTCCCGTGGCAACGATTACGTGATCGAATTCTTCGGTGATCAGTTGGTCTTGGTTGAGGTCGCGCACGGTGACTGCGAACTTGCTGGTGCTCTCGTCATAGGCAACCCAGTGCACCGCTGTATTGAAGCGGATGTGCTGGCGCACGTTGCTTTTGGCTACGCGGCCGATGATGTAGTCACGCAACACGGCGCGTGGCGGATAGGAAGGAATCGGCCGGCCGAAGTGTTCTTCGAAGCTGTAATTGGCGAACTCCAGGCATTCCTTGGGGCCGTTTGACCAGAGATACCGGTACATGCTGCCATGGACGGGCTCGCCATACAGATCCAAACCAGTGCGCCAGGTGTAATTCCACATACCGCCCCAGTCACTCTGCTTTTCGTAACAAACGATCTCGGGGGATTCAGCGTCGTCGCAATGGGCGGCTTCGAAAGCACGTAACTGTGCCAAGCCGCTAGGGCCGGCGCCAAGAATGGCAACTCTAAAAGTCATAAAGACTCCTTCCTTCAGGCGCTTCATCGCACGCGGGATCTTGGCCCAAGCGACGACTGAACGCGGAAAAGAGTGACGCTCGTACCGGTATCGGTCGGGCCATCAAGCTCTGAGTGATGCGCACTAAAATCGGCTTAACCGATGGCGCGATGTGATGAAGGCTGCATCTGTCGGTGAAACAGAAGGCCGGGGGTGGGCAGGCCACCAATGAAGCGAAGGTTCTCGAGAAAACGCTGGAAGGCAGCGTTCGATCCGGTCAAACAGGAGAAAAAGTGCTTGAAACCGTTCACAACGTTAACACAGCTGACGTAGGGATAAGCCTTTTTCCTGCAAATAACCATTGATGATGGTGAAGATCGCATGGGCCAATTTATGTATTTCCAGCAGGAGCCGAAGGTCATGATCGTGGTGTCTTCGGAGGTAGGCGCGCTGAGGGTCAGGCGTGCAGACTGGCGTATTGGCGTGATTTCATACAGCGCTTCCATCGTCGGGTCGCTCAGGGAGAGCCAGTTTTGCAGCAAATGAATGCGCAACATGGTTTCCAGCGGATAGGGTTTTCGACCACCGGTCGCGGTAGGGAAGGCAGTTACCTGCTGCCCCCGCACAGATCCGTACGTGCGGAACTACCACATACGGCTCGTGCCGAGTCTGCACGGCTGGTTTTGAGTTTGTCCGATAGCAAGAAAGCCCAAACATAAGGTTGATAGAGTCAGTCTTATGTTCGGGCTTTTACGCTGCAGGCCTCGCTGCGTTTTACCCTGGGCAAAGGTTGCTTTACCTCAAGACGCAAAACTCAGGGTTTATTTCCTGATGTTATCGGAAGCCCTCTACTCTCTTGAAGAGGCGGGCTCTTTGTCCATGCGCCGCGCGATGACATCAAGAACGTCGCATCCGTCGCGCAGCGGGATACATCAGAGCAAAGCGAAGTCACTGAGGATTACAGAGTCGGTGTTGATGTCACCACGCATCGCGAGATTTTCCAGCATTTGGGTGACGGCACCAATTGTATAGCTGGCGGTGCTGAGTAGAGAATGGAGCGGCTGCGTGGTATTCACGTAAAGCGAAGGAAGGTCGTCGGCGTTGCTTGTTAAAGCCATGTATTCATTCATGAGTAAATCTCCACTATTTAGAGGTTTACCAACCAATCGTCGCCAAATGAAGGGGTGGCAACTGTACGCAGGTTGGCGAACCGGAGTGGAAGCCGGCAGACCCGAAGGTCTCCCGCGCACAGCTGCCATTACGACAACTTTGCGCATGCAAAAACGCCTGCAACGAAGCAAACGCTTTTGCATTCCACTGCGGGTCGCCAAACCCGGACGCCATATGGGCGACGGGCGGACTATAAGTCGCGTCGGGGTGCTGTGCAAGGGATTGATGGAGATGGGGATACCGAGAGCAATGCAGGATTTTTCACGAGCCCCGTGAAGCACAGGACACCGTTTCCCCCTACGATAAGGGATCGGCAAACGGGTAAAAGGGAGGCGGCCGAAACGAGCAGCCAGGCTTGAAGAGCGACGACGAGCAACTGGTGGTGCCGAATAACCCGGCTGAGTCGATCATCGAGCTGGATGATGGGCATGTGGACGTGAAAGTGGTGAGCAAACAGGTTCGCGATCGCCAGGCCCGCTTCAAAAACCGCAAGGCCCTCTCCAGACGGTGCCATGACGATACCCTGGTCCTTGCCGACGGCCACAACGGCGACTGGACTCCGCATGACCTGCGTCGTACGGGGGCGACCATGATGCAAGCCTTAGGCGTTAGCCTGGATGTCATCGATCGCTGCCAAAATCATGTACTGGCCGGCTCTCGGGTGAGGCGCCATGACTTGCACCACGACTATGCACAAGTGAAGAAAAACGCCTGGAACCTGTTAAGCGACCGACTCAGTACCGTGCTGTCCTCAACTTACGAGCACACGCCAAACGAGTCGATGTTGTCTTTTCCATCGTAAGCGGCGACAGCGACCCATCGCTTGCGGTAATCGTTCGTTGCTGACTTACCGAGCGGCCTGATTGACCCCGGGCAGCGCGCCCGGGTTTCACAAACCGGTTGCTCCTAGTTACCCTGCGCCCGCGCTTTGAAACCATGAAAAGAGGTAAACGCGGCCACCGGTTCGCGGTGTGTCTGCAGGCTGTTTTCCGGAGCGTCGCGGTCTTCATGCCCCAGTGCGATACCGCACACCAGAATATCCTCGTCCGCGAGCGGCACATGGCGGCGGACGATCTGGTGATACGAGGCGAATGCTGCCTGTGGGCAGGTGTGTAATCCCTGGCCGCGAGCGGCGAGCATGATGTTTTGGATAAACATGCCCAAGTCTATGTAGCTGCCGGTATTGAGTCGGCGATCAAGGCTGATCAGCAAGCCGATCGGCGCGTCGAAGAAGTGAAGGTTGCGCAGGTTCTGGCGCTCGCGTGCCTGCAGGTCGTTGCGGTCGATGCCGAGCGCTTCATACAGACCAAAACCGGAGGCGCGGCGACGGCTCTGGTAGGGCTCGAACCAGCTGTTCGGATAGTACTGATATTCGGGATCATGTCCCTCGGCCTCAAGCGCCGTGGATTCCAGGATATCGCTACACAGCGCCTGCTTGGCATCGCCGGTCAGCACATGCACATGCCAGGGCTGTAGATTGTTTCCGCTGGGCGCCCGTGAAGCTACTTGCAAAATATGTTCAATCACCGGTTTCGAGATGCCCAGGGGCAGGAAGCGGCGGACCGACTTGCGTGAACGTATGGCATTATCTACATGCATGGATAGTCTCCGGATTTAGAACAAATAGCCCTAGGCACGCGTTCTGCTTCGATTTTCTGTGATTGGTGACGGTACTGATCAATCAGTCCGGTTCAGCATCTCTATCAGGTTGCGAGTGATGGTGCTTGCCTGGTCTAGCCTTGGGCGCCGGGTCAATACCTATTGACCGAGCCGGGCACATCGCCGGTGGCAATCAGCCTGAAGGCGGTTGATTATTTCGTCCGGCACCTCGAACCAATCACTGTGTTCATACCCGGAAAACCGAGGATTGCTGCTGACCCACTAACGCAGTTGCTGCACTGCGACAGGCGCGAAAAAACGCACCTGGCCTGACCAACCAGTTGCTGATATAGATGTGAAATTCCACATCCCTGAAGATCAGCGAGCCTATCGCGGTGCCGTGCTTGGGCACGGTACGCCAGCACGAGAAATGGCCCTCTACGAACAATCTGTATTCAGAACCACTCGGCCAATCACTTCGCTCAGGCTTGACACCCACATGGGTATCGGGCCTAGCGAAAAACCTTTTCAGGCTAGCATCAGAAAAATGCCTGGATACCGGTCTGCGCGCGGCCGAGGATCAGCGCATGCACGTCATGGGTGCCTTCGTAGGTGTTGACCACTTCCAGATTGACCAGATGACGGGCCACGCCGAACTCATCACTGATGCCGTTCCCACCCAACATGTCCCGCGCCAGGCGCGCGATGTCCAGGGACTTGCCGCAGCTGTTGCGCTTCATGATCGAAGTGATTTCGACCGCGGCAGTGCCTTCGTCTTTCATCCGTCCCAGGCGCAGGCAACCCTGCAGGGCCAGGGTGATTTCGGTCTGCATGTCCGCCAGTTTTTTCTGGATCAACTGGTTGGCAGCCAACGGTCGACCAAACTGGTTGCGATCAAGCACGTACTGGCGCGCCGTGTGCCAACAGTCTTCGGCCGCACCCAGCGCGCCCCAGGCGATGCCGTATCGCGCCGAATTCAGGCAGGTGAACGGACCGCGCAGGCCGCGCACTTCAGGGAAGGCGTTCTCTTCAGGGCAGAACACGTTGTCCATGACAATTTCGCCGGTAATCGACGCACGCAGCCCAACCTTGCCGTGGATAACCGGAGCACTCAGACCCTGCCAGCCCTTCTCCAGGACAAAGCCGCGAATCTGGCCTTCGTCGTCCTTGGCCCAGACCACAAAGACATCGGCGATCGGGCTATTGGTGATCCACATTTTGCTCCCGGTGAGACGGTAGCCGCCGTCGACTTTTCTCGCCCGGGTAATCATTGAGCCCGGATCAGAACCATGGTTCGGTTCGGTCAGACCGAAGCAGCCAATGTAATGACCGCTGGCCAGCTTCGGCAGGTACTTCTGTTTGGTGGCTTCGTTGCCGAACTCATTGATCGGCACCATCACCAGCGAGGACTGCACGCTCATCATCGAGCGATAACCAGAGTCCACGCGCTCGACCTCACGGGCAATCAGGCCATAGCACACATAGTTCAGACCGCTGCCACCGTAGGTCTCGGGAATGGTGGCGCCGAGCAAGCCGGTCTCGCCCATCTCGCGGAAAATCGCAGGGTCCGTCTGTTCGTGACGAAAAGCCTCCAGCACCCGGGGCGCGAGCTTGTCCGCCGCGAACTGTTGGGCACTGTCGCGGACCATGCGCTCTTCTTCGGTGAGTTGCTGATCCAGCAGCAGTGGGTCGATCCAGTTGAAGCTTGCCTTGTTGGCCATGGGTAATTCTCCGGGTTAGTTCTTGTGATGTTTGTTAGTCGAGGCGTTCAATTACGCAGGCAATGCCCTGGCCCAGGCCAATGCACAAGCTGACCAGGGCGAAGCGCCCGTTGCTGCGTTCCAGTTGACGCACCGCGCTGTAGGCCAGACGGGCACCAGAAGCACCGAGCGGGTGACCGATGGCAATGGCACCACCGTTTGGGTTCAGGCGCGAATCATCGAAGGCCACGC
The DNA here is from genome assembly GCF_000952175.1 of Pseudomonas sp. ES3-33. Taxonomy (NCBI): domain Bacteria; kingdom Pseudomonadati; phylum Pseudomonadota; class Gammaproteobacteria; order Pseudomonadales; family Pseudomonadaceae; genus Pseudomonas; species Pseudomonas sp. ES3-33. The sequence goes on along the minus strand of NZ_JZRI01000104.1, from coordinate 117,384 downwards.
CGAGTTGTCTGGCACAGCCGAGCACTTGCGCGGCAAACGCTTCGTTGATTTCGATCAGGTCCATGTCGGCCAGGCTCAAGCCTGCGCGCTGCAAGACCTTAGTGCAGGCAGGCACCGGGCCGAGGCCCATCAAGCGCGGTTCGACACCGGCCACGGCACCGGCCAGGATGCGTGCGCGCGGCTTGAGGCCGGCCTTCTCACCGATGGCGCGCGAGCCAATCAGCAGCGCAGCAGCGCCATCGTTGATGCCCGAGGCGTTGCCGGCGGTAACAACGCCGCCGGCAAACAGAGGCTGCAGGCCTGACAGCACTTCGAAGTTACTTTGGGGACGCGGATGCTCGTCACGTTCGACCCGCTTCGGTGGCTGCTTGCGCCCTTGGGGGACCTCGATCGGCAGAATTTCACCGGCCTGGAAACCGTCCCGCACCGCCGCGTCGAACAGCACCTGACTGCGAGCGGCGTAGGTGTCGGCTTCTTCGCGAGTGATGCCCAGTTCATGAGCGATGTTGTCCGCCGTCTGCGGCATCGAATCGGCACCGAACCCGGACTCTACCTTCGGGTTGGGAAAGCGAGCTCCGATGGTGCTGTCGTAGACATGGAAGTCACGGGACCAGGCGCTTTGCGCCTTGGCCACCACGAACGGCGCCCGGCTCATGCTCTCGACGCCGCCTGCAATAAACAGCTCGCCTTCGCCGGTGCGCACGGCGCGGGCAGCATCAAGCACGGCGGCGAGGCCGGAGCCACATAAACGATTGACGGTCAAACCGCCCACGGCCGTCGGCAGACCGGACAACAGAGCCACATGACGCGCCAGGTTGCGCCCGTCCTCACCGGCCTGGCTGCTGCAGCCAGCGATCAGGTCTTCATAGTCGCCCACGTCGAACGGGTTACGCGCCACCAGGGCACGCACCACACTGGCCAGCAGGTCATCGGGGCGCACACCGGCCAAAGCCCCTGCGTGGCGACCGAACGGCGAACGCAAACCATCATAAATATAGGCCGTCATGCTCAATCCTCAGCAGTGGTCAGTGGCAGGCCGAGCTGGACCCGGCGACGCAGCCAGGGGCTGACCCGATAGCGTGGCTCCTGATACAGCTCATGCAGTTGGTGCAGGATCTGCTGGATCTGCAACGCACCGTAATGGTCACCGAACCCCAGCGGGCCATGGGGGTAACCGAGGGCCAACTGCACCGCACGGTCCAAAGTGGCGGGCTCGGCGATACGGCGCTGGGCAATCTCGCAGCCCAGGTTGACGATCCCGGCGAGCACACGCTGGGCGATGAAGCCCGGCGAGTCATTGATGACCTCCACCGGTACGCCATCGGCGCCCAGGGCCTGGCGTGCCTGCGCCAGCACCTGCGCGTCGAGCGCCGGTTGGCGCATCAGTACGCGGCGCGTGTCGAAGCCGACGAAGGTCTCCAGCGCCAGGCTGCGTCGCGGCGGCAGTCGCTTGCGGGCGATCACGCTGCTGGCATCCTCGCCCAGCGGCGTCACCAGGCAGATGGCGCTCGCACTGGGCTGATCACCCTGTTCCAGCACCACGCCGGCAACATACAGAACCGCCGCTATCCGCTCGCGCATTGTCGAGTCACCGCAGTCCAGCCAGAATGGCTGGGTGATGGCCACCTGCGGCGGCGTCTGCTGCGCTTCCTCCACGACACTGCCATCCTGGTAGCGATAGAAGCCCTGCCCTGTTTTGCGCCCCAACAAGCCACTGGCCAGACGGGGTGGCACCAGCGCCGACGGGGTGTAGCGCGGGTCCTGATAAAACTGGGTATGAATCGACTCCATCACCGCATGGGAGACGTCGAGGCCGACCAGGTCGTACAGCTCGAACGGCCCCATGCGAAATCCGAGGCAGTCCTTGAGGATGCGATCGATTTGCGCCGGGGTGGCAATCCCCTCGCCCAGGATACGCAATGCCTCCGGACCGAAGGCCCGACCGGCATGATTGACTAGGAAACCCGGAGAGTCTGGCGTCGTCGCGGCAAAATGTCCCGCATGCCCGGCCAGTGTCGCCAGGCGTTCGATCACCTGCGGATCGGTCAGCTCGCCGCGTACCACTTCGACGATCTTCATCAGTGGCACCGGGTTGAAAAAGTGAAACCCGGCCACCCGCTCGGGATGCTGACAGGCACTGGCAATCAGGCTCACCGACAAGGAAGAGGTGTTGGTCGCCAGCACCGCATCGGCCCTGACCACTTGCTCCAGCGCGCGGAACAGCCCCTGCTTGGCGTCGAGGTTTTCAACGATCGCCTCGATCAACAAATCACAATCGGCCAGGGCCTCAAGGCTTACGGCCGGTCGCATGCAAGCCAGTGCGGTCGCCAGTGCTTCACTGCTCAACTTGCCCTTGGCTGCGGAGCGCTCAAGCAAAGCCCGGTTGGCTTGCAGCGCCTCTTCCGTCGCTTCGCTGCGGCTGTCGTACAGCAGAACCGGAACGCCTGCGGTGGCGAACAACTGAGCGATCCCCCGGCCCATGGCGCCGCTTCCGATCACACCGATTTGTTTGAAAGTATTCACAAGCACCTCCTCAGATCGCCCGTTCCAGTTCCGGCACGGCGTCGAACAGATCCGCCACCAGGCCGTAGTCGGCCACCTGGAAGATCGGCGCCTCTTCGTCCTTGTTGATCGCCACGATGACCTTGGAATCCTTCATGCCAGCCAGGTGCTGGATCGCGCCGGAGATGCCCACGGCGATGTACAACTGCGGCGCCACGATCTTGCCGGTCTGGCCGACCTGCATGTCGTTCGGCACAAAACCGGCATCGACGGCGGCGCGCGACGCCCCAACGCCCGCGCCGAGCTTGTCCGCCAGCGCATAAAGGTGTTTGAAGTTGTCGCCGTTCTGCATGCCACGCCCACCCGACACGACGATCTTCGCGGCGGTCAGCTCCGGGCGATCGGACTTGGCCAGTTCTTCACTGAGGAAAGTCGACTGACCGCTATCGATGACCATGGCGAGCGTTTCGATGACGGCTTTTCCACCTTCGGCGGCAGCGGCGTCGAACCCGGTACCGCGCACAGTGATCACCTTTACGGCGGCAGACGACTGCACCGTCGCGATGGCGTTACCTGCATAAATCGGGCGCTTGAAGGTGTCGGCGCTTTCGACCGCGATGATCTCGGAGATCTGGTCCACATCCAGTTGCGCGGCAACTCGCGGCAAAATGTTTTTACCGTTACTGGTGGCGGCAGCCAGGATGTGGCTGTAGCGGTCAGCCCCTGCTTCTTGAACAAGAGCGACTACCAAAGGAGCGACGTTTTCCGGCAGTTGGTGAGCGTAGGCGGCGTTGTCGGCCAGCAGCACTTTCGTCACGCCAGCCACCTTCGCCGCCGCTTCTGCCACGGCACCAGCGCCCTGACCTGCGACCAGCACATGAATGTCGCCACCGATCTGATGCGCAGCGGTCACTGTATTAAGGGTGGCAGCTGCCAGTGCTGCGTGGGTGTGTTCAGCGATAACCAGGATAGCCATTAGATTACCTTCGCCTCGTTTTTCAGTTTCTCGACCAGTTCGGCCACCGACTTGACCTTGATCCCGGCGCTACGAGCGGCCGGCGCTTCGACTTTCAAGGTGTGCACGGTGCAAGCGCAGCTGACGCCCAGAGCGCTGGGCGTGAGCACCTCTAGCGGCTTCTTCTTGGCTTTCATGATGTTGGGCAGCGACGCGTAGCGCGGTACGTTCAAACGCAGGTCGGTGGTGACGATGGCCGGCAGTTTCAGAGCAACCGTCTGTGCGCCGCCGTCAATTTCGCGGGTCACCGCAACGCTGTCGCCGCTGATGGCGACTTTCGAAGCAAAAGTGCCCTGACCGTAGCCGCTCAACGCGGCAAGCATCTGGCCGGTCTGGTTGTTATCGCTGTCGATAGACTGCTTGCCGAGGATCACCAGTTGAGGCTGTTCCTTGTCGACAACAGCTTTCAATAGCTTGGCCACGGCCAGGGAAGTCAGATCTTCGGCAGATTCGACGAGGATGGCGCGGTCGGCACCCAGGGCCAGCGCCGTGCGCAGTTGCTCCTGTGCCGCACTGCTGCCGATGCTCACGACCACAACCTCAGTGGCAATGCCCTGCTCTTTGAGGCGTACCGCTTCTTCCACGGCAATTTCACAGAAGGGATTCATCGCCATCTTGACGTTGGCCAGGTCGACGTCGGAGTTGTCCGCCTTGACGCGGACCTTGACGTTGAAATCCACCACACGCTTTACCGCCACCAGTACTTTCATAGTGTGTTCCCGTCTTGGCGCGGTGACCTGTGCCCGAGGCGGTCACCGCTTTTGCAGTGATTGATCAGGCGCTGCGCAGCAAGTCTGCGTAGGCCTGCAAATGGTGGTCGTCATCACCCAACTGATGACCCAGCATCACTAGGCGCTTGGCGTGATGGGCCAGGTTGTATTCCCAGGTCATGCCGATACCACCGTGCAACTGGATCGCTTGCTCGGCGATCAGGCGTGCGGCGCGGACAATCACGAATTTGGCGGCGGCTAGTTGCCGGCTGCGCTCATCGCTATCGGCCTGATCGGCCACGCAGGCGGCAAGGATTGCCATCGAGGTGGCCATTTCCAGTTCGCCACGCATGTCGGCCATGCGGTGTTGCAACACCTGGAACTTGCCGATCGGCGCACCGAACTGTTTGCGCGTCTTGAGGTAGTCGAGGGTCAGGCGAAAGGCTTCCTGCATGCCGCCGATGGCTTCGGCGCACTGTCCAGCAATGGCTCGGCCCTGCTGATAACGCAAGGCCGGCAAGGCCTCGCCGACATCGCCCAGCAGCGCAGCGCTGGCCACAAACACATCGTCCAGGATCAGGTCGCTGGCACGCGGGCCATCGATGCAGGGGTAATCGCGACGCTGCAGCCCCTGGGCTTGCGCCTTGACCAGAAACAGGCTGATGCCTTGTTCGCAACGAGCATCACCGCCGGTGCGCGCCGACACCAGGATCAACGCCGCACTGGCAGCGCCAACCACAGCAATCTTGCGTCCGGACAGACACCAGCCCCCCTCGACCGGGCGCGCCTGGGTCAGCACATCGTGCAATTGGTAGTGGCTTTGCAGTTCTTCCAAAGCCACCGCCAGTTGCAGCGAGCCTTCAGCCACTTGCGGCAACAGGTCTGCCTGCTGGCTGGCATCGCCCAGTTGCTGCAGCAGACCGGCCGCGTGAATCTGCGACTGCAAGAACGGCTCCAGGCACAGGTTGCGACCGAGCTCGGTCATGATCAGCATGTTGTCCACGCCGCTGCCACCGAAGCCGCCATGTTCCTGGGCAACCGGCACCGAACACAGGCCCAGTTCGGCCATCTGGTTCCAGAACGCCGGGCTCATGCCGGCTTCGCTGTGGTAGTAGCCTTCGCGGGCTTCGAAGCTGTAGTGATCGCGGGCCAGTCGGGCCACGGTATCTTGTAGCATCTGCTGCTCGGAGCTGAGTGTGAAGTCCATTGCTTACCTCCTTAAAGCTCAAGAATCATCTTGGCGATGATGTTCTTTTGAATTTCATTGGAGCCGCCGTAGATAGACAGCTTGCGCAGATTGAAATACTGGCTGGCGGGGGCGGCGCTGTAGTCGGTGTGCAATGGGGTTCCGGCAAAATCGTCATGCAGTTCCGCTTCGACGAAAGGCAACGCCTTGGCGCCCAGCGCCTTGCGCAGCAAGTGGCTGATGGCCTGGCGGATTTCCGAACCCTTGATCTTCAGGATCGAACTTTCGGCGCCCGGAACCCCGCCGGCCTGGGCTGCGGCGAGGATGCGCAGGGTGCTCATCTCGATGGCCAGCAGCTGAATTTCCACTTCGGCGACCTGCAAGCGAAACTGCGGGTCGTCCAGCAACGGCCGACCGTTGCGCAGCTCCTGCTCGGCGACCTGCTTGAGGTGTGCCAGTGCGGCCTTGGACTGGCCGATGCCGGCCTGCCCGGTGCGCTCGTGGGTAAGCAGGTACTTGGCGCAGGTCCAGCCCTGATTCTCTTCACCCACCAGGTTTTCCAGCGGTACGCGGACGTTGTCGAAGAAGACTTCGTTGACTTCGTGCTCGCCTTCAAGGGTGATGATCGGCCGCACGCTGATACCGGGCGTGGTCATATCGATCAGCAGGAAGGAAATGCCCCGCTGCTGCTGGGCTTCGCTGTCGGTGCGCACCAGGCAGAAAATCATGTTGGCGTGCTGGCCCAGGGTGGTCCAGGTTTTCTGGCCGTTGACCACATAGTGGTCGCCCTGACGCACGGCGCGGGTCTTGAGGCTGGCCAGGTCCGAGCCTGCGCCCGGTTCGGAATAGCCCTGGCACCACCAGTCTTCGCCGGACAGAATCCGCGGCAGGTAATGCGCCTGCTGCACTGGGCTGCCGAACTTCATGATCACCGGCGCAACCATGTTGACGCCGAAGGAGATCAGGCGCGGCGCACCGAAGGCGGCGCATTCCTCTTCGAAAATGTGTTTTTGCACCACGCCCCAGCCAGTGCCTCCAAAGGCCCTTGGCCAATTGGCTGCGTACCAGCCGCGCCGGGCGAGGATCCGCTGCCAGCGTTGGTGGTCTTCTTTGCTCAGACGCTTGCCCAGGCGAACTTTGGTGGCGATGTCTGCCGGCAGCGCGTCACGAAGAAAGGCGCGCACCTCAGTGCGGAACTCAAGTTCGGCAGGTGTGTAGTGAATGTCCATGCAAAGTCCTCGATCGATGGTCAGGCCAACACCAGGCTGGCCGCGGGTTCAGCTCTGGCGGTTCTTGGCCGCCTGGCGCCGGGCAAAGAAGTCTTCGATCAGCGCCGCGCGCTGGGGTGAGGCCATGCATTCGAGAAACAGCGCGCGCTCATGTTGAAGGCCTTCGATCAAGGGCAGCCGGGTCGCCGCCTCGATCGCGGCGACGCAGCGCGGCGCTGAAAAAGAATCGGGCCGAGTGCGGGCGATGTCGCTGCGCTGCGCGGCAAACAAGGCGTTCGCCTCGGCAGGTTCAGTGGGCACCGCAGCCTGGCCAACGCGCCGCACGGGGGCCTTTTCGGCCAGCAGTTGCCGGGCATGCTTGAGGCCAGCAACCAGCGGCTCGTCGCTGTACAGAGCATCGACAAGGCCAAGATCCAGCGCTTGTAGCGCCTCGATCGGCTCTCCTCCGATGATCATCTCCAGCGCTGTGGCCACACCTACCAGGCGCGGCAGGCGCTGGGTGCCGCCACCACCGGGCAACAGACCCATGCGGGTTTCGGGCAAGCCAAGCCGGGTGGCGCCGTTGGCAATGCGGTAATGACACGCCAGGGCAACTTCCAGTCCGCCGCCCAGCACTGATCCGTGCAACACCGCCAGCACAGGCTTGTTGCAGTTTTCAATTGCCAGGGTCAGTTCTTGCAGGATCGGCGCTTGGGCAGGCTGGCCGAACTCGCGAATATCAGCACCGGCGATAAAAGTCTTCCCTGCGCAACAGAGCATGATCAACTCGACCTGCTCGTCGCGCTGCGCCTCCATGAAGGCTGCCAGCAGCCCGGCGCGTACGGCGTGGCCCAAGGCATTGACCGGCGGGTTGTTGACCAGGATCAGGGCCACGCCGCCCTCGCGGGTCAGTTGCACGACTGAAGTCATCGGACAGCTCCTATTGCTCTTGTTGTTTGTATGTTGCTGGTCCATCAATCGCGGGAATCAGCGATGGGTCCACACTGGCTTGCGCTTCTGCGCGAAGGCCTGCATGCCTTCCTTCTGGTCCTGACTGGCGAAGCTGGCGTGCATCAAGCGCCGCTCGAACTGCACACCCTCGGCCAGCGTGGTTTCGAAAGCGCGATTGACCGCCTCCTTATTCAGCTTTACCGCAATGGCCGGGTGACCGGCGATTTGCGCAGCCACGGCCAACGCTTCATCGAGCAGATCGGCCAGGGGTACCACACGGCTGATCAATCCCAGGCGCTCGGCCTCATCGACCTCCATGAAGCGCCCGGTCAGGCACAAGTCCATGGCCTTGGCCTTGCCGATGGCCCGGGTCAGCCGTTGGGTACCACCGGCACCGGGCAACGTGCCTACCTTGACTTCGGGCTGCCCAAAACGGGCGTTGTCGGCGGCGATAATCATGTCGCACATCATCGCCAGCTCGCAGCCACCGCCCAGTGCCAGACCGGCAACCGCTGCAATCACCGGTTTGCGGCAGCGAGTGACGGTTTCCCAGTTGGCCGTGACGAAATTCTCCAGGTACACATCGGCAAAGCCCTTGAACTGCAATTCGCTGAGGTCGGCGCCGGCCGCGAAGGCTTTGTCGTTGCCGGTAATGACGATGGCTCGAATCTGCTCGTCGGCCTCGAAGGCAAGCAACGCCTGGCCCAGCTCGATCATCAAGGCGTCGTTGAGCGCGTTGTAGACGGCCGGGCGATTAAGGCGGATCAGGCCAACGGCCGCTCGCTGTTCGACAAGGATGTTCAGGAAAGCCATGTCACCTACCTCTTGTTATTCGGGGCTGGCTTCGACTATATCCACCGAAAAATATAAAGACAACATGTTGACATATTAATTTTCAAAGCATTATCTTCAGCACATCGAAAGGGCACATCCAGATTCAATGAAAACAATAACCGCAACCCTGAAGAGTCGACCTCGAAATGAATATCTGCACAGGCTCACCACCAGATCGTCATTCCAGAACTAGTGCGCATAATGACATGTCCATTACAGATTTATGGAGCACGCAGCTTGTCCGAGGCGCAGATGACCTCGCCCTGACCAGCTATCAGGCGGGTGAGGACAGTCCTGTCTCGTTTACCTACGCCGAGCTGAATACGGTGGTCACTCGCATGGCAGCCGGGATGGCCGCCATGGGTGTGGAAAAAGGCGGCGTGGTGTCTTGCCAGTTACCGAACTGCTGGCAGATGACCGCCTTGCTCCTGGCCTGCGCCCGCCTCGGTGCGGTGTTCAATCCGCTGATGCCGATCTTTCGTGAGCGCGAGTTGCGCTTCATGCTCGACCACGCCCGCAGTCACTTGCTGATAGTGCCGCAACGCTTCCGGGGGTTCGATTACGCCGGCATGGTGGAAGGCCTGCGCGCAGAACTGCCGGAACTGCGCCACGTACTGGTGATCGGTGCTGACGGCGACAACAGCTTTGAACAGCAACTGCTGAACCAGGAATGGGAAACACGCTGCGATACCCAGAGCCTGTTTGCCCAGCGCCACCCCCATGCCGATGACATCGTCCAGCTGCTCTTTACCTCCGGCACCACCGGCGAGCCCAAGGGCGTGCTGCATACCTCCAGCACCCTGCTGAACAACGTCGGCCCCTACGCCGAACGCCTGGCGCTAGGCCGCGACGACATCATCTTCATGGCCTCACCCATGGCGCATCAGACCGGTTTCCTGTACGGCATGCTGATGCCCATCTACCTCGGTGCGTCAGCGGTATTGCAGGATGTCTGGGATGCGCACATCGCGCTGAAGATCATCGCCGCCGAGCGCCCGACCTTCACGATGGCGTCGACACCTTTTCTCGCCGACCTGATCGAGCTTGCGCCTGAGCATCGTGATGCGCTGTCGAGCCTGCGGATTTTTGTCTCGGCGGGCGCGCCGATTCCGGAAAACCTGGTGGAAAAGGCGGGCAACAGCCTCAACGCGAAAATCGTCTCGGCCTGGGGCATGACCGAAACCGGTGCCGTCACCATGACCCGCCCGCAAGACGATCCCCAGCGAGCCATTTTCAGCGACGGCGTGGCCCTGCCCCTGGTGGCAGTACGGGTGGTCGACGATGCCGGGCTTGAGATTCCAGCTGGCAGCGAAGGTCATCTGCAAGTCCGCGGCGCCAGCCTGTTCGTCGGTTACCTCAAGCGCCCCGATCTTTATAGCGTCGATGCCCAGGGCTGGTTCGCCACCGGTGACCTGGCCCGCATGGATGACCAGGGCTATATCCGCATCACCGGGCGGACCAAGGATGTGGTCATTCGTGGCGGCGAAAACATCCCGGTAGTGGAGGTCGAGAACCTGCTCTACAAGCACCCGGCCATTTCGGCGGTGGCACTGGTCGGCTGCCCCGACGAGCGTCTCGGTGAACGTGTCTGTGCCTACGTCACCTTGCATGGCGGTTATACGGACCTGAGCCTCGAAGACGCCGTGGCCTTCCTGGTCGAACACCACCTGTCGCGCAACTACTTGCCCGAATACCTGGAAGTGCTGCCTGCCCTGCCCCGCACACCGTCCGGAAAAATCCAGAAATTCAAACTGCATGAGCGGGCCGCGAGCATTCGCATCGACCCGGTCAGGCGCCGCTGACGCACTCACTCGAATCATGCATTACAACTGACTTGGAGAATGCCCCTATGAAAGGCCTTAGTGGAAAAACCGTGATCATCACCGGCGGTGGCGGTGGCATCGGTCGCGCCGTCTGCCAGCGTTTCGCCGCCGAAGGCAGCCTGGTTGCCGTGCTCGATCGCGACAGCGCCGCCGCGCAAACCACCGTCGACCTGATCCGCGAAGCCGGTGGCAAAGCGGTTGCCTACGCCGCCGACATCGCCGATTACGCCGCCATCACCGACACCGTGGCCTCGATCGAAAAAGACCTGGGCGTACCGACGGTTCTGGTCAACAACGCCGGTTTCGACCGTTTCATGCCCTTCCTCAAGACCGAGCCCAAACAGTGGGAGCAGCTGATTGCGATCAACCTGACCGGTGCCCTGAACATGCATCACGTGGTGTTGCCGAAAATGCTTGAGGCCGGTGGCGGCAAAGTCATCAACATCGCTTCCGATGCCGCCCGCGTCGGCTCCTCGGGCGAGGCCGTGTACGCGGCCTGCAAGGCGGGCCTGGTGGGCTTGAGTAAAACCCTGGCGCGGGAACTGGCGACCAAGAACATCAACGTCAACGTGGTCTGCCCCGGCCCGACCGACACTGCGCTGCTCAAGAGCGTGGCCGAAACCTCCAGCAACCCGGAAAAGCTTCTGGAAGCGTTCAAGAATGCCGTACCGATGCGTCGCCTCGGCCAGCCCGAAGACTACCCGGGCATCATCGCCCTACTCGCCAGCGACGATGCCAACTTCATCACCGGACAAGTGATCAGCGTGTCCGGCGGACTGACGATGGCCGGCTAAGCCCGACGACCCACTACCAGGAGTTATTGCAATGAACTACGAAGACATCCTCTACCAGGAACTCAACGGCGTCGCCACCATCACCATCAACCGCCCGGAGCGCTACAACGCGTTCCGCGGCCAGACCTGCATGGAGTTGCTCGACGCCTTCAACCGCGCCGGCTGGAACAAGGAAATCGGCGTCATCGTCTTCACTGGCGCTGGCGACAAGGCTTTCTGCACAGGCGGCGACCAGGGCGCCCATGAAGGACAGTACGACGGTCGCGGCTTGATCGGCCTGCCGGTCGAAGAGTTGCAGAACCTGATCCGCGAAGTGCCCAAGCCGGTGATCGCCCGGGTCAACGGCTTTGCCATCGGCGGCGGGCACGTATTGCACGTGGTCTGCGACCTGAGCATCGCCTCCGACAAAGCCGTATTCGGCCAGGTCGGCCCCAAGGTCGGCTCGGTCGATCCGGGTTACGGCACCGCGTACCTGTCTCGCCTGATTGGCGAAAAACGTGCCCGCGAGATCTGGTACCTGTGCCGCAAGTACAGCGCCCAACAGGCACTGGACTGGGGCTTGGTCAACGCCGTGGTGCCTCACGAGCAGCTCGATGAAGAAGTGCAGAAGTGGTGCGAGGAGATTCTCGAGAAGAGCCCGACCGCCCTGTCCATCGCCAAGCGCTCGTTCAATGCCGACAGCGCCAACATCGGCGGTATCGGTGGCCTTGGCATGCAAGCCCTGAGCCTGTACTACGACACCGAAGAATCCAAGGAAGGTGTCGCAGCCTTCAAGGAAAAGCGCAAGCCCGAGTTCCGCAAGTTCTACAAGTGAGCCCTGTGCCGGCAACCATCCCGTTGCCGGCACAGCACCTGAATGTCCTGGAGAGCATCATGAATTTCGCCTTCACAGAACAACAAAATGCCATCCGCGAAAGCGTTGCACGATTCAGCGCCGACGTCCTCGCCCCCGGTTACCGTCAGCGTGATCGCGAGGGCCGCATCGAGCGTGAAGTCATTGCGCAAATGGGCGAAATGGGGCTGCTCGGCGGCGAACTGCCGGCAGCCTTCGGCGGCAGCGACCTGGACTGCGTCACCGCCGGCCTGATCATCGAAGAACTGGCCCGTGGCGACTTCAATGTGGCGTATATCCCGCTGCTGACTTCGCTCAACGGCCAGATCATCGCCCAATACGCCGAGTCCTCGCTGGCCCGAGAATGGCTGGGCGAAATGACCGCCGGGCGCAAGGTTGCCTGCATCGCCCTGACCGAACCCAGCGGCGGATCGGATGCCGCCAGCCTGCGCCTGAAGGCCGAGCTCAAGGGCGATGTCTATGTGCTGAACGGCGAGAAAACCTCCATTTCCATGGCCGACCAGGCTGATGTCGCCGTGGTCTTCGCCCGCACCGGCACCGTGGAACAACGCGCCAGCGGCATCAGTGCCTTTCTTGTACCGATGGACCTGCCGGGCATCAGCACCACGCGTTTCGAAGATACCGGCGAGCGCGCCATCGGTCGCGGCTCGATTTTTTTCGACAACGTCCAGGTACCGGTCAACCATCGCCTGGGCGATGAAAACAAGGGCTTCAAGCAAGTCATGCAAGGCTTCGATTACAGCCGCGCCCTGATCGGCCTGCAGTGCCTGGCCCTGGCCCAGCAGTCGCTGGATGAAACCTGGCAGTGGCTGACCGAGCGCAAGGCCTTTGGCCAGGCCTTGTCAACCTTCCAGGGCTTGACTCACCCTCTGGCAGAATTGCAGACCTACGTGCATGCTGCGCGCCTGCAGTGTTATTACGCCTTGTGGCTCAAGGATAATAAGATGCCGCACAATGCCGAGGCGGCCATGAACAAATGGTGGGGGCCGAAGCTCGCATTCGATGTGGTCAAGCAGTGTTTGCTGGCCCACGGGCACACTGGTTACGGTGAGGATCTGCCGTTTGCCCAGCGCTTGCGCGATGTACTTGGCCTGCAAATCGGTGACGGCACCGCGCAGATCATGAAAAATATCATTGCCCGTGAGTTTGTCCCCCATTGACGCCCTGCCTGCTCTACCAGGCCGGGCGCTCATGCAACCGCGCTTGACCTCACGGAGCCGACAAGGAGCATCCATGAACAACAGCGACACCCGATCCGTCCCGAACAGGTTGTTTTTCCGGTTGTTCCAGACCGGCAACGTCCTGCAAAGGCAGGTCCAGAAAGAAATGGGCATCAGCACGGTGCAATGGGCCGTGCTTGGCGCACTTTCACGCCAAGGCTATGAAGGCGGTATCTCGTTCTTTGAACTGACCGAGTACCTGGTCGTCAGCCGACAAAGCCTGGACGGCGTGCTCAAGCGCATGGAGCGCGACAACCATGTGCTGCGCGTGCCGCACCCGGACGACGGGCGCGCGCGCCTGGTGCAATTGACTGACACCGGAAAGGCGTTCTGGGATTCATTGCAGGAGCGGATCCAGACGTTTTACGAGCAGGGCCTGAAAAGCTTCAGTTTCGACGACGGCATCAGCCTGCTGCATTTTCTCAACAAACTACAAGACGACATGGCGGCCATATCGCTCGGCAACGAGCAGCAAGACGACGAGGCGCAATAGGCTGACCCCATCCTTCCTGCCCTCGCCGAAGCGTCACTGTTCATGAAAACCTGAAAGCCCCTGTGCGGGGCTGCTGAACAACAACTACTCACAGCAGGCAGGAACTTCTCATCATGCGTACAGCCAATCCCGTCACCGGGCATCTGGCCGGGCCGACTCGTGCCCGGTATTTCTTGAAAGTCCCTTTTGTCTCGGCGTTATTGCTCACCACCCAGGCCCAGGCGGACCTGCTCGGCGACAGTCATCTGAGCTTGGAAACACGCAATTTCTACATGAACCGCGACTACCGCGATGCGGGTCTGTTTGATGGCCCGCGCCATGACGGGAAACCGCAAAGCAAAGCTGAAGACTGGGCACAAGGCTTCATCCTGCGCGGCAATTCGGGATTCACCGAAGGGACGGTTGGTGTAGGCCTGGATGTACTGGGGCTGGTCGGCGTCAAGCTCGACTCCGGTGGCGGCAGCAGCGGGACCGGCGTGCTGCAGCGCAATCAACGGACCGGCGAACCCGTCGATGAGTACAGCTTCCTGGCACCGACCGCCAAGCTCAAGGTCGCCAAGACCCTGGTTACCCTCGGCGACCACGAACCGGTGATGCCGGTACTGTTTCGCAATGACACGCGCCTGCTGCCACAAACCTATCGGGGTGGCCAGGTCGTCTCCACCGACATTCAGAACCTGAGCCTCACTGCCGGGCAATTTCGCCAGGCCCATCAGCGCGACTCGTCCGACTACGAAGACCTGCGCATGGCGGCCGACGGTTCCACCGGCGGCGTGCCCACCGACCGCTTCAACTATGGCGGAGTGACCTACGCCTTCCTGCCCAACCTAAGTGCTACGTTTTATCGTGCCGAACTGAAGGACAACTACAGCCAGAATGCCGCCAGTCTTCTGTACAAGACGCCTTTAAGCGAAAGCGTCAACTTGAAGGCCGACCTGCGCTACTTCGGCAGCGCTGATGAGGGCCGGACCAACGTCGATAACCGCTACCTGGGCAGCATGTTCACCTTGAGCAGCCGCGGCCACTCCCTGGGCCTGGGCTATCAGAACCAGAGCGGCGACACTGGCCTGCCCTACCTGTTGGTCGCCGACCCATGGGCCTTGAACAACGGCACTTACCAGCCCTTCGTCCGCGCCAAAGAAGACTCATGGCAACTGCGTTATGACTTTGACTTTGCCGTCCTGGGCATCCCCGGGCTCACCCTGATGACCCGCTACATGCGAGGCGATGATTTCGATATTCGAGGGGTTGCCGCCAAAGAGTGGGAGCGTAATACCGACATCGGCTACGTGATCCAGAGTGGGCCTTTACGAAACCTGAGCCTGCGCTGGCGCAACGTCACTTATCGCGGAAGCGAAACGACGGATGTCGACGAAAATCGCCTGATCGTCGCTTACACGTTCAAGTTCTGGTAATCCGTTAGGGTATTGGTCTTCGCCAATTGTCCCTGAATTGGATTCAGACTGCGTGGCATCACCATAACCCAGGTACGGATATACCTGGGTTGTGCCACCGCGACGTCGAGGGCCTGCTTCAATTGCTGCCCTTCGCGACAGGCAAGAGTCGGCCAAAAGCAATGGGATGGACTCTTCCTCACTTCGGCATCTTGAGTGCCAGACTGAAGGTGCGAACCACAGTCAGCTGGCCTAAACGGACGCTGCCTGCACGCGGGTTTGCCCGTAGAGCTCAACCGTCGCCGCCGAGCCACAGCGCAGGATGTAGCGTCTCGGGTAACTGGATCACGGCCTCGCGGTGCCCTGAATGGGCAACGCGTACCACCATTTGTCCCGCGCAAACCATGTCTTGCGTGAGGAAACAGGGTGAAGGAAAAAAAGGCTGCAGGTGCAGCCTCAAGGATGGGGGGGCAGAGATGACTAAGCATCACTCATGTTTTCTTATAGAGCGTAGCTTTGTCGGCCAGGCAACAAGATCAATCGACTACATGGAACCTGGGTAGCATCCATTTCCAACGAATGGCGGCAATACGGCTGACAAAAACGAACGCAATGGCGATTGCAGACGCCACTTCAAGAGAAATCTGAAAATCCAACAGCGTGATGTAGGCGACTGCACCCAAAATACTGATGGATGCATAAACCTCACGTTTAAACACCAACGGTATTTCGTTACACAACACATCACGCATCACACCCCCGGCGACTGCGGTAGCTACACCCATGATCACTGCGATGCTGGGGGGGAGGTTTTGCTGAAGAGCCATATCTGTTCCTCTGACCGTAAATACAGCCAATCCAAATGCATCGGCTACCAACAACACCCTCTCGTTGAAGGTTTTCAAGGTCCTCGCCCAAATCATGGTTCCTAGCGAAGCACTAACCCCTACCAAAAAGCCATTCTCATTGGAAACCCATTCGATCGGATAATGTGCCATCAGTACGTCACGCAAGGCACCGCCGCCTAAAGCGGTGACTAAACTGATGGTGATCACACCGAACCAGTCCAACGATTTTCGCCCTGCCATCAGGGTGCCAGTCACTGCGAAGGCTGCAACGCCTGACAACTCACAGTAATAAATCACCCAACCAGCGTGGTAAACCTTCATTTACGGAACCAGCCTGTACTGCAAATGGGAGAAGTTCTTGAAATGAAGCACCCTCAAAGACTCACATTTAGGTCTAATCACATTATCATAGCATGATAATAAAATCATAACTGAGGCGAGCGATGAATACAGGGCAATAGACACAGCCGCGTATCGTCATGAGGGTTATCCACTTGGAAAAACCACTGTCGAATCAAGCGTGCGGGTCGAAACGATAGGTGACCTGGCAATGGCGTATAGCCCAGGGGTCGCGCGGCCTTGCTTGGCAATAGCCAAAAATCCGGACGACGTTTCCCAAGCCGTTGGATGGGCGCCTGCATTCGGGGGTAGCTGGAGCAGAGGCTAGATCGGCAATTGATTCGGGCGAGGCCATCTATCCCTTCATTTACCCGTTTCTGGTAAGCGTACCGTCGCCATTTTCTGATCACGGTCAATCTAGTTAACTGTCACGAACCTAATCGGTGACAAATAAATCCCCGACCATTACAATTTGATTAACATCGACCGTTTTAGGGTACTGGCAATTCCATGGAAAATAAGACTGCACGACTAACTGTGCTCATTGATCCCGTCAAGAAAAAAGCGCTTGAAGAGCTGTGCGCGTCTCAGGATCTGACGCCCTCTCAGGTCGTTCGTCAGCTTATTCGGGACTATCTGGAGACGCATGGCGTGTCCTACGCCACCAAAAGCAAAACTGCGGCCAATGGTAAGTGATTCATCTGCGCCTGAGCGGGCACGACGAATGCCTGCTCATCGCTCCTTCTACTCTCTTGCACCTATCTCTAGCCCTGTGGCTCGGAGTAGCTGCCCAGTGCACCACTGAAGTCAGCATGATAATGCTGTGAGCCGAGTGCCTGAAGAACCCCTGCCTTGTCGAGCTTGCCAAGGACTTTTTCGTTGGCTTCACACAACTTCACGACAATGCTGCGTTTACGCACTGCTCAATAACTTCGAGCAGAGTGATCAACGTGACGGCGTGCGCAAAACCCGCAATGGGGCTGTTGCCGCCGTTGCGGATGTCGGTCGCAGTTCGAGCGATCGCGCCTGTCGCAGCAAAGCCACCCAACAGAGGAGTGACCAGGCTGGCAATGCCTTGTCCGATTAACTCCTGATTGGAGTCATGTTTGGTGCCGGCCATCCCGTCGGCGACAGCAGCAGACAACAGCGACCCGATCGCCCCCAGCATCGCGATCGCGAACGCAGGACCAATCAATTCAATGATCTGCGGCAGCGTTATTTCAGGAAGGCCAATTTTGGGCAGTCCTTGAGGAATCGGCAAGCCCAAAAAGTCTTTCCACTGCCCGACCCAAATGATCACGCCGATGCCGGCGGTGAACCCAACGATCACGGGATCGGGAATGAACTTGATAAGTGCGCCAAGCTTGGTGATGCCGGCAGTAACAATATTGCACCCGCCATCATTGTCGCGATCTGCAAGCCATCAATGCCGTACTTGGCTGTCACGCTGGCCAAAATGACGATGAACGCCTCAGTAGGGCCGGCAATCTGTAGTCGACTCCCGCCGAAAAGCGAAACCAATAAGCCACCAACAATTGCCGTGTAGATTCCTTGCTCCGGCTTGACGCCCGGGGCGATGGCAAACGCCATGGCCAAGGGTAACGCCACGACGCCGACTATGACCCCCGAGACGATATTTCGGAGCCAGTGCTTGCGCCCCTAGCAAGCCCGCTTTCCAAGCTTCTCGTATGGCAATCATGACTAGCCTCACGCTGGCGGCATGTGCATACTATTCACACGTAGTGATAATACCAAAGCAATTGGCCTAGCCTCGTACGACACCAGCGACCCTGTAGATACAGTGTCGAGAGCGCAGCAACATATGCCCGGAGACCCCGAATGAAACGCGAAGACGTCAAAACCAAACACGGTGAAGGCATGCACTTCGACACGCATGTGATAGTCAACCCGGCCAATACACACGAGTGGATCATTCTTTTTAAAAAGGAAGCCGGGAGAAGCTATTTTCTGGTCAATGACAATGAGGAAATTGAGTCATTTGGACACCTCGATGAACTGATCCGCGAGCTTCGAGAGCTGGGTATCAAGTCCGCCGAAGTTCATTTTTGATTGTTCCACCCAAGGCGTTCGATCATGTCAGTAAAGGTTGATCATGGCCTCCTCCCCTTTCGCTCCCCGCTATTTTGATCCGCTACACCGCGCTCATCCGCGCCACTCGTTCACCCCATGACTTGAGTGTCTGACGCGCAGGGCATTCGAGCGCGCAAAAAAAATGGCCACACAAGGTGGCCTAAGACGGGTTCAAGCATAGGAGGATCTCTATTGACCAATAGATACAGGCCCACCCTGAAGTCTTAGGGCCAATAGAGTGGGTCCGCTGGCTGATAAACCCCTTCATCAGCAGCGCGCAACTGACAATTTGATCCTGGTCTGTGGATCAGGACCTCGTTGCCTATAATTATAATAGTGTTAGCATGTGATTGTAATCAACATCTAATTAGGTGCTCGCATGACTACCGACTTCAAGAAGGCTGCACTGGATTACCACGAATTCCCAATCCCAGGAAAAATCAGCATCGCGCTGACCAAGCCTGCCGACACAGCCGCCCAGCTCGCACTGGCCTACAGCCCAGGCGTAGCGGAGCCCGTACGCGAAATTGCGAAGAATCCAGAGAACGCTTACCGCTTCACCGGTAAAGGCAATCTGGTGGCCGTGATCACCAACGGCACGGCCATTCTGGGCCTCGGCAATCTAGGCCCCTTGGCCAGCAAGCCGGTAATGGAAGGCAAAGCATTGCTGTTCAAGCGTTTCGCCGGAATCGATTCGATCGATATCGAAGTCAATGCCGAGAGCTCCCAGGCCTTTATCGAGACCGTCGTGCGCATTGCCGACACCTTTGGTGGCATCAACCTGGAAGACATCAAAGCGCCTGAGTGTTTTGAAATCGAAGAAGCACTGATCGAACAGTGCAGCATCCCAGTCTTCCATGACGACCAACACGGTACGGCCATCGTCACTGCCGCCGGCATGCTCAATGCACTTGAGATTCAGGGCAAAACCCTGGGTAATGCGAGAATTGTTTGCCTCGGCGCCGGTGCAGCTGCCACTGCTTGCATGCGCCTGCTGCTTAGTCTCGGCGCTCAAAAAAGCAACCTATACATGGTCGATCGTGTCGGTGTTATCCACTCCGCTCGGGAAGGCCTCAATCAATACAAAGCACAGTTCGTTAACGACGGTGGCCCTCGTACGCTGATGGAAGCCATGACCGGTGCTGACGTGTTTGTCGGCCTGTCTGGAGCCAATCTCCTCCCGGCAGAAGCATTGGCAGCGATGGCACCTAACCCGATCGTGTTTGCCTGCTCGAACCCGGACCCTGAAATCAGCTACGAGCTGGCCATGGCCACACGTGATGACCTGATCATGGCGACCGGTCGCTCTGATTACCCTAACCAGGTCAATAACGTTCTGGGCTTTCCGTTCATTTTCCGCGGGACGCTGGATGTTCGCGCAACCCGGATCAACGAAGCGATGAAAATTGCGGCAGTGGAAGCACTGCGCCAATTGGCCAAAGAGCCGACACCGGTGCAAGTGCTGCAAGCATTCAACGTCGATAAACTTGAGTTTGGCCGCGATTACATCCTCCCCAAAGCGCTCGATGCTCGCCTGCTCGGAGCAATAGCCGGTGCAGTGGCCAAGGCCGCTATCGACACCGGCGTTGCGAAGCTGCATTACCCGGCGCACTACCCGCTTTAAGCTGACGTCAATCATGCAGAAGTGCAGCAGCTACAAGACCTTTTTCACGGTTGGCAGCTGTTGCACCCCGGGTTATCCAGCCGCTGCACCTCCTGAATATCGACAGTCCGCCATTTTGCAAAATTACCCGCTTTTGGCCTATCGCCAAGTGAAGCTATCGCGATCCCCGGCAGGCAATCAGCACGCAGGTTTGCCATCCCAGGCAGTCCTGATCACCGATCAGAAGAAACGGCAGCCATCGGCTTCAACACTCAACGCGCAGCTCCGTCCAAATCGCGAGGACCAGGTGATATCAGATATACATAATCGGTTGGCTTTTTTGCTCCTCATCTGCTTGAGACAAGGGTGAATAAATGCCGATCAAATATGTCAGGAGTCTCACCGGGCGAAGGCGTACCACCGCCGCAAACCGACATCTTGGCTTCTCCTTGGCCTTCGTCGCGGGAGCAATCAACGCTGGCGGTTTCCTGGCAGTGCATCAGTACACCTCACACATGACGGGCATCGTCTCTTCGATGGCAGACAACAGTGTGCTGGGAGCCTACGACCTGGTACTTAGTGGCGCCGGCGCATTGTTGTCTTTTCTGGTTGGGGCTGCGTGCTCTGCGGTCATGGTCAATTACTCCCGACGCAGACGGATGCACAGTGAGTTTGCAGTGCCACTTTTGGTCGAGGCCTTTCTGCTTATCTGCTTTGGCTTTCTGGGCGCCCAACTATCCACAGTGAATGGTTTGTTCGTGTCAGTCACCGTGATGCTCCTGTGCTTCATCATGGGGCTACAAAACGCGGTGATCACCAAAATTTCAAAAGCCGAAATCCGAACGACACACATCACCGGCATCATCACGGACATCGGAATTGAGCTGGGAAAACTCCTCTACTGGAATGCCGCCAGCACATCGACACACCCAAAAGTTCTCGCCAATCGGACCCGGCTCAAAATACTGATACTGCTGGCGCTGAGTTTTTTCTTCGGCGGCGTGATGGGGGCATTTGGGTTCAAGCACATTGGTTACATCTCAACGGTACCGCTCGCGATGGTTCTGGTGACGCTGGCAATCGTGCCTGCCTTTGATGACGCCAGGCTTTTTGTCCGCCGCGCCATGCGAAAGTGAGCCAATGACTTTTGCTGAGCGCGCCCACCGCAAACATTAACATTATATGTTAATGTTATGCGCGTATTCGGTGGAGCAGTGACAGCACGCTTGATCCGGTAGCTCGCCCCGTAACAGCAGCATCCTCGAGTAGTTCTGTGCGGCGCGAGATCTGACATCCGTCTCAGGATGACCGTCATTTGATCCGCGATGACCTGCGCAGTCACGGCGCGGAGGATGAAACACAGCACACTGGCGCGGTGAAAGCCGTCAGACAGTCAATGCCTATCAGCAGACTCGTGACACCAGTCTCAATGACCCAATCAATACAGCAGGCTGACAAAGCTCTGTTAAGGAAGAGACCATGAGCAGAACAATCGCAATCATCAAGGGCGACGGCATCGGCCCCGAGATCATGCAAGCGACGCTACGCGTACTCGACGCCCTTGACTGCAATCTTCGCTACGACTTCGTTGAGGCCGGCCTGGAGGCGTTGCAGCAACATGGACAGCTGATGCCACCCGCCTCTATCGATACGATCGCCAAACATGGCATCGCACTTAAAGGCCCTCTGACGACACCGATTGGCCGTGGGTTCTCATCGATCAACGTTCACCTTCGCCGCCATTTCGATCTCTACGCCAATGTTCGACCAGCGATCAGTTTCCCGGGAACCCGTTCGCGCTTCGAAGATATCGACATCATCACAGTGCGCGAAAATACCGAGGGGGCTTACTTACCCGAAGGACAGAGTATTTCAGAAGACGGCGAAGTCGCTTTGGCGAGCATCCGCGTAACACGCACCGCCTCCGAACGCATCGTGCGATACGCGTTCGAGCTGGCTCGTAGCAAAGGCCGCAAGAAAGTTACCGCGGTGCACAAGGCCAACATCATAAAGTCTTGCTCCGGTTTGTTTCTTGAGGTTGCGCGCGAGGTCGCTGCGGATTATCCGGAAATCGAATTCCACGAAATGATCGTCGACAACGCCTGTATGCAGTTGGTAATGAACCCCCATCAATTCGATGTCATTGTCACCACCAACCTGTTTGGTGACATCCTTTCAGACTTGTGCGCAGGCCTGGTGGGTGGATTGGGCTTGGCGCCCGGGTCTAACATCGGCGCCGATGCGGCCATCTTCGAAGCGGTCCACGGTTCGGCACCGGACATCGCTGGCAAGAATATCGCAAACCCTTGTGCATTGTTGTTGGCTGCCGCGGACATGCTTGATTATATGGGCATGGTGGACAAGGGGACACGCATTCGTACCGCTATCCGCGTTGTTTTGAAAACCGCCTGCGATCAGGTGACACCGGATATGGGGGGAACCGGAACGACTGAGTCCTTCGCTGACGCCTTGGTGGCCTACTTGCGTGACTAGATAGACGTAATCGCCAGCTCAGTCAGAGCTGGCGTTTTTATATCCTGCGCTACGCCTACCGCCCCTCTTTGATTGAAGAGAAATCAAAATGCCCAAGAGGGGTAGGTCTTTACCCATCAGCACCGACTACAGGCAAAATTACCCACGAATCACTGGCGCCCCTTCGCAACAGGAAGACAGGCAACCCGATTAAAAAACCTCCTGGTGCTCCTCTGATTGGAACTTATAACTCGTCGAGTCTTGCACCACCCTCAAGCAGGGAATCTTGTTATTTTTTTTATGTTTCAATCTTTATAATAAAACAAGGGCAACACATTTAATTACTTACTGCAGTTTCTGTCGCCGGTTGCCGGCACTGCATACGGGTATATATGTGGAGCTTCTATACGCTCTTTCAGCTTTGCCGCATAGTCCTTTGCACCCTGCTCATTGCGGAACTGAATTCGCCGGACACCTACACACACGGACCATAGATCTTCACTCTGACTAGACAGATGTTCGACCCTGACAGACATGACGACACTCCAAGAAAAAAAATTCAAAAATGAATTTCAGCCACCTTGATACCGATTTCACGCAGCTCATGAATCAAATCATCAAGGTGTCGGAAGGGTTCAATTTCTTCATTGTCATTGACCAGGAAAAAGCTTCTTCCTGCTTCCTTTTTAAAGAATGCGATCCACTCCTGGGTGTTGGCCGGATTGGCAATTAAATGGGTGTCAAACTGAATGCCTTCAGCGTGTTTGATTTTTACGTCCTCACGTTTCATGCAGCTCTCCAAGCGCTCACATCTTTCTGTTCTCATGCGTGATTTGCCTCCCGGCAGTTGAGCAAAGCCGTCGCTCCCGCCTGAGGCAAGGTCGAGCAGATTGCCTTTCTATTATCACCGTATGATAATATTATGCACATATGAACCCCCGGAGGCTAGTCATGAACAAAACCACCGATCTCTATGAGGTACGCCGGCCTGAGCGCTGCCACCCAATTCTTTGTCTTTGAAAGCCCACAACCTTGCGGGTAAGCGTCAAGTGATAAAGCTCTGACGGCCAGATCGAGGACATAGCCGAACCCAAAAAGCTCTCACGATCAGCAATGAGCTATCAGCTCCACACCCTGGAGGTAATTGCCTGTACGGGTTCATAGTGACTTACTTCACCGTGATGATTGCACCTTCAAGTGCACATAGGACGTCATTTTAAAAGACATGAGATGAGTCCCTCGCCACAACGGATCGCCTTTGCTTTTGATTTACCGCGTACGGTTTCTGAATTTTAAGGACGAAAGTCATCATGCGAAAAACAGAAATTAAAATGTGTGTCCCGCTCAATGTGCCGACACTAGAGCCCGGGCAGCGATTGTTGGTTTGCCTTGAGCAATGCGTCGTCGTCCAGCAGCGAGAAACAAAAATCTATCAGGTTGTTTTTGACTGCAAAGCACCTAAAACAACACGAATTCTTTGGACAGAGGACGAGTGGATTTTCATCGGCAGGCACAAGCAAAATGCTGAAAAAGATCCTTTGCTGGCTACATTTGTATCAACACTAAAAACTGAGTAGAGGGTTTCCTACATAATGTTAAAAATAACTATCAGTGTAGGGCATTAACTGCTTAAAGACGCTTAACGCTGATTACTTGCAGGGGCGTACTTTAAATATTCTCTCGAATCAAGCCCGTGGCCATTGATCACCAACAATGGAACTCCCATGGAGCGCTCATAATCTGCGCGAAGCGCGAAGAAGCTGTCCTCCGCCCGGCCGTCGAGCAGCGGCATCGGGTCAGTTTCTGTGCATATAGAAAAGCTGCCCATGTCTCACACGCCAGCTTTGGCGCCTGGCAGCTTGCCCCATGGATAACCGCAAACCTGCAGGGCTGATACGAGCATCATCATGTGGTTTGGGAATGACGATCGGTATCGCTCTAATGCAGCTGACTGTCGATCCATTGCCCAGCCGCCACCATCGCCTCGGCCAGCGCACTGGGGCCGAGAAAGCCATCAGATGCTGGGGTGTAAAGCTGTATGGATATCGTGAAGTTTCCACCTAGAGCCAGTGGTTTTGTGGGGGTAAAAACAATCAAAAATAAAAAAGGGTCGCGAGATAAAATCTCGCAACCCTTTGAATTATATGGTCGGGACGGAGTGATTCGAACACTCTACCCCTAGCACCCCATGCTGGGGACTGTACCCGCCTAACTTATTGATTTAAAACGGATAAGTCCCGTTTCTAGGGTGGCAAAACATCAGCTTTTTTGTGCTTATGCAAACGGTAACCCGTGGCCTGCAGCGGAGGTTTTGCGCAAGCTCACCTGCAGCTGGCGGGAATTTTGTTGACGTCCGCACCTCCAATTTTCAGGGCGCATTACCCTGCTGTTTTGGGGCGGCGCCACACCTCTCACAAGATATATTTCTCACTTCACGCATGTCGGTCGCCGACTTATCGCCGAATTTTAGTAGCAAGCGATTGAGAGACTACGATTCAGGTCGATACCGCTCGGGTCTGTAAACACAGCTAAGCAAATCTAGCACCCGTTTCCCACGTCAATACCCCACGTCTATAGACAAGCGCGGGGCGTGACAACGAGCAGGGCTAATGTTTCGGGGTGTTTTCACTATTGGACCAGTTCAACAAGCCGTGGGTGAAACCATAACTCGCGACCTGATAATAAGTGACCGCACGCACGATGAGTGGGTCTTCGAGTTGAACAGTCACCTCTTGACTGGCACCCAGCGCGTCATCGTGTCGACGTAACGTTGCCCGCGGGCTAAGAATCGCCAGGTCTTTACCATCAAACAGACCTAGATGCTGGTAGTTACCTACCAGTACGCGGGGCGGCAAGGTGGAAGGTTGAAGCAAATCACGACCGAAAAAAGTCGATTCGTAGCTTAGGTTCAATAGGCCGAGCAGAGTAGGAGCCAGGTCGATCTGGCTCGCCAGCTGGCCGTCTTCACGAGCAGGAACAAGCTTTGGCGCATAAATAAACAGGGGGATCTGGTAGTTACGAATCGGCAAATCTTCCTTGCCCGCGCTGCCAGCGGTGTGGTCCGCGACAAAGACGAAAATGGTGTCGTCGAACCAAGGCTTTTTTCGCGCGGCTTGAAGAAACTGGCCAATTGCATAGTCAGTGTATTTCACCGCGCCGTCGCGCCCATCACCGGATGGAATATCGATCTTGCCTTCAGGGTAAGTGTAGGGACGATGATTGGAGGTGGTCATCAATTGCAGCAAGAAAGGTTTGCTGTTGGCGAAGTTTTCGTCTGCCAGCTTCAGCGTCTGCTGGTAGAGGTCTTCATCAGCCATACCCCAGGCATTTTTGAAATGGATATCAGCTTCATCAATACTAGACTGATCGACAACCCGATAACCATTGCCGCCGAAGAACGCATTCATATTGTCGAAGTAACCACGGCCGCCGTACACGAACACGCTGTCGTAGCCGACGTGATTGAGCTGTTGGCCCAGGCTGGCGAAACCGCTTTCACGCCCTACCCGCTTGACGATCGAGCGCCCCGGCGTAGGAGGGATAGACAACGTAATGGCTTCCAGGCCGCGGTCTGTTCTGGTGCCAGTTGCATAAAAGTTGTTGAAGTACAGGCTCTCTTTGCGCAGCTGGTCGAGGTTGGGCGTCAGTTTTCCGGGGTTGCCGTTGCTGCCCATGTACTTGGCGCTGAAGCTTTCGATAGTCACCAGAATAATGTTATGGGGCTGGGGCTTTTCGCCCTGGCTCACGGTACGGCGAACATTCAGCGAATCTCTACCGATGAACTGAACATTGTCTTCCGCCAATTCCTTACGAATGTGCTGGCCAACTTCACTGTCAGGCAACGTGCCGTAAAACTGAGCGTAGTCTAGTTCGTTATTGCGAAATGCGGCGAAAAACTGGTACGGGCCATTACTGGCGAGTTCATGTTGATAAGCATTGCCGCCTTTCCCCCGCGGGGTGTCCTGGTCAACGGCCAACAGTACAACAGCACTCAAAGCCAGTATTGCTGAAATACTAAGCAAGCGTTGGCGCCAGGAAGGCAACGGGGCAGCAATCACCCGTTGTAGAGGTTTGTGCAGAGCCATACAGATGACAACCGCGATTACCGCCAGGCCGCCAAGTAATTTGCCGATGGGGTAGGACTCCAGGATGTTGTTCAGCACCTCGTCGGAGTACACCAGATAGTCCACGGCGATAAAATTGAAGCGTACGCCGAACTCGTCCCAGAACAGAAATTCTGCCACCGAAGTAAACAACATGGCAAAGACGCTGAGCGTCAGCAGCCCCTGCAAAAACCACGAGTGCGCTCGTGAACGCCATAACGACGGCGGGCAAAGCAACACATACAGGCTCATGGGCAAGGCTGCATATAGCAAAAAGCTCAGGTCGTATAAAAGGCCGATACCAAAGATCGACGCGAATGCGGTACCCGCTTCTGAAAGATGAGTGACGAGCAACACCAGGCGGGTGAGAGAAAAAATCACTAGCCACAGGCTGGTGATCAATAGCAGGAAACGCAGAGGGGCTGAAGCAGGTAACCGCATGAGAAACTCCTTGTTGTAATCCCTCCTTGTTGAAATTTGTTGTGGCTATTGGCTGACAAGTCAGTGCATGAGGACATTCATGTCTTCGGATGCAGAGAGCCGCCACTCATTTGGAGGGGCGATGACTCTATACTGAAAATCAGAAAAATTTCGTTAAAAGCAGCGAAAGGTTACAAATCAAAGCTGATGGAAAGAAAGAGTGATTTATAACCGTTTTTTTGACGTTTTTTTCTCATTTTGCTCCCTACATTCTCCGCACTTCCAAACATGCAAATGATTCGCGTTGAATGCCAGCGAGTCCTCCGCGTGAATTCTAAAAAGAGCCAGGAGCTGCAACAGCATGATTTCCCCTATTCCCTCATTCCTCAAAACTGCTTTGCTGGCCACCGCGCTGGTGGGCATTGGTCAAGTTCAAGCGGCAGAGACTGATGGCATTGTGGTCTACAATGCGCAACACGAAAGCCTGACCAAAGCTTGGATTGACGGTTTCACCAAGGAAAAAGGGATCAAAGTCACGGTGCGCAATGGTGACGATACCGAAATGAGCAACCAGCTGGTGCAGGAAGGCGTGGCGTCGCCAGCTGATGTGTTCCTGACCGAGAACTCCCCGGCCATGGTCCTGGTAGACAACGCGGGGCTGTTCGCCCCGGTAGCTCCGGCTACCCTGGAGCAGGTCGGCGCAACGTACCGGCCGGCGCATGGCAAATGGGTGGGGATCGCGGCGCGATCTACCGTGTTTGTCTACAACCCGAGCAAACTGGCGCAAGCCCAATTGCCAGAATCCCTGATGGAGCTTGCCGATCCGAAATGGAAAGGTCGCTGGGCCACCTCGCCGGCCGGTGCGGACTTCCAGGCCATTGTCGCCGCTGTGCTGGAAATCAAAGGCGAAGCCGCCACCTTGGAGTGGCTCAAAGCGATGAAAACGAACTCTACGGCTTACCGTGGCAACAGTGCGGTGCTCAAAGCGGTCAACGCCGGGCAAATCGACAGCGGCGTGATCTATCACTATTACAGCTTCGGCGATCAGGCCAAGACCGGCGAAAACAGTAAGAACACCGCCCTGCACTACTTCAAACACAAGGATCCGGGCGCATTTGTCAGCGTCTCGGGTGGCGGCGTATTAGCCTCCAGTAAACATCAGGAACAAGCCCAGGCGTTCCTGCAATGGATTACTGGTAAAGACGGTCAAGAGGTGCTCAAGACCGGTAAGTCGTTTGAATACGCGGTCGGAACAAATGCCGAATCCAACCCGAAACTGGTGCCCCTGCAGCAGCTCGACGCACCGACCGTCGACGCGTCGAAACTCAACAGCAAAAAAGCTGTGGAACTGATGACTCAGGCAGGACTGCTTTAATTGAAACCTGAAGAGCTATCGATGGCTCTCCCAACGGCGGTATCGCCAAATTTGCGCCGGCGCTCACGGGGACTCTTCCCCGGGCGCTGGAACGGTTGGGTGGTCAGCCTGGCGGTACTGGTATCGCTGTTGGCGTTACTGCCGATTGGCTTCATCGTTGCAGTATCGTTTCAAACCGGATGGGCAACACTCGTACCGCTGATGTTCAGGCCGCGCGTTGGCGAGTTGTTGATCAACACTGTGCTGCTGGTGGTGATCACGATTCCCTTGTGCGTCACACTCGGTGTGGCACTGGCCTGGCTCACCGAGCGCACCGATTTGCCCGGACGACGCGGGTGGTCATTATTGGCGACTGCACCGCTGGCTGTGCCTGCCTTCGTACACAGCTATGCGTGGGTCAGCCTGGTCCCGCCGATTCACGGGCTGCCTGGGGCAGTGCTGGTTTCTGTGATCGCCTACTTCCCGTTCCTGTACTTGCCGGTTGCCGCAACGCTTCGTCGACTCGATCCGGCCATCGAAGACGTTGCCGAATCGCTCGGTCTTAAACCCAGGGCGACATTTTTCCGCGTGGTGCTTCCACAGCTGCGCCTGGCCATCTGCGGCGGCGCCTTGTTAGTGGGCCTGCACCTGTTGGCCGAATATGGTTTGTACGCGATGATCCGCTTCGACACTTTCACCACGGCAATTTTCGATCAATTCAAGTCCACCTTCAACGGACCTGCCGCCAACATGCTGGCCAGTGTGCTCGCGCTGTGTTGCCTGGTGATGTTGACCTCCGAATCCGCCGCTCGCGGCACGGCGCGTTATGCACGGGTCGGGGCGGGCAGCGCGCGCGAGCAGCGGGTGGTGCACCTGAAACCCAAAGCCAGCCTCTTCGCGCTGACGTTGCTGGTTGCCACCTGCGCGCTGGCCCTAGGCGTGCCACTGCTCACCTTGGGTGATTGGCTGATCGCTGGCGGCACGCAAGTCTGGCAGATGGCGGATCTACTGCCGGCACTGCAGCAGACCGTGATGTTGGGTGTCGCGGGCGCCGTCCTCACCACCTGCGCTGCCATCCCGATTGCCTGGCTGTCGACGCGCTCTCCGGGCCGGTTGCAACGCATTCTGGAAGGCTGCAACTACATCACCAGTTCGTTGCCAGGGATAGTCGTGGCCCTGGCGCTGGTGACCGTTACCATTCATTTCGCCCGGCCCGTTTACCAGACGGCAATCACCGTGTTGCTCGCCTATCTACTGATGTTTTTGCCCCGCGCGCTGGTGAGTCTGCGAGCCGGCATTGCACAAGCACCGGTCGAGCTGGAAAACATCGCCCGCAGCCTCGGCCGCTCTCCCGGCCGAGCGCTGTGGCTGACCACCTTGCGACTGGCCGCACCGGGTGCTGCCGCGGGCGCCGCACTAGTGTTTTTGGCAATCACCAACGAGCTGACCGCCACCTTGTTACTCGCCCCAAACGGAACCCGCACCCTGGCCACCGGATTCTGGGCTCTCACCAGTGAGATCGACTACGCCTCCGCAGCGCCCTACGCCTTGTTGATGATCCTGCTATCGCTTCCGTTAACCGGGCTTCTTTATTACCAATCCAAACGAACGGCTGGTCGATGAACGCTCTTGAAATCCATTGCATTTCCAAGTCGTATGGCGCCCATCAAGCGCTGCAGAGCATCAATCTGTCGGTGCCGATGGGCAGTCGAACGGTGATCGTCGGTCCGTCCGGCTCCGGCAAGACCACCCTGCTTCGGATGATCGCCGGCTTCGAATTGCCCGACACTGGCCGTTTGTCATTCAATGGCCAAACACTCGTCGACGAGACCCATGAAGTGCCTGCGCATCAGCGCTTGATTGGCTATGTACCCCAGGACGGGGCGCTGTTCCCGCACATGACGGTGGCCGCCAACATCGGGTTCGGGCTCTCGGGTACGCGCGCAGAAAAACACGAGCGAATTGCCGAATTGATGGACAGCGTGGCGCTGGATGCGAACATGACCAACCGTTGGCCCCATGAGCTCTCGGGGGGTCAGCAACAGCGCGTGGCACTGGCGCGAGCCTTGGCACAGCAACCACGGCTGATGTTGCTGGACGAGCCGTTTTCCGCCCTCGATACCGGCCTGCGGGCTACCATGCGCAAATTGGTCGGGCGGCTGCTGGCCGACGCTGGCGTCACTACCATCCTGGTCACCCATGACCAGAGCGAGGCATTGTCGTTCGCCGACCAGCTGGCGGTAATGCGCCAGGGCCGGCTGGTGCAGTCTGGCGATCCGCAAGATCTGTACCGCTACCCCGAAGATGAACACACCGCACTGTTTCTCGGCGAAGCCGTGGTCATGCCCGCCAGAATCGAGGCGGGCTGGGCGCATTGTGACTTGGGCCGGGTACTGGTCAACAACCACCGGAACAACAGTTCAGCGAGGATTATGCTGCGCCCCGAACAACTGCATCTGGTTGACGCCCACTCCACCCCCGGCGGGGCCAATGGATGTCGCGCCGTTGTGACCGAGCGCGACTTCAGCGGCAATTCCTGCACCCTGACGGTAGAGCTTCAGGCATCGGGTGAGGGCGACCTGCCAGGTCGATCCCTGATGGTGCGCAGTACGGGCCTGTACGCACCGCCCGCCGGCAGTGTGGTACATGTCTCGGCCAAAGGACATGCGCATGTCCTGAGCCGGTCATGATCTCGATACGCGGGCTTACCGACATGATGTATCAACCGCCTGGTTTGTCTAACTTTATTAATCGCCTGAAGGCTATGCCATGAACATTTTGATTATTGAGGACAATCACGACATTCATGACAACCTGATGGAGTTCTTCGCGCTCAAGGGGCATGACGTCGAAGGAGCGCTTGATGGACTCAGCGGGCTTCATCTGGCCGCTTCGAAAAACTTCGATGCGATTGTTCTGGATGTCATGCTTCCGGGCATCGATGGTAATCAGATTTGCAGAAGCCTGCGTCAGAACTCAAAAACTGACATTGCGATCATAATGTTAAGTGCGCGTGATCAACTGGAAGATCGTTTGCTCGGTTTCAAAGTAGGAGCGGATGACTATGTAACCAAGCCTTTTGCCATGTCCGAAATCCTTGCGAGAATCGAAACAATAGTAACGCGGCGCGTTGGCAAGGTTAATCGGACCATTGTTGTCGCCGATCTGCTGTTCGATCTGGATACCATGCAGATTTCCCGCGCCGGAACAACCATCAAGCTGAACCCTACCTGCATGAAGCTGTTGGAAACGCTCATGCGCAGAAGCCCGCACGTTGTCAAACGGACCGAACTGGAAGACATCATCTGGGGAGGACATCGCACCAACAGCGACAGCCTTCGCAGTCACATTCACATGTTGAGACGGGCTCTGGATAAGGTCTTCGACGAACCACTGCTGCAGACTGTGCATGGGATCGGGTACAAGCTGTGCGCTTTGAACAATACGCATCAATAGTCCTCAAGGCGACCCGCATCTCCTCAGGCTCATCTAAGTTTCACCAGGTAACTTCTGTTGTGCGCAAATTCCGCGCTGCTCAGCAGAGGGTATCGGCAGATGAAATCCGCAACAGCGGGCTGGCTCAACAAGGTTCCGCAGGTGACCCTGTCATTCTGGATGATCAAGATCCTGTCCACGACCGTGGGGGAAACAGGTGCCGATTTTCTAACCGTCGATGCCGGTTTCGGCGTGGGAGCGACCAGCATCGGTATGGGAGTGTTGCTGGCAGTCGCACTGTTCTGGCAAATGCGCACCAGGGCCTTCACGCCCTGGATCTATTGGCTGACGGTGGTACTGGTGAGCATCGTCGGCACCCAGATCACCGACATTCTGACCGATATATTGGACGTGAGCCTATACGCCAGCACGGCCGTATTTTCCATCTTGCTGGCTATCAACTTCCTGGTCTGGTACCGGGTGGAACACAGCCTGTCGATACGCGAAATTGTCACCCCGCGACGGGAGTTGTTCTACTGGGCGACAGTGCTCTGCACCTTTGCCCTTGGCACTGCTGCCGGTGACCTGGCTACCGAAGCGCTGGGCCTGGGATTTACCCTCGGCGCCGTGATTTTCGCTGTCCTGATCGCCACCGCCTTGATGGCCTGGCGCATGGGCTGCAGCAGCGTACTGACGTTCTGGATCGCCTACATCCTTACTCGTCCATTTGGCGCCTCCCTCGGCGACCTGCTGACCCAGGCCAAGACCTATGGGGGCCTCGGAATGGGTGCCACCTGGACCAGCGCGATCTTCCTGTGCGTGATTGTCATGCTGGTTGCCGTAGCGCAAATCAGCGTCGTCAACCGTAAAGCCGCCATTCAGTAAACATCCCGAAGCCACTCAAGGAACCGTCATGGGCCAGATTCAGACCATCATTCGTCACATAGCCATCGTTGCGTCCATCTTTTTGCTCGGCATTGCCGCCGGTTGCTCGAAGCCCGCAGACAAACCCAATACGGGCGCATCGTCAGGCCCGGTCACTTCACAACCTCAATCGGGCTCCAAACTGGGCGACCTTTCCGAGTTCCGCACTATTGCAACCGACGTTTCCACCCTCGTGGATGAAAATGACCTGACGGGCGCCAGAGCTCGGATCAAATCTCTGGAGACCGCCTGGGACTCCGCCGAAGCAGGGATCAAACCCCGTGCGGCAGGCGACTGGCATGTGGTGGACAAGGCGATCGACCACGCACTCGATGCCTTGCGCGCCAAAGATCCGCAGCAGAGCGAATGCAAGGCCCGAATGAAGGAACTGCTGAGCGCATTCGATTCAATGAAAAGCCAGGCATGAGTTCGATGCAGCGCTGACATGGCGTCGGACAAACGCTTGAGCAAGTGCTTCAATACAAGCGCGACGACCAAAGCCGTCGCGTTTTTTTCGGGAGCGGGTAATGCGGATTTTGCTGGTCGAAGACGACCCGATGATCGGAGATGCAGTCCAAGGCGCGCTGAACGATGCGAGTTATGCCACTGACTGGGTGAATGACGGTCTCACCGCGCTTGCAACATTGGACACCCAACACTATGACCTGGTGCTGCTGGACCTCGGATTGCCCGGCAAAGATGGGTTGGATGTACTCGACAGCATCCGCGCGCGTAACAACGCAGTGCCACTGCTGATCATAAGCGCGAGGGATGGCCTGGGTGATCGCCTGCGAGGGCTCGACGGCGGCGCCGATGACTACCTGCTCAAACCCTTCGCCATGGCGGAACTTCTGGCCCGGACACGCGCAGTATTGCGCCGTAAGGGTGGCAATGCCCTGTCCCTGCTGGACAACGGCGTGGTGACGCTGGACCTGATTTCCAAAGAAGCCACCGTGGAAGGCAGTCCCGCAATGCAGCTTTCCAGTCGCGAATTCGCCTTGCTGCAGGCACTGATGATCCGCCCTGGCGCAATTCTCTCGCGCAGTGAACTCGAAGACCGCCTTTATGGCTGGGGCAACGAGGTAGAAAGCAACGCGGTGGAATTCCTGATTCACGCCTTGCGACGCAAGCTGGGCAGCCATGTAATCAAGAACGTCAGAGGTCTGGGATGGATGGTTTTAAAAAACGGTTGAGCGATTCGGTTCAATTGCGCTTGTCCATGACGCTGTCTCTGGCCATCCTCATCGTTGCATTGATGGCTGGGATTTTTGCGTTCGTTTCAGCGATCAATGAAGCTCACGAAATGCAGGACGATACCTTGCGTCAGGTGGCCGTCCTGTTTGATCGGCAGCAGATGACCTTGCACTATTCTGCGGCTCAGGAAGTTGATGGCGACAACGAGGAATCCAGGGTCATCGTGCAGTATCTGGCTGACGGCAGCCAAGCCATCGGCCACGATGATAGTTTGATGCCATTACCTTTCCCCACAACTCTCGCCGATGGCCTGTCGACTCAGAATGTCGCGGGCGAAGATTTTCGTGTATTGGTCAGAACCACAGCCCGCGGTGACCGTATCGTGGTCGCCCAAGAAACCGATTCGCGCAATAAAGAGGCTCGCGAGAGCGCCTGGCGTAGTTCGCTACCTTTTCTCATCCTATTCCCCGTGTTACTGCTGGTGGTCGGCGATCTGGTGCGCAAACTGTTCCGGCCCATAGCCACCCTCTCGGCTGAAATCGATCAACGCGATGACCAGGCCCTCTACCCAGTGGATGAGCGCCATTTACCGACCGAGATCCGTCCTTTCGTCATTGCCATCAATCGCTTGCTTGCACGTGTTGCGTTGTCCAGGGAAAACCAGCGACGCTTCATTGCAGACGCTGCACACGAACTGCGTTCGCCCATGGCCGCCCTGTCCCTGCAAGCCGAACGGCTGGCTGCCACGCAGATGCCGGAACCTGCTCGTCAGCGCCTGCTACCGCTATCCCGGGGAATAGAGCGCAGCAGAAATCTGATCCATCAGTTGCTGACTCTTGCAGCCGCGCAATCAAATACTGAGCGGCTACAGTCTGCCATTTCAGTCCATGCGGTCTACCGACGAGTGCTAGAGGATTTACTGCCGTTGGCAGAACGTAAACACATCGATATCGGCGTGGAAAGTATCGAAGATGTACAGGTCATCATCAACGAAATGGACTTGTTGGTTCTGGTTAAAAATCTGGTGGAGAACGCGATCCGCTATACCCCCCCGGGAGGACGGATTGACCTTTCGGTTGATCGGGTACAAGAGACTACAATCTTGCAGGTAAAAGATTCGGGCCCGGGGATCCCGGTAGATGTGCGCAAGCGAGTGTTCGATCCGTTTTACCGCAGTTTGGGAACCGATGAAGCAGGTTCGGGGCTGGGCCTGTCGATCGTCAAGGCGATAGCGGAGCGCACCGGAATATCCGTTCAGCTAGGTTTCTCGGACGAAACGCAGAATAGCGGTTTGTGTGTTTCGATACGCTTGCAAAAAGCGAATTCTGCGGACCCTGCGCAGGGCTGAGTTGCACTCCCTGGGAGCGCGGGACACTACGACCACTTCACCTTCAGGCTTTCTTCAATGGGCACGTCGTTATTTTCATCGTGGGTATTCTGGGCAATGCTGTCAGCACTGTTCGCTGCAATGACGGCTATTTTTGGCAAGATTGGCATTGTTGGAATCAACTCTGACTTCGCCACCCTGATACGCACCGTAGTGGTTTTACTCAGCTTGGCGCTGATCGTGTACGCGACCGGACAATACCAGGCCCTTGGCACGATATCGGCGCGCAGCTATGTGTTCCTGGTCCTGTCTGGCTTGGCGACTGGGGCCTCGTGGGTATGTTACTACCGCGCTCTGCAGCTCGGACAAGCATCCCTGGTTGCCCCGGTAGACAAACTCAGCGTTGTACTTGTCTCCATACTGGGAGTGACACTACTGGGAGAAAAGCTCGATGTTCGCCAATGGATTGGCATCAGCTTGATAACCGTCGGTGTGGTAATGCTTGCATGGCGTCGATAGCCGGTAGCGGTGCTTCAGTATTGGTGGAGTGATTGCCATGGCGCCGGTGGTGGAACATCAAGGCTGGAATCTGCAACTACGCTGTCTCCATTGATTAATTTATTCCTCGTTTTGCTCTCTCTCATAGCCAACGAACGCCAATAGGATCGCCATGAGACTTCCAGACTTAATCTCCGACAACCTTGAGCTTATTTTGCAAGCTTGGTAGTCGTTTGCTAGGTCGGTCGACACTGAGATGCCGACGATGGATTCGAAAGGTCTGAGAAATCATGCCAAGAATATCCTGCGGGCGGTGGCGCTCGATATGCGTTCGTCTCAAACCGAGCTACAGCAGATCGATAAGTCTCACGGTCTTGGCGCTTTTGTCGATCAAGAATCGGCGCCGGAAAGCCACGCGCTGACACGCTTGATTGCGGGCTTTACGTTAGACCAGATGGTTTCTGAGTACCGTGCTCTTAGGTCGAGCGTGCTGAGACTTTGGCCTCAGGGCACATCTTTGAAAAAGATGTGTTGGCCGAGCTTCAGGGTTTGCTTGGCACCCTTCGCCCAAGCCGGCGGTTTCGTCATTGTGGTTGCGTAGTAGTGAGTCGACCCGCCGGTGGGGTCTGGCACCTTGCCCGCGATGACCTGGTCAGCAGCGATCCTTGCCTGAGCCAACTCGCGGAACGGGATCGGCTTCGCGCCGCTCAGGTACGCATAATTGGGGTCGTTTTTGTTCCAGCAGCTGAACTGGTACGGTTTCTGGCAAACCCCAGCGTAGCCCTCCCCCCACCACGACTTGGCTTTGCCATCGTTGACGCGGTTTCGGATGGTCCACGCCACAGCAATTTGTCCAGCGAGACTTTCGCCGCGTGCCTCGCCCCACAGTGTTCGAGCCAGGATGTCGCGATCGTTCTCAGTTGCAGTCATAACTTTCCTCCAGACGAAAAAAAGCCCGCACGGGGCGGGCGCGAATCACGTGCTCCTGTCAGCTGGCAGGCGAATCCGGAACGATCTGCACCGGCTTCGAAGTGACGGTTACCTTCGCGGTGTAGGTGTTGATCAGTTGAGCCGTGCGAACGACTGCCTGAGGTTGCGTTGTCACAATTTCCCGCGCATGGGCATCTGCCTCGTCGACGGTCGCGAATTCCATCTGGTGAATTGGATCGAAGTTATTGCTGGTGTTGATAACGATAAAGGACATGGGGAATCTCCGGTTTTCAAAATTTGGGTAAAAATAAACCCGCTCGATGGCGGGTGATGGGTATTGCAGGGGTGTTACTGGGTATCGGAAGCCATGGCCTCGGGATCGGCCGGGATGCCAGGCATGACGGGTTCAAGTGGCCAGAGAGGTGCAGCAGGCCAAGTGGACTGTGTGGCGACCTTGCCCAAGGCGAACTTGTAGCCCTTCCACGCTTTAAGGCTGAGCTGCAGCGCGGCTTGTTCGGCCTCGTCCTCTTCGCTCGCCTCGCCGGCCTCGATGCCGTAGCTGAGCGTTTCTACTCGATCCAGAATCCGGGCTATAAAAACTGCAGCGCTGCTGCTGCGTGCGACAAGCTCTGCGGCGGCGCTGGCCACCGGATCAACAACCACAGGTTCGACAACGGGTGGAATAACAACAATTTCCTCAACCTCAACATGTAACGTGATGCTGTGCTGTAGGTTCGCCGGCTGGCCATCCACCGCAATATCAACGGTCAACACTTGGTCGGCGTAACTGATAGCAACGCTCGCGTTGTTATCCATCTGGTTTACGACGTATCCCCAGCCCAAAGGAGGCGGGGCCATACCGAGTGTTCCGAAGACCAAATATTTCCCTGTTGATGGGTGTTCTGTGGTTATCGTGGAGACACCAAGGGAAGTTACATCAATGACACTTCCGTCAAATCCTAAAATATTTAATGCGGCGCGAGTGGTCATTTAATAATTCCTCAATTAGATGGCCTTTAATGTGCCGTCAGCAGCTCGGGTTGTATTGCCTGTGTGATAAATAATATTAAACGCTGCAGTCGCGTAGTCGCCCGACCTGAAACCAATAATGTTTCCTGGCGAGATCCCCATCATAATTTGACTGCCCAGCGTCGATCCCGGATACGCGAGGTCTAACCTCGTCCCGTAACTTAAACCAGGTAGATTCGACACATACTGAGTGGATGGCGTTACAATCTTACACTGAGTAACAAATTCATTCATTGTTGTGGAAATAGCTGGTGCGGCTGAACCAATCCCGAAAGCCCCAACC
This sequence comes from Pseudomonas sp. ES3-33, assembly GCF_000952175.1. Classification (NCBI taxonomy): domain Bacteria; kingdom Pseudomonadati; phylum Pseudomonadota; class Gammaproteobacteria; order Pseudomonadales; family Pseudomonadaceae; genus Pseudomonas; species Pseudomonas sp. ES3-33. Next base: position 79,551 of record NZ_JZRI01000104.1, on the reverse strand, counting down.
GCCATCACATTACCAAGCGCTGTACCTATGTTTGCATTTGCTGCCGAGCCTAGCTGTGCATCGCGGGCGTACAGCTCATCAAAATTCTGCTGAGCCTTTGTGAACGCGGTGCGTGGCGTATCACCGCCAACGCCAGTAGGCGCAGCGCCTAATAATATTGTCTGCTTAGCCATTATGCCTCCCTTGAATTAGTAGTAAAGAATCTGCAAAGCACAACGTTATACTTAAATTGCTTATCAATTTATTTTTGCGAACATCGCTGGCAACCAAAACGCGTAGGGATTAACAAGCGCTATCGTTACAGCATACAGAATTTTATTCTGAAAATCCCACCACGTATGTACTGACCGACCAAGATTGTCCGCGTTATTCATCCTCATCATAAATGAGTTGCCCAATAAATATTCATTCTCTGGAAAATCAAATGGCACAGTGTAATAGTTAACATACTCTCCTTGCGGGAGACGAGAATAAGTAACATAGCTCCAATTTTGAAATGCTCGCGTAAATAGAAGATTAGGTGTGCCTGAATCAAAAATCGGCAACCCAGCAGACGAGAACAGGCGCAGGCCAAAACTAGCTCTCGCCTGAGCACCAAACGAAGCAACCACATATCGACCATTCGGATAAAACCCCACTTGGTCATACATGCTGGTCAAAAAGCCGGTCCAGTTCCCAGGACTTCCCAGCACGTACGCAGCGGTGCCCATTTTAACAATGCCATTTACAGTGTCCGGGCGCAGAAACACCAATGGTTGCTCTGCGCTTGTGATCGGACTGGGAAACGTAATTAGCGATTGGAAATTTCCAGGCCCATAGTTTGGTGCATAACGTCCAGAGTAAATAATGCAAAGCCTTGAATACTCTGAATCCAAAACAACCACATCGTCATTATTGGAAAAACTCAAACCGAAACTCATTAGCGAAACCTCACGACAAACAAACGCATAGTTCCGCCTTTCGTCGAGCTGGCGTCGAAAGTCCGCGTGTAGTTGTAAACGCGAGCCACCCCTTCAAGCATTTCCGTCTCAAACTGTCGCTGATCATTTGAGACGGGACCACTAGGAACGACAAACGCAATTGAATTACCTGGGTTGCAACCCGGCACAGAGAAATCTTGATTTCCCTTTACAGTGGTGAATGTCACCAGAGTCGATAACACCAACCGAACCGTAAAGGAATTCTCGTCAATTTGTACCGCACCATCATCACCCCATGTTCGTAGTCCAAAGCTCATGCCGATAGATCTCCCAGCTGTACTCGAAGAACGCCGTTCGCGTCCCAAACCTTTACCGCCCGATTAGTTACTTGAACTCGTCCCTGGCCAGCCACCGTCGAGTTGAGTTCTATGCCACCGGCCTTGCTCAGTTTCCAGCCCGTGCTGTTTGCCACGTAATTATCGGATTGGATGTTGTCTGCGATCTTGCCGAACGATAAAGAAAGGTCTTGGATAAAGGCAGAGCGCATAAACACTTGTCCGCCGGTAACGGCAAACGGCGATGACAGCGTGCCGTTTATTCCGTTAACTATCGCGAACGTGTCAGCACTCACCAAGAACTTGCTTTGCAATCCAGCAGGTCCGTTTTCAATCCCAAGCCCAATACCTGCAGCTACATACTGCCCTTGGGCGTTTACCTGCATCTTGACCGACCACATGGCCGACGCCTTTCCGTCCGCCGCAATCTGCGCCTGACTGACCTGCTGAACGACTGCACTAACCTGCTGTACGGCGGTGCTGTTCTGCTGACCTAAATCCACGGCAATGTTGGCGGTCGCCTCGACCGTATCGATGCGATTGGCGGACAGAATGCCGTCCTCAATCCTGGCTGATTGCTCGGACCACACCCCGACAAAGCTTCCGGTCGAACCCGCGTAGCCTGAACTTTCCCCAGCGAGTGTCGGGTTTACCTGGACATAGATCCCGTCCAGCTTGGTAGCCTGGGCCGTGATCTGTTGTTCGGTGCTGGTCACGCGCGTGGTCAAGCTGCTGACCGCCGAGGCGTCTGCCTTGGTGTTGGCCACGGTCAAGGCGCTGGCTGCTGCAGCTGCTGCATCAGCAGCCACCTTGTCCGTCACCGCTGCCCACGCCGAACCCGTCCAACGCTTCGGCGTGTTCGCGCCGCCGGTGATGTCGATCCACAGGTTTTGCACCAGTTGATCGGCTGCCGCCGGCGCACCCGTTTGCACGATCACCTTGCCCTTGCCACCGGCCAGGGTGTTCGCCGCGTTTGCCGCGTTTTGCGCAGCAGTCACGTTGCCGTTGGTAGTCGTCAGGCTATTGCTCAGCGACGTCAGGCTGGTGCCCTGACTGGTCAGGGTGGCGCCTTGCTGAGTGACCTTCGAATCAATCGACGACAGCGCCGCGCTGCTGGCCCCCGGACCTGCTCGACCGACAACCACCCAGTCGACTGCGAACACGTCTGCCGCAGATCCGCCGCCAATATCGAGGCGGATCTGCGAGATAGTGGAGTTGACCCAATCCGAGCCGCCCACGGAGAGCGCAGCCATGTCCCATTCCAGCACCGCGCTTTGCCCATTGGCCAACATTGGGTTTGGCAAGGTTTTGTAGTAACCCGACCCCACAGCGTGCGATGGCGTGGCATAAAACACCTTGCCATCCCAACCCGCACCGGCGATTCGCGTGATCCGCGCCCGAACCTTGGTATACAGCGAGCCGCTGATCCCCAACCCGGATGGGCTGGAGAACGTTGGGTCAGTACCTGTCGAGCTGATCGTTACCTGGCCATCCGCCCAGGCAACAGTGGACCCTCCATTAGTCCAACCCTCCACGCCGGTATCGAACTGCCAAAGCGCATTGGGTGCTGGGTCCAAGCCCAGCCCCGCCACATCACCTTGCAACGACGACAGGCTGTTGTTGAGCTGCGTCAGGCTGTCACTTTGGGAAGTGATTGTGCCTTCGGCGCTGGTCACCCGTGAATTCAAGGCCGTGACCGCTGCTGCGTCGGCTTTGGTGTTAGCCACCGAAAGGGCGTTGGCTGCCGCCGTCGCCGCATCGGTTGCCACCTTGTCCGTCACCGCCGCCCAAGCCGAACCCGTCCAACGCTTCGGCGTGTTCGCGCCGCCGGTGATGTCGATCCACAGGTTTTGCACCAGTTGATCGGCTGCCGCCGGTGTGCCGGCTTGCACGATCACCTTGCCCTTGCCACCGGCCAGGGTGTTCGCCGCATTCGCCGCAGTCTGCGCGGCCGTCACGTTGGTGTTGGTGGCGGTCAGGCTGTTGTTCAGCCCGGTGATCGAGGTGCCCTGGCTGCTGATCGTCCCTTCCGCCGAGGTTACCCGGGTGGTCAGGCTGGTCAGCGCCGCCGCGTCGGCCTTGGTGTTGGCCACCGACAGGGCATTGGCTGCCGCCGTTGCCGCATCCGTTGCCACCTTGTCCGTCACCGCAGCCCAGGCCGAACCCGTCCAGCGTTTCGGTGTGTTCGCGCCACCGGTGATGTCGATCCACAGGTTTTGCACCTGCTGATCGGCCACCGCCGGCGCACCGGTCTGCACGATCACCTTGCCTTTGCCACCGGCCAGGGTGTTCGCCGCGTTCGCTGCAGTCTGCGCCGCCGTCACGTTGGTGTTGGTGGCCGTCAGGCTGTTGTTCAGCCCCGTGATCGAGGTGCCCTGGCTGCTGAGCGTTGCGCCTTGCTGGGTCACCGTGGAATCCAGCGACGACAGTGCGGCCGAAGTTGCATCGATCTGCACCTGATCGGTCACGTCGTCGATAGTGAAATAGTCCAGCGCGACCACGCCCCCCATGTTGTTGTATCCCGCAATCAACATGGGCGAGATGTAGCGTGATCCCGCCTTGAGGGGCTTAGGACTGGCAATAGTGCCCGGCCCCGAACCGCCCGCGCCGGTGGTGTGCCCTTTCACATACGTGACCAGCTCGGTCCATTCACCCACGACCAAGGTCTTTGCGTTCGCCAACAGGTAATGCGAAGAGCTTGGCGAGTTGGCCCCGTTGGTGTTCACCCGGGTCACACCATCATCAGCGAAGCAATCGAGGCCCGCATAAAACTGCGGCGGTGTACCTGCGCGCACAGACACTTGCTGCACTCGCACTGCCAGCTTGTACAAACGAGTCGGATCAAAGCGGACCTTTTTGTTGGTCGCACCCCACCAGTTCGCGTTCGCCGGAATGTCGATAGTGAGCGTGGCACCACTGATGTTGCCTTCCACGTTCGACAGCGAATCAGTGGCCGCCGCAGCCGCCTGAGTTTTTGCCCAGGTATCCACCGCCAGACCATTAAACAAGCTCTGATAGACGCTCGTCGGCGAGTTATCACCGAAGCGCGTCAGGCTGTTGTTGAGCTGCGTCAGGCTGTCGCTTTGTGAGGTGATCACGCCTTCGGCGCTGGTCACTCGCGAATTCAACGCCGTCAGCGCGGCCGCGTCGGCCTTGGTGTTGGCCACCGACAAAGCATTAGCTGCCGCCGATGCCGCATCGGTTGCCACCTTGTCCGTCACCGCGGCCCAGGCCGAGCCCGTCCAGCGTTTGGGCGTGTTCGCGCCGCCGGTGATATCGATCCACAGGTTTTGCGCCAGCTGGTCGGCGGCCGCCGGCGCAGCGGCCTGCACGATCACCTTGCCCTTACCACCGGCCAGGGTGTTCGCCGCGTTCGCCGCGTTTTGCGCAGCGGTCACGTTGCCGTTGGTGGTCGTCAGGCTGTTGTTCAGCCCGGTGATCGAGGTGCCCTGGCTGCTGATCGTCCCTTCCGCCGAGGTCACCCGGGTGGTCAGGCTGGTCAGCGCCGCCGCGTCGGCCTTGGTGTTGGCCACCGACAGGGCGTTGGCCGCCGCCGCTGCCGCATCGGTTGCCACCTTGTCCGTCACGGCGACCCAGGCCGAGCTATTCCAGCGTTTTGGCGTGTTAGCACTGCCGGTGATATCGATCCACAGGTTTTGTACCAGTTGATCCGCCACCGCCGGCGCAGCAGTCTGCACGAGCACCTTGCCCTTACCTCCGGCCAGGGTGTTCGCCGCGTTCGCTGCGTTTTGCGCAGCGGTCACGTTGCCGTTGGTGGTGGTCAGGCTGTTGTTCAGCCCGGTGATCGAGGTGCCCTGGCTGCTGATCGTCCCTTCTGTAGACTCCACGCGAGTGGTCAGGCTGGTCAGCGCCGCCGCGTCGGCCTTGGTGCTGGCCACCGACAGGGCGTTAGCTGCCGCCGCCGCCGCATCGGTTGCCACCTTATCCGTCACCGCCGCCCAGGCCGAACCCGTCCAGCGTTTGGGCGTGTTCGCCCCGCCGGTGATGTCGATCCACAGGTTTTGCACCAGTTGATCGGCCGCCGCCGGCGCACCCGTTTGCACGATCACCTTGCCCTTGCCGCCGGCCAGGGTGTTCGCCGCGTTCGCTGCAGTCTGCGCTGCCGTCACGTTGGTGTTGGTAGTCGTCAGGCTGTTGTTCAGCCCAGTGATCGAGGTGCCCTGGCTGCTGATCGTCCCTTCCGCCGAGGTTACCCGGGTGGTCAGGCTGGTCAGCGCCGCCGCGTCGGCCTTGGTGTTGGCCACCGACAGGGCATTGGCTGCCGCCGTTGCCGCATCCGTTGCCACCTTGTCCGTCACCGCCGCCCAGACCGAACCCGTCCAACGTTTCGGCGTGTTGGCTCCACCAGTGATGTCTATCCACAGGTTCTGCGCCAGTTGATCGGCTGCCGCCGGTGCGCTGGTCTGCACGATCACCTTGCCCTTGCCGCCGGCCAGGGTGTTCGCCGCGTTCGCTGCAGTCTGCGCAGCAGTCACGTTGCCGTTGGTGGTCGTCAGGCTGTTGTTCAGCCCGGTGATCGCCGTGCCCTGGCTACTGATCGTTCCCTCTGCAAATTCCACTCGCGTGGTCAGGCTGGTGAGCGCGGCCGCGTCGGCCTTGGTGTTGGCCACTGACAGGGCATTGGCTGCGGCCGCTGCCGCATCGGTTGCCACCTTATCCGTTACTGCCGCCCAGACCGAACCCGTCCAACGTTTCGGCGTGTTGGCTCCACCAGTGATGTCTATCCACAGGTTCTGCGCCAGTTGATCGGCTGCCGCCGGTGCGCTGGTCTGCACGATCACCTTGCCCTTGCCGCCGGCCAGGGTGTTCGCCGCATTCGCTGCAGTCTGCGCCGCGGTCACGTTGCCGTTGGTGGTCGTCAGACTGTTGTTCAGCCCGGTGATCGCCGTGCCCTGGCTGGTGTTGACCCCTTCGATGTTGGTGATTTTGCTTTCAGCGGTGCTGACCCGTGTGGCCAGGCCGTTGGAATCCGTCACGACCTGGCCGACGTCCAGCCAATAGGTGGCATTAGGCGGCGACTTCGCCCCGGTCGCATCCACCGGTACCGCGATCTTGGCCTGATACAGACGATCGTTCAGGCGTGTGGATGCCCCGACGCCGTAGGCCTTGTCCTTTTGATACTCGCTCGATTTGGCGATAGTGCTGACCTGGTTGAGCTGCAGCTGCATCGCGGCTTGAGCTTCGGTCAGCGTCTCCTGCGCCTCGGTGAAGTTCGCCTGAGCCTCGGCGAGTGCTTGCTGGCCATCGTTAACGCGCTCCTGAAGGTAATCAGTCACTTCACTGATTTGACCATCCAAGACTTCAAGGCGATTGTTCACAGAACCTGGCAATGCCGGCGGACCATCAATCAGCTCGATTCGATCCAACAGCGCTTGGCCCAACTGACTCTCGGTGAGCTTTCCATCCAGCGCATCGAGGTAGGCCCCCACATCGTTTGAAGTCGACGCCGGCACGTACAGAAACGCACTTTTGCCGTAGGCGTTCGAGGACCGGACGAAGTAGTAATAGTTGGTGAAAAACCCAAGGCCAGTGTGAGTGAACGAAAGGCCCTGCCCCACATACACCGCGTCCTTCGGATCGGACTGAGGGACTGTACTGAAGAAATATTCGTACGTCCCACCGTTCAGACCGCGCAGGGTGTTGGACGGAATCAGGGTGATCGAGTCGATAGACGACTGAACCACACAGGCCTCCGGAATCGGTGGCCCGTTCACATTGACTGACAGAGTGGTTTCGCCCGATCGGGCCATCGGTCCCACTGCTGCCACACTCATCGTGTAGTTGCCGGAAGCCAAACCGTTGATCGCGCACGACGTGGAGGTGGCCGGCACGTTGTGCGACTGAATCGCGATTCCGCCCTGGCGAACGATGACCACGTATTCCTTCACGATGCCGGTCGGCGGCAGCCACGACAGAACGCCCTGCGTTACCTCAGCCGAACCCACCGGCGCCCATTTGAGGTTTGTCGGCGAGCCCAGGCCCCCGGCGGGCAGGTTGATAAAGCCGATCGGGTTGTAGGGCTGCCCAACCGCGTCTCTGAAAATAGGCTGCTCGTATTGGGCCACAGAGACACTGCAGCCCTCTTTGTCGCCCATCGACCAGTTGGTGACGATGAACTCACCCAAAATGTTGAGCGACGGCAGATTCACCCGGATCACGCGCCCGGGCCGGCAGTTGTAGCCGGATAGGTTCATGGGAATGTTGATGGTACCGCCGGCGCGCCGGCGCCGAAGCTCGATGTTCGCGAGGCGCTGGCACTGGTAGGGGTCGGTGACGTAGGAAAAAGTCAGCGTCTCTGCCGCTTCGCCGCCATCCTCAATGACCCACTGATCGACCCGCACCTCCGGATAGTCAGTTTCAGTCCACGATTGCGAAGGATCAACGAAGGTACCGCGCACGACGTTGATCGCCGCATCATTGGCTGGCTCGGTGCTGCCGGTGATCGTGCCCACCACCATGTCTTCGGTGAGCTCAAAATCGTACGGGCCGTAATAGGCACCCGCTTGGAGCATCCAGCGACCGCCCACGCGAATGAGTTTGCCGGCACACGCCGCTTCCAGCTTCTGTAGTACGCCGGTGCGCTGCTCGTCTGCGCCAATGACGCAGGCCGTCCGATAACGTTGACTGACTGAGCCATCAGCATTGGTGACAGTTTCATCGCACACGTTGGCCGCACTGGCGAAGGTCGAGAACACAATCTCGTCATCCGGAACGCCGCAACGTGCGCGCAGGTACCACAGAATATGGAGTGCGGTGTTCGCGCTGTAGCCCGTGGCGCCGGTGCGCGGGTCAAAGATATCGTTGCGCCCTTTCACCACAAACCGCGCATCCGGAATGCCGGAGGGAAACTTTTCCGCGCTGTAACGCAGCGACACGCGCACGAATGACAGGCCACGGCCGATCTGACTGTCCTTCCAGCCTGGGCAGTTGGTTTTGAGGAACGCGTTAACCTGGGTGGGATTGACGATCAACTCATAGCTGGCAAATGCGCCGAACGAACCGATTTCCTCTTCACCCAGATAAATATTCTCCAGGGAGTCGATATCCCCTTCGCTCAGCACGTAGACCATGTGCAGCCATTCGCCATCCGCCTGGTTGCCGGTTTGTTCCTGGGCCCACACGAGCACGCCACCCGTGGCAACACGTCCGAGGATAAAACGCACTGGTGCCTTTGAGGATCGGACGGTTTGCGCCGAAGGCTCGTTATCGCGCAAAGGCGACTTGGTGTTGAGCTTTTCCTGTTGCTCAGCCGCATAGAACGCCAGGCCCGCACCGATTGCGGCGCCCCAAGGGCCACCCTGGGCGAACCCTACAACCGCACCCACCACGACCTGCGCAAGTTTTTTTACGCCCGCACTCATTACTCAACCCTCCATGCCGCCAACGGCTCACACTCAACCCGGGTAACGCCTTCATCGGTCGTGGACCAGAAGTCACCCGCCCAGAAAACCGCCATGCTTCGCCCGTTCGGGGCGTCGTACAGCACCACGTCGCCACGCTGAACGAAGGCTAAAGACACCCGCTGAAAGGATGCGTCCCAAGCCGCCTCAAGGCTGCCGTGCTGCTTTTTCAGCTGCCGCTTGGCGCCCGCCTCCGATGTGTATTTGCCGCGATACTGCGCAGCTGGATCGACACCACAAACGGCGGCCGAGCAATCAGCGGCGAACAGGCAGCAGTCAAATTCGCCCCACGAAAAAGGCCGCCCTTGGGCAGCCTTGATCACGTCATGCAGACGCGTGGTCCAGTCCTGATAGCGCATGGCTTTACTCGTAGGTGAATACTGGTGCGTCCTTGGTGGAACCCCAGTAAATGGGCCACTCGGACATTTGGGCGATGGCATAGAAGAAGCGATCGCCTTCATGGCGAGCACGGTGGTTTTCATCGGTGAAACGTTCGGTACCGGTGCGGCTCCACTCGGCCATGCGATCAATCACCGGAACGGTGATGCTGTTGCCTTCCTGGCCATTGCCGGCAAATGAGAACTTGGCGGCATCCATGCGACCCGAGAAGAGGATGTCAGCGGCATAGTTGCCGTTCTCGTCGAACACCACGAACATCACTTTCGCCAGGCGCCCACGACAGCCGCGCACATTGGTCTCGGTCAGGATGTAGGCATCGAGGCCGCTCAGGGTCAGCTCGACCGACATGGGAGAGTTGGAGTTATCGCTTTCCTGCGACTGGCTCACCTCGCCAAAGGTGCCGACACCCTCGTAGGTGATGCTGTCGATTACCAGCTGGCCGGTACCGGTGTGCGCGAACACCATGCCGTCGGCAAAATCCAGCTGCACGGCATAGACCGGCATGAACTTGCCGGTGGCGATGATGTTCACCACGCTTTGGCTGAAAGGGAACGAAGACGGCATCAGAAGGCCTCCCTGAATTGAAAGCTGCCATTGGCCACGACGGGCTGCACCGTCAGCTGGTTGGTGTCGTCGACACGGCGCATCTCCGAATACGGATTTTTGTACTCCACGACGGCGCCGGCGGGCAGCGACCGCCGGATCCGCTTGTTGAGAAACACCTGGACCCGTCCCTGCGCCGTCGAAACGGCGTCCTCAACCACCTCAAACATTTCACCCGCGATCGTGATGTAGTCGCCGTAGGCAAAGACTTTTTTGCTGGGCGTCACGCCGCCGATGGTCAGGTTGGTGGCCTGGGCATTACCCGTCACGATGACCGGGGCGCCGATGTTGTCGGTTCTGATCCTGGTGAATGCAGGGATATTCACGGTGCCAAACATGCCATGCAGCCTGCCCAGCAACGCTGTCAGCTCGCGCTCATCCTCGTCGAATAGATCGTCGAAGTTGAGCGTGCACAGCCAATACGCACCGGGGTAGCCCATGATTTGTTGTGCATTGGAAAGCGTCGACGTGAATGCCCGGTTGTTGTAGACCATGCCCCAGGTCATTTGCGACGGCCACAGCGAAGCCGGCCAAACGATAGCCATAAAACTCCTACAGCCGGTTATCGGCGCTTGATTAATTGAAGTGCTGGTCCGTTCTGCTTGAGGTCTTTCAGCATCAGTTGGTAGCCGCCTTCAGCACCGCGACGAGCTGCGTCCTGGATCTGCGCCAGGGTCGACTCATCAGCATTGCCCTTCACCGTGATGTATTGGGTGATCCCGCCGACGGTGGTGGTGGACGCACTTTCATTACCGGCAGCACCTCCCGCTGAACCGCCCACCGCTCGAACACCCAGCGATCCGTCAGCGGCCCGGGTGAGCGGCATGATTGCCTCGGGTCCGGCCTCCGCAAAGATGCCGGCGCCCTTGGCAAAGGCAAACGTCTGCGGGGTGTTGTAAACACCGCCCGAATAGGACGAGAGACTGGCCGAGCTGTACACACCGCCCTTAGCATTCGCGACCATTGCGCCTTCGCTGAATCCGGTCATCGTGCCCTGCCCCAGCGCCTGGCTGCCGCCGGACATAAAGCCGAAGGCGCTGCTGAGAAAACCGGCAGCGGCCTGCCTGACCTGGATGCGGATCAGGTCCTCGATGATCGAGTCGGCCATGTCCTTGAAGGACAGCTTCCCGGTTTTCACGAAATTGACGATGCCATCTTCCAGGTTGCCGAACGCGTTAGAGAACAGCTCCTGCGTCTGACCCGCGACGTCTGCAGCCTGGTCCACGTAGTTCTGCAGAGCGTTCGACGCGCCATTGGCCCAGTTGGATTGCGCTACATCCACCTGGCTGTAATAGCTCTGCTGAGCCGACAAGCGCTTGCCGAGCTCGTCCTGCAGAACTTGGGTCTCGCTGGCATAGAGCTCCGGCGAGATCTGCCCGGTGTTGCGTTGCTCGTTCAAAGCGGCCAGGTCGGCCGCATATTTCTGCCGAAGCGCCAGATCGGCGCGCATACGATCACGGGCTTTATCGCCCAGGCCAATACCAGCCAGCTCTTGATCGAATCCATCCTGTGAGGTTTGCGTGCCAGTGCGTTGTGCCGCTTTGAAGGCGGTCAACTTCAGGTCGTCTTCGTTGGCCTTCTTGATCTTGTTCAGCGCGTCCAACTCAGCCGCCATGCCTAGCAGACGTGTCTTCTGCGCCTCGGACAATTTGCCCAGCTTGCCTTCCTGGAGCTCAAAGGAAAGTTTGGCGACCTCGGTTGCGTCTTTCTGCTTGTCGCCGGTGGTGTTGATCAGTTCGATCTGACGCTTGTAGGCTTCCTCTGCAGTGTCAAACGACTTCAGTTGCTGCTTCGCGGCAGTGTTGGACTCGGTCGCATTCTTCCTCAGGGCTTTGGCAGCAGCATCATCGGAAGCTTTCTGCGCATCCTTGGCGGCAGCGGCCGAGCGAATGGCGACAATCATGTCTTCGGTGAGCAGCGTATTCTCGGCGATGAACCTGTTTGCCGCCTGGAGTGCTGTTTTGTCTTGAGCTGCGCCGAGCTGTTTCTGCAACTGCTCCAGGTACTTCTGGCCGACGCCGGCGGCTGAAGCCTTGGCGGCAGCGTTCTCCAGCTGGGCGCGGGTGTTTTCATCGGTCTGGCCAGTAAGCGCAGCCAGGGCGGCTTTAAGTTGGGCGACCTGTTCGGCATTCTCTGCCGCAGCGCCTCCACTTTTCTCCAGCGCGTCTGCCATTTCAGCAGTCACACCAGGGACAACGCGTACCTGGTCCGCTACCGATTTCCAGTCGACAACCATACCAGCGGACTGGTCGGCAGAGGCCTTGTTGATGACATCCATCGCAGACTGGAACTCAGCCGGCAGCGGCGCAATGCCACCCATGAAGCCGGAGGCGCCTGCCAATCCTGCATTGGTCAGACTGCTTTGGAACTCAAACGCAATCGAACCGGCAGCCGTCGATAGATCCTTCTCAGCATCCTCGATGGAAGCCTTTAGTTCGCGAAGGGTGACCGATTGGGTGGCTCGGTTGAGTTTGTTGAATCGCTCGACCAATTTGTCGATGGGATCGCTAAGGTCGCCCAGCTTCTTTTCGAGAACACTAGTGTTGTCGCGCAGAGTGAGGAACGCAGTAGCAGCGCCAATGGCGAGAGCTGCGATACCTACAGGGCCGCCGAGCAGCCCCATGATGACGCCACCGGCCCGACCCAGGCCGGCCTGGGCAGCGGCGACCGCGTTTGTTGCCCGCGCTTCGAGCATTCGCGCTTCGGCAAGCTGGATCGACATTTGTGTCTGCACAGCCGTGCCGCGTGCTGCGGCCACTTCTTTTTCAGCCAGGAACACCGATGTCTGAGCTTTCTTTTGCTCTGCTTTTGCGGCGAGGAGAATGGCTGCCGCTTGGGCTTTGCGAGCCGCCGCATCTTGAAATGCCGAATAGATGGCCACGCCAGCGGAATCAGCGGCGCTCACGCCGTACTTGGTCAGAGCAGCGATGGCCGCAACGATCGCGATATCCGCTAATGTTCCGAAATTGTCACCGAGCGCACCGATACTCCCTGCCAAGACGCCGGTGAAGTCAGTAGTTTCGTTCAGTTTTCCAAGATAAACGGTGAAGGCATTCGAGAGATTTTGTACGGCATCGCGCACTGCTACGCTCATGCTGTCAGCCAATACACCGTTGGCCCCGGCAGACTTCTGCAGCCCTTCAGTGAGCACATCCAAACTCAGTTGGCCTTGTGCTCCGAGACTTCGGATTTCCTCTGCTGTTTTCCCGGTCGATTTTGCGATGGTGTCCACAACCGTCGGCATCGCTGCCAGAATCGACTGCCAGCCATCAGCTTCAACTTTGCCGGTTTGCAACGCCTTGGAGTACGCATCGATCGCCGAGCTGGCCTTATCAGCTGAAGCGGAGTTGGTCACCAGCAAAAAGCTGAAGCTGTCCATCACGTCCAGGGCCTGGCCGGTGTCGTACCCCATCGACTTCAGGCTGTCCGAGGTCCGGATGTACAACTCTTGCGCTTCGCTCAGCGGTCGGTAAGTGCGCTTGGCAGTTTCGAGCAGCCGCTGCTGAACCAGGTCGTATTCGCCCACGCTGCTCGTGGCCATGCCGATCCGATCAGACATCTGACCGTAGGAGTCCGCCGCCTCGACGATCTTGCTGATTGAAGCAATTCCGATCGCCCCAGCCAGCGCGCCTTTGATGAAACCGGCAGCTCCTTGCGCGCTTTCTCCGGCTCGATCGAACGCCTCATCAATACCTGCCAAGCTCTTATCAATTTTGCCCGATGCTTGGGCAACACTGGAGTCAGCCCGAGCCATTTCCTGCCGCAGTTGGGCGGTAGTTGCCTCAATCCTGACCAGCATTCCCTGAACGTCTGTGTCAGCCATTGCTTTCTCCGGGCGTAAAAAAACTCGCCGAAGCGAGTTGTTTTTTTGTTGAGCCTTCAGGGCAGCAGCTAATACTGCCACCCCTCTTCAGGCTATTGCTTCGTGTATTTAAAAGGAGAAGGAGCGGTGAGCAGCGGTTCAGGCTTGTCCCACATACCCCGGTACCCTCGAACCTGATAGGAGAGGCCCGGCTTGAGCTCCAGCAGCAGGCCGCTCAAGTCACCGCCAGCGCACATGGCGTTGTTCTTGATACTGAGCTGCGCCGGACCCGGCGCGTGATAGAGCTTCACACTTTCCCCATGACTAGTCTTAGCTGCAAGTTGACCATCAAGGTAAACAGACATCCCCGCTCCAAAACAGCTCATTGCACCCGCATCCTGGGTGAACACGATCCTCGCGTCGTCGGGATTTTTTTGACGGCTGAACGCGTAAACATCTGATTGAGCTACTTGCTTTGCGCGATCCGCAGACACTTGAGTGGTCTCACATCCCGAAATCACGAACGCCAAAACCGTCACGCATATCACTTTCAGCACTTTCAACCCTCCCTGTAGATGGCGGCAATCTATCATCACATTGGGGACAGCAAAAAGGCTAAATTATGCCTGCCGCCCCGTCAGAACCTGCCGCAGCTTTTCTGCAACGGTCGACGGTTTCGGCTTTTCCTTGGATCCGGACGGCTTTCCGCCAAAAGGATTCGTCATCTGCGCCCATTCGATCCTGGCGTCCATGGCCAGAAACAACTCAGGGAGCGGCGTACGCCAAGCTACCTCAGGCGACCAGCCCAGCCAGCCCGTGGCCACGGCATACAACCGATCAACATAGCTACCGTCCTCGACAGCGCTTACTCCTTCCCCGCTTCGTTCTTTCCCGACTCTTTCCCTCGCGGATTATAGAGCGCGACCAAGTAAGCATTGAGTTGGACGGACACATCGAGCACACCGGACTGCCAAACTTGTTCGGCAAGCGCTTCACCCTCCTTGCCCGACAAGCCTGCACCCGCCGCAATTATGCGCGCGCACCCATCAACACTCAGAGCGCTCACTACTTGAGAGGCACCTCGCAGTCCGCCGAAGTGCGCCTCGATTGCACGAACGGCGCCCAAGGTAGGCACCATCGTGTAAACGTCATCGCCAACGGTGACCTCAATGGTGCCGTGAAGAGTTTTACTCATGGGTCAAGTCCTTAAAGGCTGGGGCCGAAGCCCCGCCAGTTACGTTGGAAGGATTTCAAGAATGTCGGAGTTGATGCCGATGGTGACGTTACGGCGAACCACGTTATCGGCGGCGCCGGGGGCGACGGTGTTGTTCATCACCTTGCCGCGCATGTAAAAGGTGGTCGGCAGAACGGCCGGGGTCGCATCAGGATCGCCGTCATTCAGGGTGACCTTGATGTTGTAGTCGCCTTTGCTGCGGTCCTTGTGCGCCACTTTCAGTTTGGCCTGGCCCAGGTCGCCGTTGTCCAGGCCCACGGTCAGGGTCAGGTCGCCCGCATCCGCAGTACCCTTGTACTTGCGCACTCGACCGTCGCGAAGGGAGGTGAAGTTCACCGCGCTGAAGGTGTCACCGAACTCACCGAGGTCTTCGATCTCGCCCACTTCGACATAGGTATCAGCTTTGTACAGCGCTTCGGTGTCTGCGCCGTTCTTACTGCCGATCGAGAATCGGCAGCCGGCGGCTGTGTTGAGGTTGTCATCGGCCATGGGGAGTCCTCCAAAGGCGCATTGGATAAAGCCGCAGGGCGGCCGGGTGTAGGGTTTAGTGGGTGGTGATTACGCGGACCGTGATTGAGCCCTGGTAAGTGATGCCGTCAGCATCGCGCTGGGCATCGGCTTGTTCGACCCGGACGGATACGGCGCGACCTACACAAAGAGGTAGCCGGCGTTCGTCCAAGGCGGCAACAACCTCACCGTTTATGCGCTTCACCTCAGCCTGGCCGTGGGCATCAGACCAAACCGACATATAGAGCATGCGAGTCTCGCGCTTACGGCCTGAGATGGGCCGGGCGTTCACCGAGACTTCACGATCAATCGAGATGTAAGGCATCGGCGTGTCCATCGGCGCGCCGTCGTATACAGGACACGAGACCTCGGCTTCCAGTCGCGCCACCAACGCTTCTTGAAGTGCAAGAGACGGATCAGCCATCGGTAATTCCCTTGCTTGCTTTGCTCAAAGTCCTGGCCACAGCGGCGCGGATATTGGCCAGAACGAACTCTCGATTCACGGCCATCGCCGGTCGAAGCCATGGATGCGCAGGTCGAGCCGGGATATCAGGATAGTTACCGTAGAAGTGGCCACCATCACTTTTGTTCTTAGTGGGCCGCTCGTTCAGGGCATTGTGCCGCCCTTTCAGTTGCGACTTGTCCCGGTTATTGGTGTGTTGTCCACCCACTGCGTTGGCATCAGCACGTCGATAAAGCGCACCGTTGTAACCCTTGGTACCGTACTCGAGAAAGCGTAAATAGAAGAACCGGCGCATGTCCCTTTTACCGCGAATACCGATTTGTGCATCCAGGCCGCTTTTGGAAACGAACGTCTTTAGAGCACCTGCAGCGGCCCCGGTGTCCCTCGGTACCAACTGCCGCATGGTTGCCAAAATCTGGTCCGCAGACTCTTGCATCGCTGGGACCAATTCGTTATCCATTGTCAGGTGGATGTTGCGAAGCGTGCGCCGTAACTTGAAGTCGCCGGACATGCGTGAGCGGCGAGCCATGGTTTACTCCTTGACCGCCTCGGTCTTTTTCGTTCCAGGCGACTCCACGACTTCACGAACAAGACCGCGATTGACCAGGTCGGTGCCTGTCTTGGCGTCGACGGTGAATTCCTCACCTTTGGCTTTTTCGCCAATGGCACCCGACAGGTTGCCTAATGCGATTACTTTCATTGCTCACCTCTATCAATTGGGAACGTTTGAACAAAGCAGTCGAAACATCGACCGTGCGTTGTCGGGCAAAACTGCTTCGATGAGATAGGTCACGCTGAGCCCATTGGCTACATGCACTAGACGCATTCCAGCTATCACATCAGCGCGAGGCCGAATGCGAATTTCAGCTGAGACCACCGCCTTCAGCTGTTCTGCTACAGGCGCGATGCGCCCGGTGGGCAGAGAAATATCAGCCCATGTTTTGCCAATGTCCGACCAGGTGACGTCGAAGCCGGCCGATGGGTTTTTAACGCGCACTGGCCTCTGCATGATGCAACGATGACGCAATGATCCGGCTCTCATTAAACCCCCCAGCCAACACGATATGGCGTCAACAACGAGCGGGAGCCCATGGGCAATTCAGAAGAAATTGTCCCGACGACCACATCCTCCCGATTCGCGTAGAGACTGCCCGCGATCAGCAGGCAGGCGGCGCGAATGGAAGGATTAATGACTATCGGCTTACTGCCAGCGGAGCCATCCGCCAATGCAGCAGCGAGCGAAACTTCATCAGCATAAAATCGCCGATTTAGAAACTGCGCTGCGCTGTCTTCGGCCGCGGCCAAGAGCAGCTCGACACTGTCACGATCGTCGTCCTCAGCCCGCAGGTGCTGCATCGCTTCCTCTGTCGAGATTGCGTTCATATCAAGCCTTTGGGTCGGTCTCAGTCGCCAGCCCCTTTGCAATAAGCAAAAGCGCTTCGTGTTTAGGTGAGTCATACCCTGCACCACCAGCCTGACGAATTTCTTTGCCATCCAGGTAACTTCGAATTGGATAGATAACCATCCGATTGCCGGGACTGTCGTCAGTGTCAGCCTCTGATGCTGGAGAGCTGAGCGTTGGCCCATCAACGCTCGTCGCGTCCTGATCGAGTTCCGAAGAATTAGTGCTGCCCATTCCACTAGTGCCATCGACGACGGGCGTTGATGCTGTTTTTGCTTGAGTGACGCGAGCCATTTTTGTGTCTCCAAAAAAGTAAGAGCCGCTTTTAGGCGGCTCCACATGAAGTGGTGAGAATTAAGGCGCGGCAATCAAAGGTCCAGTGACGAATGCTTCTGGTCGATACACCGCAAACGCCAGGCGCTCCTCAGCACGGATGGTGACCATGTTGTTCTCGAAATCTTTGTCGTTCTCGGTCGAGACGAGCACTTCAATGCCCATGCGATCAAAGATTTGCGCAGCGAGGCTGAATGCACCCGTGAGGAATTGGTTTTGGACAATCGCCTGTGTTTCAACCACGGGCAGATTCCAAAGCCGCGGCGAAGTGCCCTCTTGTGGCTTGCCGATGATGTAACGATTTTCGCCGTCTTTGAGCAGTTCGATCGCGGCCCAGTCAATCGGGTTAAGCACGATGCCAGTGGATGGAAATTCAGCCAGCGTTGCCTGGAGCAACGCCAGTCGAATGCGATCGATGCGTTGCTCTGCATCGACGATGATGCCGGCCGGCGAAACATATGCTTGAGCCTGCGGGATGATGCCGTGCAGGTTGTTCCCGGTCCCGTTGCCGTAAAGCAGCTGCGCTTCTTCAGCGAGCAGCAACCCGTAACGCGCCCGGGCATCGATGTAGCTTTGCAAAGCGGCAGCATCATCGAGGATCTGGCGGCTACCTTTGAACAGGTGCGCGATCGTGCGAACGTTGGCGTTTTCCAAGCCGAAGGTCAGTTCACTGTAAGGCTTGGCCAGGCCCTCACCAACAATCGCGGCATTGTTGGTAAAGCCCGTCTCGCGAACGTATTCCACCGCGTTGGAACCTGTGGTGCCGGGGGCAACCAAATCGCGAATGGTCAGTCGACGCTGCGGTGCGAGAATCACACCCAGGCGTTCAGCGGGTACCAGTGCGCCACCCGATGCAGGGGCGGAAGTCAGCGCTGCACGAGGGACCTCGACCCGGCGAGATCCACGGAACGAGCTGCTAACCCCCTCTTCCTGCATCTTGGCCGACACCAACTGACCGGCCGATTGCTGAATTTCTGGATCATGCTGCTTGCCGGCATTGACCAGCTTCTGTTCGGCCTCCTGTACCCGGGCCTGCAGCTCGCCTTGCTTGAGCAGGAGCTCGTCCACCTTGCCGCGGGTTTCAGCCTGCATTTCACCGGAGGCCTTGATTTCCTTCTCGGTGCGCTCGGCATAGGTTTTGATCTGATCGCCAACGGCTTTCAGATCGGCCTGGGTTTGCTTTTGAGAAGCTTCGATTTGGGAAAGATCTACTGGCATGGTTTTGCTTCCTTCAGAAATGAAAAAACCGCCACTTGGGCGGTTACTGATCGGGGTGCTAATTCAGTCGTCTAGCGAATGGGAATGAGGTTCCGTAATGCAGACGCCTGGGTTGCGGTTTCTTCAAACGCGGATACATCAAGGGCAGCGCAAGGCATACCCGGCACGACAGCGCGAGGCGTGTCGCCGCCGGCAGCGCTAGGCGTACCGGACTTGATTTCGGAAAGTAGTTTGCGTCTTTCGGTGCGGGGCATGCCGGACTTGGCGAGGGCCGCATCCAGACGACGGGCAGAATGCGCCTGGCTTTGCTCCTGGTCGGCGGCTTCCTTTACCTCATCGGCGGAAATGAGCCCGGTGGCAAAACCTTTCTCCATGGCCGTGGCACCGCCCATGTAGGTTTCCGCATCCAGCATCGCTTCGACGACCTTTTCATCCTGACCGCTGGTGTCGGCATACAGGCCGATCATGGCGCGGTCGAATTCTTCCATGGTATCGGCCAGCTCGCGGATCGCATGTCGGTTCCCGGCGAAATAGGTCCAGCAGTTGTGAATCATCAGGAATGCAGTTTTTGCCACCTCACGCTTCTCGCCGGCCATCGCAATGACGGACGCAGCTGAGGCGGCCAGGCCCAAAACCTTAGTGGTGACCTCTTGAGAGTGTTCACGCAAACGGTTGTAGATCGCGATGCCTTCAAACATGTCCCCGCCGGGCGAGTTGATGTACACGGTGACGGGCTTGTCGCCGATGGCACGTAGTGCCGCATCCACACGCTTCACTGTCACGCCCTCGCCCCACCAATCCTCACCGATGATCCCGTACATGGTGATCGTGTCCGTTCCGGTTTCCATGGCAGCACGGATATCCGGATTCCACATCTCGAGCGCACGAGGGCTCAGCTCACAGCGGAAGCCGCTGGCTTTGATATTCAGCGCCATTGCTTACTCCTGTTTCTGGCCGAGCCAGTTCTTCAACGCAGCCTGCGCAGCCTGCCCGTCGGTTGTTTGCCCCAATTGATCAATCGGGGTGAGGTTGGTTTGTACGGTGAGCACGGCAGCGTTGCCACCCTTGCGGGGGAGGTTCTCTTTAACGCGGCAATCGTCCCGGGTATAGATGCCGTTCTGCACCATGGTGCTGTACAGCGCAGCCCGGGCCGCACTGTCCGCTTTGAGAAACGCTTCCAGGGAGTACTCCGCGTAAAAAGTGCGGCGCTCAACCGCAGTCAAAAGACGCTTGTTCACACACTGCTGTATCTGATTGGTGATCGAGCTGATGCTGAAGGTGAGGAAAGCGATCATTTGCTGCTCGAGGCCCGTGCCCCAGTTGCTACCGGCATCGGTTTTGCCGACCATCCAGGGAGGAACCCCGAACCAGCGACAGACCTCCTCAATGCTGTAACCCCTGGACTCCAACAATTGAGCGTCGACCGGGTTAATCCCTATCGACTCTGGGGTAATGCCCTGCTCCAGCACAGGCGAGCGCCCGGCGTTCAGCGCACCCGACACTTGCTTCACGTAGTCACGGAACTCCTCGCGCTGCTCGGGCTTGAGTACCCGGTCGACCTTGAAAGCCACCGCAGGTAGAAGACCGTTTTTGAAGGTGCCGTTAGCAGCGTCGTCCGCTGACATCGCAGCGCCGAACACATCCGCGCCATAGCGGATGGCTGATAGCCCCACTCGACCATCGAGACTGAAGGCGGGGATGTGCAGCAT
Source organism: Pseudomonas sp. ES3-33 (assembly GCF_000952175.1). Taxonomy (NCBI): domain Bacteria; kingdom Pseudomonadati; phylum Pseudomonadota; class Gammaproteobacteria; order Pseudomonadales; family Pseudomonadaceae; genus Pseudomonas; species Pseudomonas sp. ES3-33. The sequence continues at coordinate 59,205 of NZ_JZRI01000104.1, read as the reverse complement.
GTCTTCGCGCTCGATTTTACGTCTGGCGCCTTTTCTCGGTCGAAACCAATACGCAACACGACCATCAGCATCAAGCTCGAGGTCGACCCTTGATGGCAAGAGGAAATCCAATGCAACGATCCGTCCTCCAATCCGCATGATCTCGGCGAAAGCGTTACCCCGCAGCAACATGGCAGAGACCATCGCCTGCCAGAACTGAAAGGCGGTCATGTCTTCGTTGGGACTGGTGTGGATGACGTCGTAGATTGGGAAATCGCGGGCATCGCTCCTGCCGCCATCCAACTCTCGACGGTAAACGCCGAGGGGCAATCCTGCCACCGAAGTAGAGATGATCCGTACGCAGGACCAGACCGCCGACAGCTTCATGGCGTTATCGACGTTCACCGTTTTTCCGGAACTGGACTGACCACCCAGGAACTGCCCCCAGAATCCCCCGTCGCTCAATTTTATCGATTTTCCAAACCACTCTCCCACGGAAGCGCTGGGCTTTCGGGCTGCACGGCCGATTACGGCCGATAAGGATCTATTCACCGGTCAGCCCCCTACGCACAAAGCCCGCGATGAGAAACAACGCGCCGGCGCCGGCCAGCAAAGACCAACCAAGGCCTGCCAGAATGTAGACGGCTGCAACCGCTAGACCGAAGCCGCACAAAGCGGTCAATACGAAGACGTGTAATGGTTTCATACGATGATCGGATTCCGAATGGCAGCCATGAAGTCATCATTACCCCGGCCTTCAGGGTTAAGAGAAATCAGGGTCACTGCGTTGAATAGGGCCATCAAGGGATCGATCTTGGCCGAGCCGCTGGCTTGCTTGGTGATCAGGATGGAGTTCGCGCGCGGCTCGACTTTCGCGTTGCTGACGCACCAGGCCATCATGGGTTGTCCGCCGTGCTTCATACCGCCTTCAGCCAACTTGCGTTCGGCGGTCTTGATTGCCCCGCCCAGCTTCCAGCCTTGGCTAATGGCCACAATTTTTTCTGGTGGGATCTCGCGCTCGATCATCGCGTCGTAAATCGCGCCAATTCCGACTGGATCGACACCGACTTTGTCCAGCAAACCCGACGCTTCAACCTGCTCAACCAAGTCGGCTACCTCAAGCACGTCATCGCCAATTCGCTTCGACAAGGTCAGGTCGCCGTCTTTCTCAAAATCATGGACGCGCGGAGCTTCTGCCTTTCTTCGCTCGAGCACGGAGGGATGTGCCCAGGCATGGGTCCACACCAACCAGTCACGGGTTCGTTTGTCGCGTCCAACGGCGGCGAAACCCAGCAAGTCGTCCAGACCACCGCCGTCGATCCCAATGTCGATAACGTCGCATCGGGTAATCAGATCATCGAGAGTGAGTTTCTTCTCTGCTGCAGCGACCCAGTAATCGGCACCGGCCCAACGATCCGAGCGCAATGCGAGTCCAATCTCGACGTTGAGATGCTTTGACATAAAGCCAAGCACCTCAGCCTCGCCCGCCTCCTCCGCTTTTTTCATTTCTCGAATCAGGAATTTCTCGCTGACTGAGTACCCCATGTTCGGGTTGGTGATGTAGAAGTTCTCTGGCTTCCGGTGATCATCGGCACTGAGGATTTTCTGGGGAAACTCGTAAATCACCGGCAGGAAATTAGGATCGATGATCGTGCCGTCACGAACGCCCCTAGCGTATTGCAGCTTTTCCCGAAACACACCCGCAGGTGGCTGGTCGGACTGCGTCGTCAGGTAGATGACGAAACCTTCGGGACGAGACGCTAGCCCGCCGGTGGCTTCGCGCAGCATGTTGGCTGCGTGCGGGTTTTTGCCGAACAGGTGCAATTCGTCTACCAGGACGACCGCCGCCTTCTTGCCACCGACTGTGTTCTGATCCGCTGCGACTACCTTCAAAGTGGCGCCGGACTCGCGATGCGTAATGGTTCGCACGTGATCCTGCACATGCAGGAGGGCCGAGAGCTCTTCGTCGTGTTTGACCATATCGCGTGCGGGGGCGTACGCGTTGTTCGCGACCTCTATCGTCGGCGCCAAAATGATGAACTCGGCTGATTGGCGCCAGTTGCGGATCAGCACGGTCAGCATGATCGCCGCGGCAATGGTGCTTTTTGCGTTCTTCTTACTGATGAGAAGAAAGAACTCTTGGATCAGCCGTTCTCCGGTGTCGGAGTTGTAAGCCCCGAAAATCGCGCCGGCCAGATCACTGATCCATGGTGCACAGGATTCGCCAATCAGCGGGCTACCAGGTGCGTCGACAATCCGCAGGTCGTTCAAGACCTGCATGCACGCCGCTGCTTCGTTCGGAAATAAAGGCGGGAACGGCACCAACGATTGCCGGTTGATGATTCGCGACTCCCAGTCTGGGCACGCAGTGTCCCAGGTGGGTTCGTTCACTTATTTCACCGATCGCAAATGTGTAGGGGGTGGAGGCGCAGCTCCGAATTTGCCTTTGCCTGCTTTCTTCGCTGCGTCTTCCTTCTCTTCCTTCTTCCCACCCTCGCCTTTACGCGGATGAATGAACGGCATCAGCGCCTTGGCAGCATCGACCCGAAGCTTCGCGTCAGCGTCGAAGTCGTTCATCGTCGCGATCAAAAATGCTTTCGGATCTGTGAATGTCATCGCTTTGGAAAAGTCGAAAGCGGATTCGTCACCAGGCTCGTCACGATCCAGGGGTGGCAAATTCGCACTAGCAGGTCGACCCACCCCATTAACATTTTTGTTAATGGGTGAAGATGCCAGCGCTGCAATGACATTCGGGTGTTTCGCCAACCGTGAACCGGCTACCGAAGCGCTGGAGGCCGCGTATCCTGCGGCGATCGCTGCATCTTTATGGGACGCACCTCCCCTCACAGCGTCGACAAAAGCACGCTGCTTGGTTGTTAACGCCATTAACAAAAAACCTGTGTGGGGGAAAAAATCTGTCCGTGCGGTCGGGGGCGGTGTCCTATGCAAAACCTTCCACGGTTTCGACCCGTCCCGGGGTACTGGCGTGCCACAGACGCCAATCGATACCGTTTCTCGCTTGCTCGACGAGATCGATGGACATCACGCTCGGCCCGCGCCCTCGGATGACTCCACGGCAGTCTTGTCCTTGTGGCAGGGGACGCAGAGAGCCTGGAGGTTGTCCTCATCATCTGAACCACCACGGGCACGGTTCACGATGTGATCCACCTCAAGCTGCAACGTGATGACGCCACAGGCCTGGCATGTGTACTCATCGCGCAAGAGGATTGCGGCGCGTTTACGGCGCCAAGGTCGACCTCCACGGCCCGAGCCCCAACCATCCGCTCCCTCCAACGCCACTGGAGCAGCGAATGCTCTACCTTCAGGTTGTTGCATACGGGCGGGAAGAGTTCTCAGTCGAGACATACGCAACTCCGATCACGGTTGGTGGGCTTACTTGCTGTGACTTCGCTTGATCTGGGCGTCGACCTGATCGGCGCACGTATCGAGCAGGTTGATTGCCTGATCCTTCAACTGCCACACATCACCGTTGTCGCGAAGGTCGGCCTGGGCTTCGTCGATGCGCTCGCATGGGACCAGCTCAGGGGGTTCGAGCCTTACCGCTGTTGTCTTTGTCACCACTGGCTGCTTTCCCGCGCAGGCCGTCAGGCAAAGGCTGAGCAGCCCAATCACGAACAGGCTTGCTGTTGCGCTTGAGATCTTCAAAGTTCTTCTCCGCCTTTTTGGCTTTTGCCTGACTGGCCTTGAGCCGGCTGTTCAGGTCTTTCAGGTAGTCCGTGTTGCGCTGCGCCTCAGCCCGAAGCGTGGTGATCGTGGCCTGGCTTTCGCTGTTGGCCGTGAGTGCGTCGTTCTTGCTCTTGGTTTCGATCTGCATCTCGCCACGCAGTGCGATAACGCGGTACTGCTGGATGCCGACGAGCAAGATGCCGACCAGAGCGATGATGAATGCTGCAGCTATGGCCTTCATGTTGAGTCCGCCTTTCGCCCGAGGAACTTGATTATCAGTTCGCGAATCGCGGTAACACCGATGAATCCGATAGTGCCACCAGCAGCAACTGAGAGACTGGAGGGCCAAGCCATCCATTCAATTACGCTGCTGGCAGAAAGGCTTAATGAGCCGCAGATCATCGCCTCAAGTATCACGCGCCACTTGTTGGCCTCTTTCCCCTCGTACAGCACGCGCAATAGCGAGACGGTGAAGGCCATGATTGCACCCTGCCAAAGCGGAGTACTGAGGACGAGCCAGACCTGCGCCCAGAAGTCGGGATTTTTCTCAGGCATCTTGGACATCCGGCTGTCCTCCCTCGCGGGGAGCGTAATAAATTCGGCTCCAACAGCACTCCCAGCTCGGAGCAATGGGTGTGGTGGAGCCGAAAAGAAAGCACGCACAACGGCGGCATGGTGGCTTCGTGCTATCGTCGATGCCCCTAAAGCAAAACGATGGACGGAACCATGGTGAAGACAAACATTGAGCGCTTCGATGAGATGAGTGCGGGCATACTGGCGCATCTGTACCAGTCATTCCCTGTGCATACTGGCGTGTCACCTCGGATAGCAGGTCTCACCGAGGCTGAAACGCTGAGCTATGACCCCGTAGAGGAAACTGCTGTCACCTCTGGGGAACGCGACCCTGAAACCGAGTTCTTCGAAGCAACTTTGGCTTGGCTGGTTCAGTCAGGATTTGTGCAGCGCAAAGATAAAGGTCATTTCTATTGCACCTACGTGCTGACCTCGCTTGGACTTCAGGCGCTCAAGCATGTACCCAAGCCATCACTTGGCAGCGAAACTTTGGGTGAAAAGCTATCCACTGCCACCAAGACCGGGGCGAAGGAAATGGCTAAAGAGGCTCTCAACCAAGCGCTATCCATCGGGATTCAGGTGCTGGCCAAGGGCGTAGGGGCTTAGTCCTCGGTTCCCACGCGGTGGCGGCAAAGCATCTTCATTGATACTTTCCGTGAGTCAATCTCCGATCTGAACTCATGAAGCAGAGCCTCTGGGCTCGCCGCTAGGGCTCAGCAACGCGAGCCTCACAGCGAGCCAAGGCTTTCTGGTTGTCGCAGACTACGCCAGGTGGCGAACGCCACCCCCCAGGTGCATCGTGAGTCGCTTTACCATTCGGGTATTCCTCGTGGGTTGGCTTTTCTTCCTGCAATAAAAAACCCCGCTCGGTGGCGGGGCTTTTGGTGTCTCTCTCATAACGCGTAAGATCGACATGATGGGGTTAATTTACGATCAAAGCGCCACTACAGTCAAGCGGCATCAATGAAGATTTCTTCCCGATCGAATATCTCGGTCGCGTGCACCACTGCCTGCTCTTCAAGGCGCTCAAGGCAGCGTGCAATCCCCGTCTTCCAGCGGCGACGAGTCGACTCTGGCTTGCCATCAAGATCCCAAGTGTTGATGTCGTAGAAGTCGGCCGGCAGCACGATCATGTCGGTGGATCTCTTCACGTACTCGCCGCGCTCGACCTTCACCTCAGTCCTCCAGCCGGAAGCGATCATCTCGCCGACTGCATTGTGCTCCAATTCATCCCGAAGGCTGCGGGACACCACTTCACGGCCGCTGCGCGGCACTACCTGTACGCCCTTCAGCTTGGGGATCGCCCAGGCCGTCACTGCCTTATAGATAAACAGCTGCGGCGCTGGCGACTGGATCCGGCTGATGAGGCGACCGATTGAAGCGACTTTGTTGCCTTTGTGCGTCGAGTACTTGGCGACTAATACATCCCACTGCGCAGGGGCCAGGTGCTTGTGCAGCAGCGCGTGCAAGCAGCAGTCGTAATCAAATTTGTCGCGGACCGAAATCGAACTGCCGGTACCGCCCTGGCGAACGTCAGCATCGATCAGCTTCTGCCATGACTGCTTAGTGCTGTTGTCGATGTTGTCGGCGGCCAGTACGCGTACCAGGGTGCCCATCACGTCTTTATAGATGCCCATCGATCAATCCCCTGTGTAGTTCGATCCGCCGGCACCGCGGCGGTTGTTCTGTTCGTATTGCTGCTGAGCGCCTGGCGCAGGACCAGCCAAAGCCAGATCCAGATCGCGAGTCACGGCACGCAGCTTCATATTCAGTTGCAGCACCAGGTCGGCCAGCGGCAGGGCATCGCCCGTTTCGGCACAAACCCAGCCAGATGCATTGCAGGTGGCGCATTCCATCTCGTGAAACATGCCAAGGCGAAGCCCACTACCACGGCAGTCGTAGCATCCGCGAAGCGGCTTCATTTCTCTGCGAAAGGCTGGACCGTGAACCTTATTCACTTGGCCTCCTTGAGCCAGAACAAAACGGCGTCGATGGATACGGGGGATGTACGGCTGTCGATCCTGGTGCGGTGCCCATCCTTCAGCACGACGTCCAGAATCCGGCAGTCATCGAAACGCGCATCGACGATCATCGACACTTCCGCTCTGTCGAAACGAGGGCAATGGGTGACGCTTATGCCGCCAATAGCGAGGCTTGTTCCCGAGCTTTTATCCATTTTTAAACCTCGCCTATGGTTGATTCTTGAATAGGCTCGCAAGCCTTATGTTCTGCGGCTTGCAGCGCATTACCAGAATCTCCCGATCTAAAGCCGGTCAATGTCTGAATGCGGTCAAGGCCCTTTGAATCTAGATGCGCGTGCCACTTCTCAAGGGCATCACGCTTGCGGCTCATCACGTCCGATTGGATGTACACCTTCACGTTGTGGCCCATGGCGTGGTTGATCAGCAGTTCACCGATCAGATGGTCGATGCCAATGTCTGCCCAGCCGGTACGGGCCACCTTGCGCAGGTCGTGGCTGGTCCACTCGCCCTGCCCCAGCCGCACGAATACGGCGCTGGCCTGGCCTTCACTGAGTGCATTGCCACTGCGAGACGGGAACAGGAATTGCCCGTCATACCCGCCCGCCCGCTGAATGTCGCGATAGCTAATCAGCAACTGACGCACTTGCTCGGTCAACGGCAGGTGGTGCTCGACGCCAGTCTTGGTGTGCTCCGCTGGAATGAACCACTCCCGCTCTGCCAAGCTGATATGGGCCCATCGCGCTTGCCGGGTTTCCCCGATGCGAGTGCCATGGCAAAGCATCAATAGGGCCAGCAGGCCGTCTGCCGGGGCGCTGTCGATTGCGTCAAGCAGGCGGGCAATCAGGTCCTGCAGTTGGGTACCGCGCAGCCGTGACGGCTTGATCCCGACCTTGGCCTTGGAGAAGTCGCTGAACTTGACGTCCTTCATCGGGTTGGTCGCGATCAGCCGAAGCTTGAACGCCTGGCGGAAGGCCAAGGCCAGCAGCTGGAATGCTGATCGGACGTAGTCGATGCCGATGGCTTCCTGCGCGGGCCACATGAACTGATCGTCCAGGGTGGCCTTGTCAATTGAGGCCAATGGCACGGCCCCCAGAAGCGGCTTGAGGTGGCACTTGATCAGCGACGCGCCTGTCTTCTTCCGCTTGGTCGAAAGGCTACGGTCGCGGGCCATCCGGTCGGCGTACCATTCCAGCAGTTCGCCGGTGGTGACCCACTTCGACAGATTGGAGCCAGTACCGGCTTCGAGGCGCAGGCGAATGCCTGGCAGCGCCGCAACGACCTGCTTGGCACTCAGGTCAGGGAAGCTACCCACGAGGTTCCATTTGCCCTTGCGCACCAGGTACCACGATGCCCGGGCGCGATCGCGGGTGAAGCGCAGGTACAGACCCCGGTTCTCGATGTCGCGCAGGTCGCGCACGGCGCCGGCGGCCTGCCGCTTGATTTCGGCATCGGTGATCTTCACGGCAGCACTGCTCATGCGATCCGCTCCATCGCCTTTTGCTGCTCAGGTGCGAAGTCGCCACGCAGTGGCATCAGATTGTCAGGTCGCACAAGCGCAAACCCAACCTCACCACCACTTCCAATCACGTCATCCCCGGCCACCAGCCATGCTGGGTTAGCACCAATGTGCTTGATCGCTTTGCGCCCATCGAACTCGAATAGAAGTCGCTCGCCTGGAACCATAAAGGCCACAAGCTCGCAGGCTTTCCCGACATTCTCAGGCCGCTTGATCGAACTGATTATTAGAGCCAGATCGCCCGGCTTGAATTGATTGTTCATGCGGCCACCACTGTAGGAGCGAGCCGAAGATAGGCGCGGATCTGCTCCATCGCGTCGAAGTGACCACGGCAGACCACTGCGAGATAGCCCTGCTCATTCAGTCGACGAATACATGCCGCCTGGCTCGCCGATACTGCTGCAGGATCAACCGTGGCCTTGAACTCGATATACAGCCCGAAGAACCCGCCGCGCGCCATCGGCAGCACCAGGTCAGGAATACCCGCCTTCACCCCCTGCTGCTTCAACTTCATCGCCACCAGCTTGTGACGGTGACCGCCGTTTGGGACGTGGTAGATCAGTTCAAAAACCTGCGGATAGCGCAGCTCGATCTCGGACAGCAGCGCGGCCTGCTCCTGGCCCTCGCGGTCGATTGACTTCTTGCGTGTCGGTTTCACACCGTACGGCTTCAGCGAAAGAGGCTTCATCGGCGGTCACCCCGGGCTTTGCGGTGCCGGTCGTTGATGCGGCGGCACACTTCAAAGAGCGCCCACGTCGCGAGGATCATCAGGATGAGTAGAGTTCGTGGGTCAATCATGCTGCCCCCTTCACGGTGAGTATTCTGGCCCGGATCAAGGCCTCATGTGTTTCGGCGATCGCGCGGGGCATGTCCTGCCAATCCACATCGCCAGTGCCACGCCCGTCGATCACGTCATGGCAGGCCCTGCACGCGTAGACGGCAACAGTGTCGAAGCCCTTCATGCCCATGCCCTTCTGGCCGCACGGCAGGTGCGCGAGAACGGTAGTGTCCGGGTTGAAGTTGCAGGTGCCCGGCAGGCGGACGGTGCATTCCTGGCCGTTGGCCGAGGCGCGGAGTTTCTTCGAGGTCACGCGCATACCTGCTCCCCAGTGTTCAAGTCGATGACTTCGTAGGTAGACGGCCACATCATCTGGCCGAACTTGAGTGCCGCAGAAGGGTGCTCGAACAGGGCGACGGCACGGTCGGGCTTGTCGGACAGCTCCCACTTGTAACCGCAGCAGTGCACGGCGAAGCGGTACTCGGCAGGATTGGTTGGGGAGAGCCTGGAATGAGCCATCAAAACCCCTCCTTCCCGCGCTGCGATTCCCAGTCGAAAGGAACGGCAATCGCCCCGCCTTCCCGCAAACGATCAAAGCAGCGCTCGCCCATGGCACTTGGGAGCATGGCGGCGTCGAGGTTCGAGATAATTACCGTCGGGCGCATTTGCTCGTAACGGCCGTTGATGATCGAGAACAACGTCGTCAACTCGAAATCGCTGGGGTTTTCCTTGCTCACTCCAATTTCGTCGAGTATCAGCAGTGACGGCCCAATCAGACCGGACAAGATTTGGTTTTCGGTGCGCTCACTGCCTTTCGCGTAAGTCGCACGAATTTCCTGCAGCGCCGTGCCGATGGTCCGGTATACGGCGGTCGCATCTGTCTTCTTCATGATTTCGGCAGCAATGCCCACGCCCAGGTGCGTCTTCCCAGTGCCTGGCTTGCCAAGCAACAGCAAGCACCGACCGGTAGGAGCGATTTCGGCAAACTTGTCTGCGTACTTGCTGCATATCCGCAGCGCCTCTTTTTGCCCTGACGAGGCGGCTAGATACCCGGAAAGAGTCTTGCCTGCGAACCGTTTCGGGATCAGCGCCGATCCAAGTTTCAGCGCGAGCTCCTGGCGGGCCTGAGCCTTGATCCGCTCCTGTTCTTCCGCTTTCGCGATGAGCTGGCACTCTGGGCAGGCAGTCTTGAATTCACGACCAAAGATCACGTTGGTGGTTTGCGGAAACTGTCCGTGGTCTTCGCAAATCCCTGTCGTTTGGCGGGGTGCGGCCGATGCGCTTGGCATGGCTATCACGTTTTCAGATGCCATAGGTACCGTCCTCCCGCTTGGTCAAGCCAGCGGTGTAGTTGCGGTCAGCGAAGCCGCTGTGACGCGATGGCTGAACAGGCTTGAGTTGACGGACATTGCTTGCCTTTGCCCTGTCCGACTTCACCCAGCCGACCAGCAGAGATACCCACTTGGATTGCGTGTTGAGTCCACCGATGGATTCGTGATGAGCCGTGAACGAGGCCATGGCTTCATGGGTGAACAAGTCCGGCGACACGCCGAAGTGGACGCAGTAGGTTTTCAGGAGGTTCTCGTCAGGTATCCAGTCCAGCGTCATCTCCACCGGAGACTTCGGGTCAACCACCGAGGATTCCTCAGCAGTTGGTTCTGGCTCAACTGGCGGAGTTTCTTCGCCCGCGTTGAGAGAGTGGTGTTGATCTTGATTCGGAGAATCAGTGAATCCGGAATCAGGAATCAGGAATCCACAATCAGGAATCAGGGCGTTACTAGACGGTGGGTTAACAGGCTCTAACGGTGCTTTAACGTTAAAACCCTGTTCTGATACGTGGACCTTCGTTTGGGAGCCTGCAACGACAACGTTCTTTTTCCGTTCATTAACAGTGAGATACCCGTTGATGTCGGGGAGCGTGCTGTCCTTCTCCGACCCATGTGGGCTTTGGTGTTTCTGGAAGTTGACGATCTCAATAATCGACTGACCGGCAACCTGATATCGGGAAATGAAGCCAGAGCCCGCGAGACGATTGAGTCCTGCGTCGACGTCATAGTCGTCACATGGAAGAAGCTCGATCTTGATACGCTTCACCCGGTCCTCGAGACGGCCCTCTCGATCTGCCAGGCACCACAAGCCGATGAACATCAGGCGGTCGAAAGCGGGCAGCTCTACAAGCAGTTCATTGCTGAACAGCCCAGGCTTAACATTGCGAGCGCGGGCCATTACGTCCGCTCCCGAATGAGCGCAGGGAGTTGATGCCCGTGATGTGCTGCTGTGATTTGTCGCGACACAATTTTCGAAGGCTCGAAAAGTGTCACGACATGGGGGGTATTGCCGGGAGTAACGATCGTGTTCATAATGGCCCCACTGTGTTTTACAAGTTGTTGAAAGAGCCGGGTTGCAGCCCGGCTTTTTTGTGCCTGAAATTCAGGCGGCCTTCACCGAGCTTTCCAGCTCCGCAAGGCTTTCGCGGACGTGAGTTATTTCCGTGAGGATTTCGAACTTCTCGCTGGTGGAGACGTGGCTGTCGTCCAATGCTTCGTGGATGGCGATCGTCAGATCAGCCACTTCTTTACCCACATGGATGAGCGAGGTGGTCAACGCTTTCGGAGCCGGCGCAACTTTCGCGGTCAGCTCAAAACCGAACTGGTCAGCCAGGGTCATCAGCGGACGCATGTCGCCGGTGTGCAGCAAGACCCCAAACAAATGCTCGATGGTCAGGTGGTGCGCCGCGTTGTCTGGGTTCGAGCGCTGTAGCAGGCTCACGTGCGCCATGCACATCTTCCCCGCCAGCTCCTCTGCCCCGCTTTCCTTGATGGTGGTGTGGCAAGCCCTCAAGAAATCTTCCATTCGTAAAACCTCAAATTTGTTTCCGTGGAGCCCTTGCAGGGCTTGAGCGATCATTTGTTCAGCGGCTTAGGCGACTGACTTTTTCGGATGCGCTTCAGTGAGGAGCCAATCCGCGTCGAACGGCTTGCCCTTGGCCGCTGCCAATTCGGAAATTTTTTTTGCGTATTGGGTTTCGCCCGTGTACTCGGTGCGCGGCAACGCGTCCGCTACGAGCCACTTATAAATAGCTCTCGGAGTTTTCCCGCAGGCCAAGGCCACAGCAGGTACGCCGCCAGCATCTTCAATCGATTTCTTGAGCGGCCGCATAAGGCCTCCGAGTCAAATATGAACTTACAGTACATATTATGTCGGAACTGAAAGTACATGCAAGGGCGTGCCATGCTGAACCTATGGTTCACATAGAAGATATTCGCGCCGCGTTCGTTGTCCGGCTCAAAAAAGCCTTAGCCGCCCATGGAATTGACCAATGGGGGGCAGGTGCTCGTCTGGCTGAAATAGCCAAGGTCACGCCGAAAGCATCCAGTAAATGGCTAAACGGAGAGTCCCTACCAGGGCCGGCTAAGATGAGTGCAGTTGCGGATGCTCTTGGGGTAAAAATCGAATGGCTGCAGCATGGTTCAGGCGATGAACCCAGCTTTTCGAAGCTCCCTACGGTCGAGACCAACGCTACTGAACAGCCAGCTCAATCAGCAGCGGCTATTGTTCGGAATATGCTTGCCCAACAAGGAAAAGGTCTGACTGAAGAAGCCCGTAAACGGCTACTTGCGGTTGCTGAGGCCGATGATAGTGGCGGCGGAATAGAGATCGACTACTACCGGCCGGGCGCCGTGGGCGACGAAGTGTGGATTGCCCACTACGACGTGCGAGCTGCAATGGGCGGTGGACAGATCCCCCACGACTACCCTGAGATGTTTCAGGACGTGCGTGTTAGTCCGCAGCATTTGCGAGAGATGGGCGTTGAATTCAAAGAACACTTTCACCTGAAGATGGTGACAGGCTGGGGCCAATCGATGGCGCCCACGATCAAGCATCGCGACCCACTCCTGGTCGATGTCAGCGTCCGCGAGTTCGTCGGAGATGGGATTTACATGTTCTCCTGGGAGGGGCACTTGTACATCAAGCGACTACAGTGGATGGGCGAAGATAGACTCAAAATGATTTCCGATAACACCATGCATCCACCAGAGACAATCAGGGCCGACGAGACCTTTATTCAGGCCCGGGTGCTTTTGGTGTGGAACGCAAGCCTAGTATAGCTATTCACGATTTGGCCCCTCAAAGGTACGACAGTTTGGACGATTCTTTACAGGCACCCGAAGAGCTGAAGCGAGAAATCGAGTCATTGACCGATGAGGCCGCGACAGCTTTTTTACAAAAAATTCAGAATCGCCCATGCGAAGCATGCGGCGTTGACAATTGGTTCATGATTCCCGACATGAAAGTTGCTGGCTGGGAGGAACCTCTCTCCCGCGGCGTGCTGAACCCTGTTTTCGTCATTAGCTGCATGAATTGTGGGAATTTGCGATCATTCGCATGGGCCCGAATTCTCTACTTTTTGAAATTTGAGTATTCGAAAAATGCCGAATGAAAAACCTGTCTGGTTTCAGGGCGTTCATGATGGTCGGACTAATGACAGATCTGGTGCGGATGCTCATACTAAAAATATGAACGATATTACTCGCGAAGAATTCAACGCTAGGATCGAGCTTCAGCAGCTGAAGGTTGATGCGCGCCTCAAGGAATTTGAGGGAAAGGTCACTGATGGCTTGACTCAAATGAATCATAGTCTGCAGCTACTCGACAAGGACTTGGCAGGCGTTAGAGGCATTAAGGGCACGATAGTCTTAAACTCGATCCTTTCAGTGATAGCTATTGTGGGCATCGTGATCGCGGTGATGGCTTATGGTGTCGCGAATTTCGATTCGGGGCGGGATACCTCGGCAGCTCTTCAAGATATGAAGCAGCAGTCCGCAGAAACCAGGTTACTGCTTGAGCAAATCAAAGCGCAGCAGACCTCGAAGCAATAGGGTCTGGTGCTCGAAAGCCCGCCGCCGTGCGGGCTTTTTTGTGTATATCAGAAAGGCGCCGGCTCCTCGACTGGCTCGCAAACCTCAACCGACCGATCCATTTCCGCACTCGCCTCCCACTTCAGCGTCACTGACTCATCGTCGTTGAACGTCATGTCTATGCCATTCGTCTCGTTTAGAAGCCCCATAACCTCCTCCCACTCACGATCACCATCCGTGTCCAGGCGATGGATTGTCACCCAGCGCTGAACCTGCGCGACCGGGTGGTTAATCATAGACGACACGCGCAAGCCAAGCCGCTCTATCCCGCTTACTTCTTGTCTTTGTGCCGGTGTTGACTGCTTGCTCGCCTTTGCCATTGCGTCCTCCAATTGCTGTATATGCATCCAGTGTTATGAACTATAACGAAGCGACTCCAAGCGGTAAATACCTAAAGCATTCACATGATCTTTTTCGTATCGGTGTACCTTTCAGAAAATTATGTACTTTTGGTACTTGACCAAATATGAACTGATGGTTCATATTTAGCCCATCGCAGCGACACACAGCCGCAGCGGAGCACCATCGCTCTTTAACAGCTTGAAGACAAACCCTGATTGCGATCAGGGAACAACAACGCAACACGGCGCGCTTCCGTGTCCGGTAACTCGGCACGCAAGGTTCGCCGCTGATGGACAGCATCACTTCTGCACCTTGGCGACAGGGTGCAGCGGGATGCAACCCAACCCAGAGGATTCACCATGTTCGGCAAACTGTTTGGCAAGAAATCCGGCGAAGCCCGTCAGGCCCTGGCCGTGATGACCAACCGCGATCTGATGCAGGCTTCGGTCTACGGCGTGTTCTACGTCGCTTCCGCTGATGGTGACATCGAGAAGGAAGAGCTCGAAAAGATCGAGAAGCTGATCAACAACTCGGCAGCTCTTAAAGGCTTCGGCGCCGAGCTGAGCAACACCATCGACCGGGCCAAGGCTGACTTCAACGACGGCGGCCCCCGCATCATCCGGCAGAACGCCGAGAAGGAACTGAAGGACCTGGCCCACAGCGTTGACGACGCAGCCACAGTGCTGAACTTCATGCTGACCGTGGCCGAGGCTGACGGCGAGATCGAGCCAGCCGAAATGGCCGTGCTGGAGAAGGCCGCCAAGATCATGAACCTCAACCTCAAAGACTACCTGTAGTCATGTTCGGCAGGCTCAGCAACAAAGCACGCTCGCTGGCCGCCTACGGGCTCGCTGGCGGAGTCGTCTTCGTGGACTCGGCAAGCCGCATCCTTTCAATGGTCGGTGACCTGGTACTGGTCGCGTTGCTGTTGATGGTGCTGATGGTTGGCAAGGCGAAAGACAAACCGTAGTCATCACTTCTGCCCATTCACTGAGTGGGCAGCGGGATGACAACCGAGGGCACAAAGATGAAAGTCCAGGACCATGCTGGCAAGACAGCAAGCTCGATCAATCAATGGTCAATCGATACCCACACCATTCTTGCAAAAGAGCACTGCCGCAGCGCTCGGGAACTCGCACACCGCGCCGGCGTTCGCTCCTACCACATCAGCCAGGCACTCAAGCATATCCGATCCGCCCGAGTGAGCATTCTGGGCGAGGTGAGCCGCCTGGGTTCGAATCATCCTCAATACGCAACAGCCGTGCAGAAGCTCAAGGCGCTCGACGCCAAGACCCGAGCCCGGCGGTGCGCAGCCTAACAACCAGCGCCACGTCAGCCTGACGATAACTGCCCGAGCACCTGGTACTCCCCAGCACCAGGCCGCATCGGTCTGCCATCTGCCTTACTGGGCAGGCCAACCGGTAGCGCTGCCGGCGCCCGAAGAGGCCGCACTTGCACTGCGGCACTACCCAGAGATGGCAGACCGATGCGGACGAACACCCGGCCATGTGCCGGCCACCTGCGTCAGCTGAGATAAAGCTCAGCGTGGTGCGCATTATCAGAATTAATGCTCACCATCATCACCATTACATGGAGATCACTACCATGAAGTAAGTGACCGAGTCACCTGTGCGGTGCAGTAAGCCTGAAGGCTGCGCCCAACATCCTGACAGGCAGCGGCATCTGGGCCGACGGTGTCACCGCGCACCGGCCGAGCAATCGGTAGGCCACCCCAAGTTCAAGATCACCGCTGATGATTCAAACCCGGGCCGTCGCCAGCAGCGGGCCTGGGAGGCTGTCACGTAGGGTGGTACCCGTGACGCAAACAAAAGCCCGGGTGATCTCGGGCTTTTTTACGCCTGCCTTTATCCGTCAGCACTCTCCCCCTGCGCCCAACGGCAACCAGCAGGAAGGCCGAGTGCTGACGAATAACCGCAACCCACCATAAGGAATCGTCATGAACCAGACCATTCGCCAAAAACAAGCGGTCCTGCAGGTGTTGCGGGCTCGCGTTTCATTGTCCACCTCGGAGATGTACCAGATGATCGGTCGCGAAGAGCCAGTGCGTGTGCCACGCTTCAACGTCATCCCGCTGGGCGGCAACAAGTTCGACGTGATCGATCACGACACCGGCGTCTCGAAAGGTGAGCGTGAGGGGCACGGGCTGGCTTGCGACTACGCTAAGCAACTCGAAAAGAAAGCGGTCTACTTCGAAGAGATTCGGGAATCGGGTCGAGTCTTCGCTCGGACGCTTCTGCGCTGGACCATCGGCGGCGCCGTTCTTCTGGCCGTCTTTGCCTACTACGGAGCCCAGCCATGATCGGCGTTCCAATGCCCCACCCGAAAGACGCGGTCACCGCGCACCTCAACCAGAAGCTGGAACAGTTCTTCGGCGCCGGCGGCAAACCCCAGGCCGAACCCTGCGCCGAAATGAAGCCGCTTCCGGCCCGCTCGGACAAGATCGACCCGGACACCGTCCTCAAGCGCCGCCGGCCCTCTCCTACTCAGGCAGAACGCATTGCGCTACGGCGGATCACGGAGGCGCTATGAGCAAGCGCAAACCGAACAACGGATTCGCCCGGGCGGAACGCGCGTGCCGGGCCTTGCTCAACACCAACCACGTTGCGGTGGTGAACATCGATCCCAGCGGCACGCAAATCATGCGAACTGGAAAAGCTGCCGGCAGATCCGAAGCCTGGCGATCGCCAACGCGCTGTTCGACTTCTCCTACCACTGGACGATCTACCTCAGCGCCATGTGTCGAGACGAGCGCGGCGTTGAGTACGTCAAGTCGGTGGAGATATCGCCAGAGGGTATCTACAAGGTCGAACGCCTGACGGATGCCATCGAGCATTACTACCTGGAGCTGCGAGACAGCTGCAACCCGAACCACCTGGTGGCTTCTGGATGGATAGCCGTCCCCGCCGAGGTCGTTCTCGAGGAGGCCCAGGCCGCGAAGCTTTTCTACGCCGCAGGCGCCTGGCATCAGGTGAAGCTCGCAGCATGAGACGCCTCAGCAACCAAGTGCGCCAGCGCCTACGCCAATCGCAATTCAATCTTCCACCCAGCGGCCTGCTGGCCATTCAGGAGAAACAGCCATGTCCACCCCTACTGATACCGCCGAGTTCCTCGAAGAGCTCAACGGCGGCGCTTTCGCCAGCCAAATCGGCCACGCCCTTTCCGAAGTCGCCGCCGGCGTAGTGGATCACGGCAAGGTCGGAAAGCTGGTGATCACCCTGGACTTCAGCCAGATCGGCGAATCCAGCCAGGTGAAGATCAAGCACAAGCTCGACTACAAGGTGCCAACCAAGCGCGGGACCCGCAGCGAGAACACAAGCCTGGACACACCGATGCACGTTGGCTCCGGCGGGAAGATCACCCTCTTCGCTGAAAAGCACGATCAGCTCTTCAGCCGCGACCAAGCACCTATCACTCGCCGCACCTAATCGCTCGACCATCAAGGAACTGAACAATGTCTCTGACCAAAGAAGCGATCCAGCTCATCACCGACACCGCGCTCGAAGCGAGCGGCAAAGCGCTGGCCACCCAAACGCCTACCATCGTGCTACCGGAAGGCTGTCAGGTGGTCACTCTGGAAAAATGGCAGGCCGGCCGCAGCCGTTTCCGTGGCATCTACTCCACCCATTCGCTGGCTGACTTCAGCACTTATGTCGCCGACCGCGCGATCTCAACCGCCAAGGGCTTCATTGACCAGGACGAGATGACCTGCACGCTGCTGTTCAACCTGGGCAATGATTTTGCTCCCGGCCACGCTGATGATCGCGCGGTTCTGCGATTGAAGGCCTCCGCTGGCTACAAGGCAGCTCAGGCAATCGGTGGGCGGGCAATGTCGCAGAAAGACTTGAGCGATTGGATCGAAGATTGGCATCAGTACCTGACACCGGTTGATGACGAAGGCAAGGCGATTCCTGTTGCCAAGGCTATCGCGGCCGTTCGCACGATCACCATCAAAGCGACCAGCGAATCCGAAACCACAGTCGGTGATACCAGCGCCAGCCGCAGCGCCATGGATCAGATCGAGGCCCGCAGCAAAGAAACACTGCCGGCAGCGCTGCTGTTCAGCACCATCCCGTACGAAGGCCTGACCGAGCAGCAGATCAACTTGCGAATCTCGGTGATCACCAGCGGCGCGGTGCCGGCGCTTAAGCTGCGCTGGGTAGGCGAAGAGGTTCAGCGAGAGGACATTGCGCAAGAATTCAAGGCCGTATTGCAGCAGCAGATCGGCGACAATGCCGCACTCGCGCTGGGTGCGTTTGATCCTAAATAGCGTCGGTCGAACGAGGCTCTTACCTTGGTTTATGCTCGGTTCTTGGTGTGATTTTAGGTACGGTTTCGGAGGGGCTTACGATAGAACTCACTTCTACGTCGGCCCCCTCAAATCTTTCTCGAAATATAGAAGCCATCGTTCTACCTGTTCTCTTACTTTCCTCAAACGCTGCAGAAATGTCCTCTCCCCTGAGAGGCTCATTAGGCGCAATTATCATGGTTTGTATATTGAATGCAGCCTCTTCTTCATTTTCAGTGGGCGACGTGTGATTAACTATATCCTCCGGATCAATTTCCATAGCATCTTGCATCCCGATGCCATGACTCCCGAAATCAAAATGCATTCCAGGCTCTTTTGATAGCCGCAGCATGAAGAGATCATGATCACTGAAGGGCAAGTGATAGTCGTTGAAGTTTATAAATTGCTTACCGTCGATCCGCATCTGAAAATGGTAATGGGGGAAATTCGAATGTGAGCCGCCATGTCCAGAAAAATCGCTAGGCGCGCAATCGAACGACCACTCAATGTTTTTCCATTTAATTGTTGAACTTAGAATTTTACCTTCAGGCGCTTCATCTTTTAGGTCATTTATATTTGCAGCGAATCTTTCAGCGTTGGCGCACCACCTTAGATACGCACAAATATTTATATAGCCAAATTTTTGAGCGATTAGCACAATATCTTTATTCTTAAATTTCCCTCTCCTGAGCAACCAGTGAACGCACGGAGACTCCTTACTAACGGTTTTAAAATCTTTATCGCAAAGATAACAATGGTCTCTCTGATAACCATCGATGAACCTCAGATACTGAGAGCGATGTTCCGCATCATTCATCTCGTTCCATGTGTCCAGGTCTTCTGCAGTCATCTTTGCGAAATCTGCTGTAGCCCGGCCCACTGCCTTTTCGAAGTTGATCGCCATATTTTTTAACCCACCGGCCCCATGCCGTGCCGAATACAAATACCCCACTTCAACGAATCACGCCAGCCGGCGAGGATCCTCTATGTCCGCACATCAGAAGAAACACCCCTTCGATTTCAAAACCCAATATGGACTTGGCTTCAGCTCTCAGGACGATGAGATCGTGGTCGACTTCTTCTGCGGTGGTGGCGGCGCTGGTACCGGCTTGGAGATGGGCCTGGGCCGCGCGGTGAATGTCGCGAAGAACCACAGCCCCCAGGCAATCAGCATGCACACCGTCAACCACCCGGGCGCCGTGCATTACACCACCGACGTGTTCGAGGGTGATCCGGATACTGAGTGCGGTGGCAAGGCAGTTGGCTGGTTCCATATGTCGCCGGATTGCACGCATCACAGCCAGGCCGCGGGCGGCCAGCCTCGCAAGCGTGAAATTCGAAACCTGTCGTGGATCGGCCTGAAGTGGGCCGGCAAGAAGAAGCCCCGCGTCATCAGCCTTGAGAACGTGAAGCAGATCCTCCAGTGGGGGCCGCTGATCGCCAAGCGCTGCAAGGTGACCGGCCGGGTCATGAAGCTTGGCGGCGCCATCGCCGAGCCAGGCGAAGTCGTCCCGGTCCACCAGCAGTTCCTGGTGCCCGATCCGAAACGCCGCGGGCAGACTTGGGCAACCTTTGTCGCCGAGCTGCAGCATCTGGGCTACGTGGTTGAATGGCGCGTGATCAAAGCCTGCGACTTCGGAGCGCCCACCAGCCGCGAGCGACTGTTCATGATCGCCCGTTGCGACGGTGAGCCGATTGTGTGGCCATCGCCGACCCACGCCAAGTACCCGGTAAAGGGCCAGCAAAAGTGGCGCACCGCAGCCGAGTGCATCGACTGGACCATCCCAAGCAAAAGCATCTTCGACCGGCCAAAGCCTCTGGCGCCGGCCACGCTTCGGCGGATCGCCAAGGGCATGAAGAAGTTCGTCATCGATGCCGCCGACCCGTTCATCGTACCGATCGCGAATTGGTCCGGCGAAAGCGTGCAGTCAGCACACGACCCGCTGCGCACCGTCACCTCTTGGCCGCGCGGAGGATCGTTCGCTATGGCCAGCCCCATCATCGCGCCAGCCACGCACCAGGGCAGCGACCGCATCAACGACCCGCACGCCCCGCTGCCGACGGTGACTTGCGCCAACCGCGGCGAACTGACGCTGATCGGCCCAGTGCTTGTCGGTGCTGGTGGGCCCGAGTATTCAGGCAAGCCGGTGGCTGCCGACCAACCAGCCGGGACACTCATGACCCAGAACCATCGCGCGATCGCGGCGGCACACCTGGTGAAGTTCCGGTTTGCTGATGAAGGCAAGGCGCTCGACGAGCCGCTGCCGACCATCACCAGCGGTGGCAACTACCAGCGCCCCGCCGGTGCCGCCCATGCGATGGGTATCTCGACGGTGTTCATGGCGCAGATGAATGGGGGTTTCAATACCACCGACGCCAAGAGCGTTGAAGACCCCATGACCACGGTGACGAACACCGGCAGCCAGCAGCAGCTGGTAACTGCCAACCTAGTGCACCTGCGTGGTAACTGCGATGCGCGGGACACAGCGGATCCACTGCACACCATCAGCGCCGGCGGAACTCACCACGGGCTGGTCACTGCCTTCATGGAGCGACAGTTCGGCGCCAGCGTCGGCCAGGCGGTTGATGAGCCAGCACCGACCATCACTGCCGGTGGTGGAGGCAAGAGCTCACTGGTTGAACTCCAGCTTTCGCCTGAGGTTGAAGCAGGCGCACTGCGGGTCGCGGCCTTCTTGATCAGCTACTACGGCACCGAGAACGTGAGCGCCGCCGGCGAGCCTGCACCGACCATCACCACCAAGGATCGCCTGGGCCTGGTGACCGTCACGATTAAAGGCACGCCTTACGTGATCGTCGACATCTGCCTGCGGATGCTGCAGCCCGCCGAGTTGTACAAGGCACAAGGCTTTCCAGCGGACTACATCATCAGCCATGGCGCCGACGGCAAACCGTTCACCAAGACTCAGCAGGTCCACATGTGCGGCAACAGCGTCAGCCCTCCACCGATGGCTGCTCTGGCCCGCGCCAACGATCCTTGGAAGCAATCTGCGCAACAACAGGAGGCTGCATGATGAGCGAAGCTCAGAAAACCCCAGCGGCGAAGTGGCGGCAAGAAGGCGAAGTTGATCCGCATGGCGATCACTACAGCTGTCAGCGCGCGGCGCTGACTCTTGGCGAGTACACGGACGATGAACTGGCCAACGGCGTCTTCCTCCATGGCAACGAGCCGCTGAACATCAACGCTGTTGTGCGCAAGACTCCCGGCTATCATCCAGCGGTTATCTGGCTCACCGCCGGCAAGGATCGAATCCGCTGGTTGTCGCGGGCTCTTGAGGAATCGAAGTCCCGCGAACAGGCCCTGCAGCTGCTACTGAACGACCGTGACGAGCAGCTGAATAACCTTGAGCAATCCAGCCGGTCGCACTTCGAGAATGCTCAGGCGGCAGAGCGGCGGATTGATAAGCTGACTTCGAAGACAGTCCCGGACACCCCTGTGTGCAGAGGCTCAACCGCCCTCGGTACCGCTTGCGGGAAATGCGTGCGCTGTCTCGCTCCACTCGGGGAAGTGAAATTCAAGGGCATGATCGAGACCGCCTGCGGCACGTTCGCCATCATGATCGATGAAGCCAACGGTCACTACGGCTGGACTTTTCAGCGCCATCCCGATGGCATGTGGGTGTCAGGACGAAAGGCTACTGAAGCGGAAATGAGCGCCGCCCGCGCTCACGCAAAGCTCCTCGCTCTGTTTTGACTCTGCGCCGCCAGAAGTCAGCCGAATCCCGATAGGAGTACATCCGTACTCCACCCCTCTGTAACTCCCTCCCCCTTCAAAGTCAGCCGCTATATCGGCAAGGACGAGTACGCCCATGGAAAAGAAAAAGCTCGGTCCGGTCCATTATCGCTACGTCGACGAGATGGATCCCAAAGGCCTGGAAGTAACCTGTAAAAAGTACGTAGTTATCGGTGAGACCGAGCAGTGCTGGTACATCGTGGATGAATTCCACAACAACCTCTTCGGTGGCTCGCAGCGTGAATCCCTGCTTAAGCAGTACCGCAAGCGCGTCCTAAAGGAGGGTGGCGAGCACGGACGTCGATTCGCCTACACCGACAAGGCCCTGGCGCTGCGATCGTACAAACAGCGCAAGTCCTGGCAGATGCGCCATGCCCAGCTTTCGCTTGAGCGGGCCCAGGCTGCCATTGCGTATTTCGGCGACACCAAGACAGAAAGCACTGTCCCACCAGACAGCCTGGTGGTGCCGTGCGAATACATCCAGGCCATGAACTGGAGCGAGTGCTGATGATCATCCCCGCCCTCGCCTACATGGCCTGGCTCATCTACACGGGGCCACGGTGAATAGAAACCGCCCCATCAGCCACCGAATGAACCGGACAGGAGTTCGGCAACTGATGAAGCGCAAGCCTCAAGGATAGCTCACCCAAAGAATTTGCCTTTCGCATTTTGTCGCTTCGCACCCCTCATCTGATTTCCATGATCGACCTACCAGCCTGCCGGTGACAGCCGTTAAGGCAACTGACTATCAACCCACCGCTCAGCCGCGGCCATTGCATCATCCAATGCGGTCGGATAATCGGGCCATGGTCCTAACAGCTCGGCTGCGACATCGCCCATCCCATCGATTGGTGCCGGCTCGATGATCTTCGCAGAAGCAGGCGCTTTATCGTTTGGCCGGCTCCAGTCGAACTTCAGAAAAATAATATGGCCTCGGTACTTGTGGGCTATCGGCACATCCAGATTGTGTGACACGCGTCCTCCGAAGTCTTATTGAAATGAGCATTCATTTGTACACCCATCCTGAAGCCTGAGGAATCAGGGCAAAAGGCTACTAATCCATTCCCCTATAAGCATGCCAGTGAATGGCTGGCGAGGACTTCGCATGCCTGAAATCAAGTGCCACATGGGCCACACCCAGAGCGTCAGCACCACCGATTGGGTGGCCACCCTGACACTCGACCAGCTCCGATTTGCCCGTAATGCCATGGACGACAAGATCAAAGCTGCCGAGGCGCAGCCAAAGCGGATCGTCTGGCGGGTATGTCGCGGTGGCGTGTGTGAAGCCAACTACCAGGAAGAACAATACGAGGGGGCCGCCGACCACCTGCTGCGCATCTTCAAGGCGAAATTCATGGACGAGGCAGCGGACTACGTGAAAAAGCCCTACGGCACCGAGACCTTCCGCCGAGAGCTGCCAAGCATTGAAATCGAGCGCGTGACTCAGTTCGAATACGAAACCGAGTGGTTCCCCGCAAAACCCGAATAACCACCCTCTGCCGCCACGCGCGGCATGGAGCACCCAATGAAACGAGAGCTGATCAAAATCAGTGAGTTCCAGCGCCGGCGCTGGGGCGAGAACGGCACCCCGCAATGCCCGCAAGCCATCCGCAACCATATCCGTAACGGCGTGGTGCCCGGGGAGCAGATCGGGAAACTCTGGTACGTTGACTGGACAGCATTCAATCGCTCGGACGGCAACGACCTGGTGGCGATGGTATTGAAAGGAGCTGCATGATGGTCCCACGGCCGCGCAACAAGGCGAACAAGAGCCTCCCGCAGAACCTGTATTTCGATCCGCGGCGCTCGACTTATCGCTACCGGCGGCCAACCGACGGTAAGTGGTTCCAATTTGGCAGCGACCGAATCAAGGCGATCGATGCCGCGAAGCAATTGAACCTGGAATTCATGCGCGGCGCTGATCTGATCGGCGCTGTGATGGGCAACTCATCAGAGTCATTTTCCGGCTTTCTCGATACCTACGAACGCGACGTTCTTCCACCGCGGGAGCTGGCCAAAGGAACACTGGGCCTTTACGCAGTGCACTTCCGGCGCTTCCGCAAGCAGTTCGAGGGCAAGTCCGTCGATCAAATAACCATTCGCATGGTCGCGGAGATGCTGGACGCGCTCACTCCGCGCACGGCGAACCAGTGCCGGGCGCTACTGATAGACATCTTCAATCACGCTGCGTCCAAAGGACTGTGCCCCGATAACCCGGCGGCCAGCACCATCAACCGGATTGAGAAGAAGCAGCGCAAACGCCACACCGTTGAAGGGCTGAAAGCCATCCGGGAAAAGTCGCCGGCTTGGCTGCAGAACGCAATCGACCTGGCGTTGATCACCGCCCAGCGCCGGACAGACATCCTCGATATGCGTTTTGATGGCAGCCGGGAGGGTTACCTTTACGTGGTGCAGAAGAAGACGGCCAAGGCCAGCGACGCGGCATGGATTCGATTTCAGATAACGCCGGAGTTGCAGGCGGTCATCAGCCGATGCCGTGACGATGTCGTATCGCCCTACCTGGTGCACCGGAAGCCAGATCGCCGGAAACAGAAACAGGCGCAGACCAAGGACCATTGGACAAAGGTTGAGGAGAGGTATTTGACGCGAGCTTTCAAGGAGGCCAGGGAGGCGGCGAACTGCTACGCGGGATGGAAAGAGAAAGAGATGCCGGGCTTCCACGAAGTGCGAGCGCTATCGCTGCACCTGTACAAGAGAGCCGGAAAGGATGGTCAGAAAATAGCTGGCCATGCGAGCGAGGGCATGACCAGAAACTATCAACGGGACCACGAGGAAATCGTCTGGTCCGAGGCAATTCCGGACCTAAACATCAGCGAAATCACCGGATAGTTTTGCGCCAGTTTTGCGCGGGTTTTGCGCAGACACAAAAAAGCCGATCCATCTGATCGGCTTAAGTGTCTGATTTTACTCAGGAATAATGGTCGGGACGGAGTGATTCGAACACTCGACCCCTAGCACCCCATGCCATTAACTTATGGATCTCACTGGACGTCCAGAAACACCGACAGACCGCTTAAAGTCAGCTATTTAAAGGTTAAATACTAGAATCTTTGTCTATCAACCTTCATAAACGCCCAGCATTAGCTACCATTTCTGTTTACCCCTTTGTTTACCCCTGAGATCGATATGACCAGATACCCCAAAGCAGGCAAAGGTGGAGTGTGGAAAGTAAAAGAACTGCAAGTCATCCCTGCTGATTGGAAAGGCGACACTATTAGCGACGGGGGCGGGCTATCTGGAGAGATTCGCATCAATGCGGACGGCTCAATCAGCATCCGCTTTAAATACGCATTTCGCTGGAACGGCAAGGTAGCGTGGCATCAATGCGGAACATTCCCTAGCTCCGGGATAGCCAGCATCCGCAGCGAACGCGACTGGGCACGCCAGAGGGTGGCCGAAGGCATCAATCCCAGCGACGAGAAGAAGGCTAACCGGATTAAAGAGCAGGCAACCAACAAGGCCATCATTGCCGAAGCTGAACGCAAGGCCACCGAAAATTTGACAGTAGCCGACCTCTTCGACGAGTGGCTAAAGGATGGTGTAGCCCGTCAGGACGGCAATGCAGAGTTGAGGCGCAGCTTTGGTAAGAACGTGCTGCCCTTCATCGGCAAGAAAGCTCTGCGAGATTTGACCGAGAAGGATTTGCTCGCAGTGCTACGAACATTACGAGCACGCGGCCTGAACCGGGGCGTGGTCATCCTGAACAGTGATATGGGTCAAATGCTGCGCTGGGCGGAAAAGCGAAAGCCCTGGCGCGTCTTAATGATTGACGGAAACCCAGCCGAACTGGTGGAAGTCGAAAAGCTGCTCGACTACGCCTACCAGGAACAGCGTGATCGGGTTCTGTCTGCGGATGAAATCAGGGAGTTGCGCGACATTTTCGAGAGCATGGAGCGCGACTATGCCTTCCTGCCAGCCGGCCAAAAATATTCCGGCGTGCGTCCCTTGGAACGAAAAGCCCAGCTCGCATTGTGGATATGCCTGAGTACCCTCTGCCGCATCGGTGAATTGCTAAAAAGTGAGTGGCAACACGTCGATCTAGAAAATGGAACGTGGCTTCTCCCAGCCGAAAACACCAAAGGACACCGAGGCAAGCGGCAAGACCATCATGTCTTTCTTTCTGCCTTCGCCCTGCGTCAGTTCAAGGAACTGCATACCCTGACAGGCGAGTCCTCGTACCTGTTCCCCGCCACCAACAACATCGGCCATGTTGATCTCAAAAGCATCTCCAAACGTGTGGGCGACCGGCAAGAGAAATTCAAGAATCGTAGTAAGCCACTATCTGGCCGCCGCCATGACAACACGCTGGTGTTGAGCCATGGTACCAAAGGTGGATGGACACCCCACGACTTGCGCCGCACGGGCGCGACGATGATGCAGGAACTTGGCGTCACCTTGGAAATTATCGACCGCTGCCAAAATCATCTATTAGGCGGATCCAAAGTACGACGCCATTACCTGCACCATGACTACGCCAACGAAAAGCGTAACGCCTGGCGCTTACTAGGGGAACGCTTGGAAAAGTTGACCAATCCCGATGCCGAGGAAGTGGTGCCAATTAAACACGTTTGACCGAATATTTGGCACAAGTCAGCCTTGAGAAAGCCAATCTAATTCGAATGAAAACTCGGATTGTTCTGGTACTGTGAGCCGCAGAGCCCCATATCGATCAGCAACTTGGAATCAATAGCACTCTTAGTCAGCATCCAATAGCCGATTCTGTTGAAAAAGTAGCTCCCCAGTCTGGGCTGCGGCAAAATCTCTGCATTGGCCGGCGGGGATCGCACAGCATGATGGAACAGTTATCGAGTGGGCACGAGCGACTTTTTTACTCGTTCAACCTTGAAGATCACATCCCAGCCAATCACCTTCTGCGCCGCATTGATCGGTGTCTCGATCTGAGCGACCTGCGCGCCCTTACCTCGCCGATTTTTATAGCCCGATCGGGCGCCCCTCGATTGACCCTGAGCTGATGATCCGCATGCTGATCGTGGGCTAGTGCTACGGTATTTGCTCCGAGCAGCGGCTGTGCGAGGAGACCCATTTGAACCTGGCGTATCGCTGGTTCTGCCGGTTAAGCCTTGAAGATGAAGTCCCCAATCATTCGACCTTTTCCAAAAAACGACACGGCCGTTTTCGGGACAGCGATCTCTTTCACTGGCTGTTCAATGAAGTGCTGCGTCACTGCATAGACGCAGGCCAGGTCAAAGGCGAAGGCTTTGCCGTTGACGCGGATGCGAGTCGGCAGAGCCGGTGTGGGTTACACATGCGCCAGCACTTTCATCCGAGTAGCGCGGCGGTTGGCGCATAGATAAGCACAGTGCGGCTTCGCCGCAACGAACACCGCGATCACTCTAGCCAATGCAGTCTCGGTACCAGCGCGCATTTCCATCGGCTCCATGGCGAGCCTGATGGAGCTGATGCGGATCATCGCAGCAAGTCTCGAAGAAAGCTCGCGCAAGCAGCAACACTTTCAGTTGGCCAGCTTACTTTGACGGTGCCTCGTGGGTGCAGGATTTCGACGCAGATATTCGGCGATCCAGCTTACGAATTCACTTCGGCCAGTTGCATAGATAGCGGAATGAATGCAGGTTGCAGCGCCGTATTTTGCTGCGTGTGTACCCGAATCCATTTTTGGACGAGGTTCGCGTTGAGGCTATGGCTGAGCGCGATGCTGGCAATCGAAGCACCGGGCTGGACACACTCTTGAATGACCTGTGCTTTCAAGGATTTTGAATAGGAACGGCGTGTTAGCTGCATGAAATACCCGCTTAAAAGGCTAGAACTGGTGCCCACTTAAATTTAAGTACACACCATGTCTTGGCTTTGCGGGGCTGGGTAGATGACTTGGCAGGACGGATACAATTGATGCAATTCAGAAATACCTACATCAGCAAAAGTAGGGTGTTTGCTTTTGGCTGCTGCGCTTCCCTAATTAAAAGGAGAAGTGGCCATGCCTGAAGATCAAACCCCTGCCCTGATCTACCGCCTTAACCAGAACACCATGGCGCTCGGATGCGCCATCGAAGAGATCCGCATCCGGATCGATCAGCGCGGCTCCGCGGATACGTATGACCGAGTCAACGAGCATCTAAGAGGTGCTGGCAGACAAGAGTGATGCCATTGCCAAGTTGATGGCTGACCTCGTAGCCAGGTGAAAACCGCAGGAAAAGATTGACCCGGAAGACTGAAACCAGCCCAATGAGTGCAGCCCGGTCAAGTGCAGGGTTTTCGTGTGAGCCGAAACACTTGAACAACCTTGGCTTGTCTGTAGGCTACTGTTACGCCGACTTTTTTTGACGCTTCTGCTGATACATCGCCTGATCCGCGATTGTGAGAGCTTGAGAAATTCGTATCGTCTTGTTGGTTGCAGCGAGCCCATAGGAAGCCTTGACTCCCTCACTCTCGAGCGCTAGTTTTATCCTCTCGCACAGTGCAAGGCCACCTTCTAGATCGCAGTTAACTCCGATAATTCCGAACTCATCACCCCCTAGCCTTGCCACAACATCTTCCGCCCTTGAGGCTTTCAACAATGCAGTTGCTGCACGTTTTATTAGTGCGTCGCCGGCAGCATGGCCGAGGCAGTCGTTAGTCTCCTTCAGCCCATCTAGGTCAACAACGATGACGACCGAGGATTGGCGATAGCGCTGGTATCGTGCCTCCTCCTTTACAAGAAGCTGATCCCATCCCGCGCGGTTATAAAGCCCCGTAAGCGCATCCGTCATTGCTTGTGCCTGATAGCGCTCAGCTCTTCGTTCTTCCTCGTCGGCTTTCAACTCCATCTGCAAAATCGTGCTAAGCATGCTGCCAACCAACTCGATCAGATCTTGATTATCAGCAAGGCTGTCTGGCTGCGGCTTGGGATCAATGCCACACAAGGTGCCAAACAAGCTGCCATCAGAGAGTAGAAGGGGCACGCCTATGTAGGCACCTATCGGAATTTTCCGACCTATTTCCGACGCAGCATAGGCCGGCACTCGACTTGAATTGGGGGCGATATTGGGACCATTCCCTGCCACCATTTCGCTACAAAAGGAATCGCCCCAATTAAAGACATCACCAGGAGCGACGCCATAGCCTTGATCGTCGCGATGAATAACTGCCCAGTCATTGCCCTCAGTTCTCGTGACCATACACATCTGGAAGCCTAATTTGCGGCGAAGAAACGCCAGCGCTTTTTTAGACGCGCTTTCAAAACCATCCATGATCACTCCCAATAAGGTTAACCAATCACAAACACGATAAAGTGAAGAGCCTCCACTGCCGCTGGTTGGCTGAAGGTTATAGTGCTAAGCACCGTAAGAATACATAAGCCGCGCAGGTTGGGGGTATCGCAGAACATTACATATAGGCGCCAACGCCGAATTGACCTACGTGCCGACGCAAGACTGACCCAACTCCAATCGGCAGAAGTCCAGCACAGGAAATGGTTCGCGAGGAATCAGACTGGGTCAGTGGCATCTCGGTAACTGGATCAATTCGGCATCGGCGCCAACACGGAAGCGTCAGTAGAC
Source organism: Pseudomonas sp. ES3-33 (assembly GCF_000952175.1). Taxonomy (NCBI): domain Bacteria; kingdom Pseudomonadati; phylum Pseudomonadota; class Gammaproteobacteria; order Pseudomonadales; family Pseudomonadaceae; genus Pseudomonas; species Pseudomonas sp. ES3-33. Next base: position 29,837 of record NZ_JZRI01000104.1, on the reverse strand, counting down.
GCCTCGGACACGCCGATTGTGCGACATATCAAGATCAAGGCCGCTGCAAACCCTCACGCCCCTGCATGGGATGAGAACTTCGAGTCCCGATGGGGCAAAAGAATGCTTATCTCTCCAAAGGGTCGAGCCAAGCTTTATCGGGTGAGGCTACAGCAGGGTGGCCGCTGCTGCGCATGCCTTAAGCCGGCCACCAAAAACACACCATGGCATAGCGTCGATGCGGATCACTGGGCAACCTCACGGATAAAACGGGCGCAACCATCAGGATCTGAGGATGGCCACTTCAAGGTGAGTTTTTGCTGCCCAAAAGGAACCTCGATGCTGACAGACACTTGCTGATCGGGCTGGGTTCGGGACTCTAGTTTCATCGGAACGAAAGCGGGCAACGCCGGCGCCTGACGATCACGATAAGCAGGTATCCATTTACGAACGAGATTGGCGTTGATGCCGTGGCGTAAGGCTACGCTGGCCATCGACACGCCAGGTTGCAGGCATTCCTGGACGACTTGGGCTTTAAAGGGTTTGGGATAAGAGGTTCGTTGGCGCATAGTAATCCTGACGATAAGGGCGATGGTGTCCACGTATTTTTGAACTGACACCATCGCCCTTATAGTTGGGATCGGGTAGGTGACTTCGCCGGACGCTTACACTGGTCGGCCTGCGCATTGAGAAGATCATCAATTCACCTGCCGCCCTGAAGCTGGGGCTGGCCGAACTGATGTAGTGGGTCGGGATCACTGAGCAGGGCGAGGCGCTTACATTGATGATTCATCATGTCCAAGACCTGGGCACGGAAGGTTTTGTGCGGTTTGTTGGCCCGGGCCACAAAATCGAAGATTGCCAAAACGTGGCGCGCATTTCAGACAGTGCGCCGATTAGGTCTGGTGCCTGGCCTGTAACCTTGGCAGCACTGGATGACTTGGTGAAATGGACTGGCGCAAACGATCAAAGCGCGGCGATGAGGTTGATAATCCCTCCCCTTCACGAAGTCCGGCGTGAGCACGTCCTTTGCTTCCTGCTACCACCACCGAAACAAAAATAGGTAGTACCCGAGACCGTGGCGCGAAAGCTTGAGCTCGCCTAAAACCGCGAAGCCCTGCGCATCTACCGCGATGAATAATCTCGCTTGAGCAATTACGCTCTTGCAGCGGCCAACGCCATCTCATGAGCTTTGCTCATCACTTGAATTGCATTTGATACATGCGGGTGCCCTACGCAGAGGTATGGTGCGTTACCCAACAAGCCCGCTGCCGCATTATCCAGCAGAGTTTTTACATCGAGCCCACTGGCAATGGCCGCCCCAATGATGGCTACCAACGCTTGCTCAAGCGCAACTTCTCGATCAGTAATCATCCGCATTTCCTCCTTCCGGCTCAATACAGGGAGGACAGAAATACTCCACACACACCCAAAATGCCACTACTCACTGTCGCATCCGGTCACGGAGGGCGGCGCCTACCCGAGGTAAGCGCAATGCCTATTCTCCACAGCATCATCCACAAGATCGACAAGAAGCCCGACGGCAGCCCAGCGATCCTGCATTGCAGTGTCAGCGAGCTGGCAGAGAACCAAGCTCGCGACGAACTGGTCAACCAGTTCAATGAAAGCTATAACGCCAAGACCGGCAAGGCTTGGGGCTTCTTCCAAGGGCAAGAATGGTCGGAAGGCAAACGACTACTTCCGAGACTTCATCGACTGCCAAGAAGGTGTGGACGGTCATCGACCATTCCCGCTGACAAGAAGACCCTGAACAAATTCCGGCACTTCACCGGCCGCTCCGAAGGCCTACCGATCAGCTGATGCGTGCCGCCGCCTAACACCTACCGCAACGCTGCGCTCTGGATGGAGGGCGGCGCCTGACTGGGGATAACCTCGACCCCACAATTCGAAAGCCCCAATGGGCTATGGCGGCGTCTTGGTTACGCCGTTGAGCGTGAGCCGCGCGGAGTACGGACGATTCGCCGTCCAGACGGATCGGCGGTGAGCATCGATAGTGAACGAGGCCAGCACACTGGAGAGATTGAAGCTGCGCGGCAGGAGCTGGAGCGCCTGCCTCGGGCCAGAGTGAGTATCAGGCAGCTCAGCTCGATATCTTCGCCTAACCCGCCCTCAGCTACTGCCCCCGAATACCAACTAGAAGACGCGCGAAGGCGTCCGGCAACATTTGTTCAGCCAGCTATGGAGATGTGCGTTCTGGTTCCGTATGGAGGACGCATTGATGTGACCACAGAAACCTCGTACTTCCTCACTGGTTTGCCTAAAGCATTGAGCTCTTCGTAATAGTGCACTTCGGTATCTTTCTCGCTATCCGGTCCCAACCATTCAAAGTCATTGCGGACTAGCTTATGGCCCTCTGGAATTCCAATTATTTTTTTATGCTCGTCAATCATTGAGGCATCCTCGGCCCGATTCCATATCTCGCCTTAACCAATACGCCACTTCAACGAATCACGCCAGCCGGCGAGGCAGGCGCGCACCTGGAGGCACTCAATGTCTACCCCCCATAAAGCGGATTGATCTGTCGTGCCCGCGCATCCGCCGGCGCGTCCTGCGGGCTATCAAATCGGGTTACAGCCTAACTGGCGAACCGATTATCGGCGCATGGCTGTGCACTCCCGGCACTCTGGTATTCAAGCTTGACGAATGGCGCGATCACCCCAACGACGTGCACGAATGGGTGCCGCTATGACACCTCATGAATTCATCGAGAAGAACATGCACGACGAGCTGGTGAAGCAGGTATTCAAAGAGGGGATTTGCTTCTCCGTGTCCCGCCACGCTGTGGACTATTACCGCCAGCGCAGCATGTTCAAGAAGAACGTTATTGCGGATTTGCTGGCCTGGTCGAATAAGCGGGCGAAGGAGATGTCGCAGGGACTCTCCCTCGCATATTGAAATTCAAGTCGCCCAGTGATCGTCGACGAACTTCTCGGCCGCCTTTATTCCCGAGTGAAGCGCCTCTTCATACGTCGGCCAGCTTCCGAAAATCACATCGTACACAACCAGCTGGCTATCAGTAGGCCTATCGGGCTGCTGGTCAGGAGAGACGAAGATCCTCTGGTAATTCCCCCTCACCGAAAAAGAGATGAGCAAATTTTCTTCTCGATAGGAGCAGACGTAAGAAGGCCAAACTTCACTCATAAATCGCTCCTTGATCCGGCCTTATGCCGGACCATCAACCAATAGCCCACAAACTAACTTCACGCCAGCCCGGGCATGACCCGCCCAAGGACACCCCATGCCCACAGAAAACAAACCGGCCGAGCCTGGCGATTCCGCTGGAATGGCAAGGTAGCGTGGCATCAATGCGGGACATTCCCTGACTCTGGGATAGCCAGCATCCGCACAGTACGCGACCGGGCACGCCAGAAGGTGGCCGAGGGCATCAACCCCAGCGACGACAAGACGGCTAATAGAATTAAAGAACAGGCAGCCAACAAGGCCATCATTGCCGAAGCCGAGCGCAAGGCCACCGAGAACCTGACAGTAGCCGATCTATTCAACGAGTGGCTAACGGACGGTGTGGCCCGTCAGGATGGCAATGCAGAACTAAGGAAGGTCTGAAGTAGTCAGCGATTTTTGATGCCCTCGTTGGTAGAGGTTCAAAAAGCGCTGGCTGGTCAGAAATCAGACCTTTCCTGTTCTTAACTCATCGTTTCACCCTTGAGCGACGCCTTTTCAAGGCGCTCTTCCCGCATTACAGGCGCACCTCTCCCGCGACCAGCAGTCGTTTTCGCATCATCCACAGGTTCGACAGGGCAAATAGCGTGGCCTGTTGCGCGGTGTTTTTCATCAGGCCGCGAAAGCGCACTTTCGTATAGCCAAACTGACGCTTGATCACTCGGAATGGATGCTCAACCTTCGCCCGCACTTGTGCTTTCGCATATTCGATTTTGCGCCGCAGGCGCCCGATCAAACTCTTTTTCGCGTGTTTTTTATAGCTGCTGGGCCGGGCGGCAATCGACCAGATCATCTTGCGATTCTGATGCTCAGGACGCTTGTCCACGCCGATGTAACCAGCATCGCCAGACACGTATGATTCCTCGCCATGCAGCAACTGATCGACCTGCGTCACGTCCGCCACATTGGCCGCCGTGCCCACCAGGCTATGCACCAAACCCGACTCGGCATCGACGCCGATATGCGCTTTCATCCCGAAAAAATACATGTTCCCCTTCTTCGTCTGATGCATTTCGGGGTCGCGTTTGCCATCTTTATTCTTGGTCGAACTCGGCGCATGAATGATCGTCGCATCGACCACCGTACCGTGGCGCAACATCAGGCCACGGTCGCCCAGATAACCGTTGATGACCTGCAAAATCCGCCGGCCAATTCATGTTTCTCCAACAAGCGCCGGAAGTTGAGGATCGTGGTTTCATCGGGAATCCGATCCAGATGCAGTCCCGAAAACTGGCGCAGGATAGTGGTCTCGTACAGCGCTTCTTCCATCGCTGGATCGCTGTAGCCGAACCAGTTCTGCATCAGATGAACTCGCAACATCGCCATCAGCGGATACGCCGGACGACCACCTTCGCCTTTCGGATAATACGGCTCGATCAAGGCAATCAGACCCTTCCAGGGCACGACCTGATCCATCTCGATCAGAAAACGCTCGCGGCGGGTCTGCTTACGTTTGCCGGCGTACTCGGCATCGGCGAAGGACATCTGTTTCATCGGGGCTCAACCGTCGTGTTCGGATCAGGCGGCTATTTCACCAAATCTGAAAGTCTTTTTCAGAGTTTCCCTAAGGCGCAGCTTAAGCAAGAACGTGCTGCCCACCATAAGTAAGAAGGCGCTGCGAGACTTGACCGAGAAGGACTTACTGGCTGTTCTACGCGCTTTACGAGCTCGCGGCCTGAACCGGGCCGTGGTTATTCTGAATAATGATATAGGGCAGATGCTGCGCTGGGCGGAAAAGCGAAAGCCCTGGCGCGGCTTGATGATTGACGGCAACCCGTCCGAGTTGGTGGAAGTCGAAAAACTGCTCGACCACAACTACCAGGAACAGCGCGACCGAGTACTGTCTTTCGATGAAATCAGGGAGTTGCACAACATTTTAAAACGCATGGAGCGAAACTATTTCGCCCTCCCCGGCGGCCGGAAATACTCCGGCGTGCGCCCCCTGGAACGAAAAGCTCAGCTCGCATTGTGGATATGCCTGAGTACTCTATGTCGCATCGGTGATTTATTGAAGGGTGAGTGGCAACACGTCGATCTAGATAAGGAAACGTGGCTTCTCCCAGCCGAGAACACCAAAAGGCAGCGAGGCAAACGCCAAGACCACCACGTCTTTCTTTCCGCCTTCGCCCAGCGTCAGTTCAAGGAACTGCATACCCTGACAGGCGAGTCCTCGTACCTGTTCCCCGCCACCAACAATGCCGGCCACGTTGACCTCAAAAGCATTTCCAAGCGTTTGGGCGACCAGCAGGAGAAGTTCAAAAACCGTAGCAAGCCGCCATCAGGCCGCCGCCATGACAACGCGTTGGTGCTGAACAACGGCACTAAAGGTAAATGGACGCCGCACGACCTACGCCGCACAGGCGCAACGATGATGCAAGAACTTGGCGTAATCTTGGAAATTATCGACCGCTCCTAGCATGACCTGCTAGGCGGCTCCAAAGTGCGCCGCCATTACCTGCACCATGACTATGCCAACGAAAAGCGTGACGCCTGGTGATTACTAGGGGAACGCTTGGAAATGTTGACCAATCCCGATGCCGAGGAAGTGGTGCCAATTAAACACGCTTAACCGAATATTTGGCGCAAGTCAGCCTTGAGAAAGCCAATCTAATTAGAACGAAAGCTCGGATTGTTCTGGCACTGTGAGCCGCTGAGATCCATATCGATTAGCAATTTGGAATCGATAGCACTCTCAGTCAGCATCCAATAGCCAAAAGCAGTCAGTCAATTGAACTGACTGCGATTCCGCCTTAGTAATCCAACAGATTCCAGCTGAGCGCTCACCGCTTTCTCTTTAAATTAAATATTTCTGGTATCGAGCTGACATCTTGTTTACGCACTATCATGCCTTCCAACTTATTAGTTCCGCGTTTTTTGGCCAACCACACCTATTTAAGCCAAAAGACTTTTCAGCACGTTGGTGAAATCTCGAGCGCTACGCTCTTCCTCAGCATGGTGACCATTCTTGATCACCCACTGACCATTGACCATGACATCACATATTTGAGAGTCGCTGCCAGCGAACAACCAACGGTTGAGAATTTCATTGCCCTTGGCAGTTGCTATATACGGGTTATCACCGTTCAGAACCAATAAATCGGCCCGTTTGCCTACCTCGAGCGTCCCGACGCACTGCCCAAGCGCCTGAGCGCCACCACTCAAAGCTGCGTCATAGAGATTGCGACCGATCATTGGTTGGTCGTCACAGTAAAGTCGATTACGTCGTTGGTCGCGCAAGCGCTGTCCATACTCCAGCCAACGTAATTCCTCAACCACGCTAAGCGATACGTGACTGTCTGACCCGATTCCGAAGCGCCCTCCCTGCCTGAAATAGTCAACGGCCGGAAATATACCGTCTCCCAAATTAGCTTCTGTAGTTAAGCATAGTCCTGCCACAGCTCCGCTGTGTGCCATGGCAGCAATCTCATTGCTGTTAGCATGTGTTGCATGTACTAAACACCAATGTTTATCGATAGAAACATTTTCATAAAGCCATTGCAGCGGACGGCGACCAGCCCAGGCCAGGCAATCGCTTACTTCTTTCAACTGTTCGGCAATATGGATATGGATCGGCTGATCAAGATGCACCGCGTTTAGCACGACGTTGATTTGCTCGGGTGAGACCGCTCGGAGGGAATGAAAACAGATACCGAGACGCTGTGCCGTTTTTAGAGCCAGATGTGGTTTTAAACGCTCCAGCAAGTCAAGATAGCTATCGGTGGTGTTTACGAAGCGTCGTTGACTCTGATTCGGTTCCTGAGAGCCAAAACCAGAGTAACTGTATAATACAGGGAGCAAAGTTAGGCCTATACCCGCCTCACTAGCGGCTTCACTGATACGCCAAGCTAACTCGGCTGGATCGGCATAGGGAATGCCGTTGACATCATGATGCACATAGTGAAACTCAGCCACGCTCGTGTAGCCGGCCTTGAGCATTTCTATGTAAAGCTGCCGCGCAATAATCTGCATTTGCTCGGGAGAAAGGCGACCCACCATTCGGTACATCAGGTCACGCCAAGTCCAGAAGCTGTCGTTTGGGTTACCGGCAACTTCGGCAAGCCCCGCCATCGCGCGTTGGAATGCGTGCGAATGAACGTTTGGCATACCTGGTAGCACAGGTCCCCGTAAGCGTTCAGCCCCTTCAGATGAGCCGCCAATGGTGATTTTTTCCAAGTGGCCGGAGGTGGAAACCTCAAAATGTACGTCGTGCGCCCAGCCTTCGGGTAACAATGCGCAGGGAGCTATGAATGCAGGCATAAAGACAACCTATGAGACGGAATTAGATTGTATATACATATACAGATGTTTGAGATAAGAGTAAACTACTACTCAGCATGACAAGGAGAACCACATGTCGAAGCAGCCACAAAACTCATCCTCGTTGGCAGATCAAATCAGCGATGTGCCAGCGCCGCTCTATGCGCAAGTCAAACGGATGATCACTCAACAGATACAGAGTGGCACTTGGCTGGCCCATCAACGGATACCCTCGGAAAGCGAACTGGTGGACGCACTAGGATTTAGTCGTATGACGATCAATCGCGCCCTTCGTGAACTCACAGCTGATGGATTGTTGATGCGCATGCAAGGGGTGGGTACTTTCGTCGCGGAACGCAAGGGTCATTCGGCTCTATTTGAGGTCAACAACATTGCCGATGAAATAAAGTCACGCGACCATCGCCATCATTGCAAGGTGATTCTCCTAACCGAGGAGTCGGCTAGCCCTGAGCGGGCCTTCGCATTGAACATGCGCGAAGGGCAGAGGGTGTTTCATTCTTTGCTCGTACACTATGAGGACGACGTGGCGGTGCAACTTGAAGATCGCTACGTGAATGCTGTACTGGCTCCGGATTATCTCCAGCAGGATTTCGTCGTGCAGACTCCCTATGCCTACCTGTCAAGGGTCGCCCCCCTGACCGAGGGTGAGCATGTGGTCGAAGCGATCCTCGCTGAGGCGGAAGAGTGCAGGCTATTGCAGATTGATCACAATGAGCCCTGCCTGTTGATTCGTCGGCGTACTTGGTCCGGCAATCAGGCCGTCACCTCTGCGCGACTGATACATCCGGGCTCACGACATCGCCTTGAGGGGCGCTTCAGTTCATGATCAGTTCCGAATCGTGCCGCCGGATATCTGCGCATATTCCGACTCGAGCAGTACTCTCGACATTGCCCTGGATGCTATCTCTACACTCAATGAACGCATCAAAGCCATCCTGAAAGGCGATGGAATTGAAGATGCGTATAGCCAAGTCACCAACATGAACCGCCGGGTAGTTTACAGATCGGCACTGGCGCAGCGCTGTTGATACTGTTCAATGTCCGCATCGCCGGAATCACTGACATTGTCGGCGATTAGCTACGCTCGCTGGCCGATGAGTCGCTTGGCGCATAGCATTTGTGTTGGAACTGCTTATGTCTCCACTGCTTTGCCGCCGGAATTCGTCACTGCCCAAGCTGCGGATCGATGCCGGTTAAACCCTTGATCAATCGCTTTCGAATATAACCACTAGCACTCGCAGTACTGTTTGTATTTTACCGTGCAAATAGCCGCTCGATTTTAGACTGTAGTTAAATACTCTATTCACCTAAGGTGAAATCAACGATTAAACGAAGCCCGCATGTATAATAAAAAGACTCACTACCGAATGTGGCCACATGTTGCGCCGACCCTTATGGCATGCACACTCCAGCTGCTGGCAGTAAGCGCCTGCATCGCACAGGAGGTGCGCGAGACACTGACAATCATGGTGGAAGATGCTGCCGCACCATGGTCAAGGAGCGATGGCACCGGTTACGCTAATGACGTGGTTGTTGCCGCCTTCAAAGAGATGGGTGTAGAGATTCAACTAAGAGTAGTGCCTTACTCACGCTGCAAATACTTGGTGCTCAGCGGCCAAGTCACCGCCTGCTTCAACATGAGCTGGCAACCAGAATTCGAAGCCAGGATCAAGCTGGCTGCGCGACCAATCTTCAAAGTGAGGAACGACATCTTTGAACATATCAATGCTCCATTGCCGAAGCCGCCAGATGGGCAATGTATTTTGCCGCCTAGCACTGTCGTTGGAATCACCAGAGATTACGAATACTCAACCCAAGCAATGGCACTCCAAACCTCAGGGGTGGTATTCGAGAATTCCCTCTCGGACTTGATAAGCCTGCAAAAACTCGCAGCTCGGCGTTTTCAGGCAGCATTGATAATGAGCAATGACCTGGAGGTCAGGAATCAAAAAGCCATACAGTCAGGCACAGAGGATGTAGTGCGCTTTGCCTTCAATTGCGGAGTGGCAACCTTGACGATAGGCTTTAGCCTGGCCCATCCAGACGGATTGCGAGCGCTGGAAATGTATGACGAGGGCTATCGCCGCATCGAGGCCAACGGCTCCCTCAAGGATATTCACATGCGCTGGTTTCCTTAGCCTCATGTGGCCTTGACTATCCGACTGCGGTGTTCGGGAAAAACGTAGTGCTTGTAAGCATCTCAAGCTCCTGAGGACTCAATCATCGCAACTCCTTTGCATCCCAGTTGTTTAACGCCGTACATTGCCTGATCCGCCGCTTTCAGCAACGAGCCCAGACTTTGGCCATGATTAGGGCACAGATAGACTCCGAGACTGCACGACAGTAATAGCTTTCCTGCGCTTGTCGCCACGGTCTGTGCGATGGCTTGCAGCACCCTCTCAGCATCCAGTTCAGCACTCTCCGGGCTGATTAGATCGGTGATCAGAATCACGAATTCATCGCCACCGTAACGCGCGACGGTGTCACAAAAACGAGTGACCTGAAGCATGCGATTGGCGACTGCCTTGAGAACCTGGTCACCGACCTCATGGCCATGCTTGTCGTTAATTTCCTTGAAATGATCCAGATCGAACAACAGTACGGCAAACGCAGTACCACTCACTGTCCAGTTTGAAAGGGCCTGATCAAAACGATCGGCGAAGAGGTAGTGTTTCGGCAATTTGGTTAGAATATCACGGGGTTCGAGATAGGCCGAGCGTTCGTGATCGACCTCTGCTCTTTAGATCACGTTGAAATGTCGAACCAATACCACCGGCATTAGTACGAATGCACCTGCGAGAATCGCAAGGATTATCAATGCTTCCGCAGTCAGAATATCCCCTAAACTGTTGGCGCTGATTGACCCACCGGGGGTGCGGCAAAAAACTTGGACTGGTTATGCCGCGAGGCCCAGGCTCTCACGATGCTCAACAGGACTGAGAGCGCCGAGAGAAATCTTGATTCGTTTCTCGTTGTACCAGCGAATGTATGAATCCAGGGCCTGAATGAACTGCTCGATGCTCGTTGACTGCGAGTTGCGAGGATAGAACAGTTCCGTTTTCAGCCGGCCGAAGAAGCCTTCATAATCCTCGTTGTCAGGTGAGCATCCCTTCCGCGACACCGAACGAACCAGCTTCGCATCAGCGATGCGCGATAACCAGCCGGGCCAGCGGTAGTGGGCGCCGCGATCGGAGTGAACTACAGGCCGTTTGCTGTTGCGGGCCACCGTTTCGACGGCGGCATCCAGCATCGTGTTCACAAGCCCGGCGTCCGGGCGCGTGCCGATCGACCAACTGATGACCTTTTCATCGAAGCAGTCAATCATGGGGGACAGGTACCCCTTGCCGGCCGGGATCTGGAACTCCGTGATGCCAATGAGCCATTTATTATTCGGAGCAACAGCCTTGAAGTCGCGGCTGAGGAGGTTTTCCGGCGATGGAGTGATTTCCCCGAGGTAGGAACCGTATCGACGCCGTTTCGGCTTGGCGACGACTAGGCACTCCTGCTTCATCTAGCGCTGCACCACCTTCTCTGACAGACGCACACGCTGCCTGAATCAACGAAGCCCGCATCCGGCGGTAGCCATAGCAGCGATGATTGCGCTCGAAAATGTCCGCCATGGCACAACCCACTTCGGTGTATTTTTCCGCGACCTGCATTCGGGCTCGATGATAGAAATAGGAGCTTCGGGGCAAGCCCAGCGCTTCAAGCAGCTCTGACAACGAGCATGCCTGCCTCAGGGCGGCAGCCAGCAATGTCTTCTCCCGATTGGTCAGGACTTGCAGGTCGATGCCCGTCTCTTTTTTTATGAGTTCATTCGCTTTCATCAACAGGTCGTGCTCAAGCTGCAGACGGCGCACGTCGAGCCGAAGAGATTCAAGTTGCCGCTCCAACTCTTCTCGCTCCGGTGACGATGGAGTTTCTTGTCGCCGCTTCATGGATGCGGATGCCTCTGGGCCGAATAGCTGATTTTTCCAGTTGTACAACGCGGCCTGCACACGCCCAGCTTTTGAGCCACGGCGTTCGCACTTTCTTGTCGCGTGCACAGCGCGATGACCGCGGCCTGCTTCATCACTGGCGGGCGCGCTAGCCCGTCAGATTGACCGACGACGCGCGCGTGCAGTTCGGGGTGCAATTTGTGAATCCAGGCACGCAACGAATCCCGTGCAGGGTAGCCCAAAGCCTTGATGGTGGAGGCGATACAGCGCCCGTGGTCGAGATAGTACCCGACAGCCTTTTCCCTTTGGGCCGATGAGTACTTCAGCTTCGAGAGCACGTAGCCACGCAACAGGTCGTGGCATCGCTCCTACTCTTCATACCAGCTATTCAGAGAGCTTTTCGTCGGGTAGCCCAACTGACGAATATTTGCCCCGGTGTGCTTTCCCAGTTTGATGTAGAGCTTGACTGCTCGGATGCGATCTTCGTATGAATACATGAACTACCTTCAGGTAGTCCAAGATTTCTACCGCCCCCCTGGGTCAGTTTTCGGTAAGCGGCAACGGGCTTAGGTCGGTTTTTGAATCTGCTGCCCCCCCCCCAGAAACAAGAACAAGCAACATAGATTTCTCTTGATTACGCTTGTATATACATGATTACATGTATAGGCAATCTGGTGACAAACCAAAAAAATAGGGCTATTCGGCCATTTCAAGAGGATTCCTGGTGAGCAAGCCATCCAATTTCCGTAATGTCGAAATCCGCGCTGCGCGTGGTAACAAGCTGACCGCCAAAAGCTGGCTGACTGAAGCACCTCTGCGCATGCTGATGAACAACCTCGATCCGGAAGTCGCCGAGAACCCTAAAGAACTAGTGGTTTACGGTGGTATCGGTCGTGCGGCGCGTAACTGGGAGTGCTACGACAAAATCGTCGAGAGCCTGACCCACCTGAACGACGACGAGACCCTGCTGGTGCAATCCGGCAAGCCGGTCGGCGTGTTCAAGACCCACACCAACGCTCCGCGCGTATTGATCGCCAACTCCAACCTGGTGCCGCACTGGGCGAACTGGGAACACTTCAACGAACTGGACGCCAAAGGCCTGGCCATGTACGGCCAGATGACCGCCGGCAGCTGGATCTACATCGGCAGCCAGGGCATCGTCCAGGGCACCTACGAAACCTTCGTCGAAGCCGGTCGCCAGCACTACAACGATGATCTGAAAGGCCGTTGGGTCCTGACTGCAGGTCTGGGTGGCATGGGTGGCGCTCAACCTCTGGCTGCAACTCTGGCTGGCGCTTGCTCTCTGAACATCGAATGCCAACAGGTGAGCATCGATTTCCGTCTGAAAAGCCGCTATGTCGATGAGCAAGCCAAAGACCTCGACGACGCGCTGGCCCGTATCGCCAAGTACACCGCCGAAGGCAAGGCCATCTCCATCGCGCTGCTGGGCAACGCGGCGGAAATCCTGCCGGAACTGGTCCGTCGCGGTGTGCGTCCAGACATGGTCACCGACCAGACCAGCGCCCACGACCCGCTCAACGGTTATCTGCCGGCCGGCTGGACCTGGGAGCAATACCGCGCTCGCGCCAAGACCGAACCTGCTGCCGTGATCAAGGCCGCCAAGCAATCGATGGCGGTGCACGTCAAAGCGATGCTCGACTTCCAGAAGCAAGGCATCCCGACCTTCGACTACGGCAACAACATCCGTCAGATGGCCCAGGAAGAAGGCGTTGAAAACGCATTCGACTTCCCGGGTTTCGTACCGGCGTACATCCGTCCGCTGTTCTGCCGTGGCATCGGCCCGTTCCGTTGGGCGGCCCTGTCGGGCGATCCGCAAGACATCTACAAGACCGACGCCAAGGTCAAGGAACTGATCCCGGACGACGCGCACCTGCACAACTGGCTGGACATGGCCCGCGAGCGCATCAGCTTCCAGGGCCTGCCGGCACGTATCTGCTGGGTCGGCCTGGGCTTGCGCGCCAAACTCGGCCTGGCGTTCAACGAAATGGTACGCAGCGGCGAGCTGTCGGCGCCGATCGTGATCGGTCGCGACCACCTCGATTCCGGCTCGGTTGCCAGCCCGAACCGTGAAACCGAATCGATGCAGGATGGTTCCGATGCTGTGTCCGACTGGCCACTGCTCAACGCCCTGCTGAACACCGCGAGCGGTGCGACCTGGGTGTCCCTGCATCACGGCGGCGGCGTCGGCATGGGCTTCTCCCAGCACTCGGGCATGGTGATTGTCTGCGACGGTACCGACGAAGCGGCCGAGCGTATCGCTCGCGTGCTGCATAACGACCCGGCCACCGGTGTCATGCGTCACGCCGATGCCGGTTACCAGATCGCCATTGATTGCGCCAAGGAACAGGGCCTGAACCTGCCAATGATTACCGGTTGATAAAAGCGGACCGCAATGTAATAGCGGTCCACGGCCACGCATCGCTGTAAATACGCAGCTAACCACTACTTGATTTCAAAATAAACCAGCGTGCCAACGCGCTACACCGCAAATGCGGGCAGCGATTGATAACGGAATCACCCGGAACGTCTGGTTAGTGATTTAAAGAACCCTCGAAAGGAGCATGAATGTGACTGCGCTTAACTTGATTCCCGGTCAACTGAGCTTGGCCCAACTGCGTGATGTCTATCAGCAGCCGGTGAAACTGACGCTCGACTACAGCGCTTCGGCCCAGATCGAAGCCAGTGTCGCTTGCGTGGAACAAATCCTCACCGAGAACCGCACCGCTTACGGCATCAACACCGGTTTCGGCCTGCTGGCCTCGACCCGCATCGCCAGCGAAGACCTGGAAAACCTCCAGCGCTCGCTGGTGCTGTCCCACGCCGCCGGTGTCGGCCAACCGATCAGCGACGACCTGGTGCGCTTAATCATGGTGCTCAAGGTCAACAGCCTGAGCCGTGGTTTCTCCGGTATTCGCCGTGTGGTGATCGATGCGCTGATTGCCCTGATCAACGCTGAGGTTTACCCGCACATTCCGCTGAAAGGTTCAGTGGGCGCGTCTGGTGACCTGGCGCCTTTGGCGCACATGTCGCTGGTGCTGCTGGGTGAAGGCAAGGCGCGTTACAAAGGCGAGTGGATGGAAGCGACCGAAGCACTGAAAGTTGCTGGTCTGACGCCGCTGACCCTGGCTGCGAAAGAAGGTCTGGCGCTGCTCAATGGCACTCAGGTTTCCACTGCTTACGCGCTGCGTGGTCTGTTCGAAGGTGAAGATCTGTTCGCTGGTGCTGTGGCTGTTGGTGGCCTGACTGTCGAAGCGGTATTGGGTTCGCGCTCTCCGTTCGACGCACGTATCCACGCTGCCCGTGGCCAGAAAGGCCAGATCGACGCCGCAGCCGCCTATCGCGACCTGCTGGGCGAGCGCAGTCAAGTCTCCGATTCGCACAAGAACTGCGAAAAGGTTCAAGATCCGTACTCCCTGCGCTGCCAGCCGCAAGTCATGGGCGCCTGCCTGACCCAGTTCCGCCAGGCTGCCGAAGTGCTGGCTGTCGAAGCCAACGCGGTGTCCGACAACCCGTTGGTGTTCGCCGCTGAAGGCGACGTGATCTCCGGCGGTAACTTCCACGCGGAACCGGTGGCCATGGCCGCGGACAACATGGCATTGGCCATTGCTGAAATCGGTTCCCTGAGCGAGCGTCGTATCTCGCTGATGATGGACAAACATATGTCGCAACTGCCACCGTTCCTGGTGGCCAACGGCGGCGTGAACTCCGGCTTCATGATCGCCCAGGTGACCGCAGCGGCACTGGCCAGCGAAAACAAGGCACTGGCGCATCCGCACTCGGTGGACAGCCTGCCGACTTCCGCCAACCAGGAAGACCACGTTTCCATGGCCCCGGCTGCTGGCAAGCGTCTATGGGAAATGGCCGAAAACACCCGCGGGATTCTCGCCGTTGAATGGCTGGCAGCGGTTCAAGGCCTGGACCTGCGCAACGGTCTAAAGACCTCGCCGAAACTGGAGCAGGCCCGGGCGATTCTGCGTAAAGAAGTGCCGTTTTATGAGAAAGACCGTTTCTTCGCGCCGGACATCAACGCGGCCACCGAGTTGCTGGCTTCGCGTTGCCTGAATGAGCTGGTACCGGTCCAGCTGCTGCCCAGCCTGTAATTAGGGAGGGGCCTTTGGCTCCTTTGCGCAGACAAGCTGATAGAAGTCCTACCCGCTCCCATCAAGGAGCGGGTTTTCACTTAAGTCAATTTACGCTCATAAAAATAAATAGAGATGCGCAATGCAACAGCAAGCAACAGGCTTGAAACGCGGGCTCTCGGCTCGACATATTCGATTCATGGCTCTGGGGTCAGCTATCGGCACCGGGCTGTTTTACGGTTCTGCCTCGGCCATCCAGATGGCCGGCCCAGCGGTACTGCTAGCGTACCTGGTTGGTGGTGCGGCGGTGTTTATAGTGATGCGCGCACTGGGTGAAATGTCAGTACGCGACCCGGTGGCTGGCTCGTTCGGGCAGTATGCCAGTACTTATCTGGGGCCAATGGCCGGCTTTATCCTCGGCTGGACTTACGCTTTTGGAACGATAATCGTTGGTTTGGCCGACGTCACCGCCTTCGGTATTTATATGGGCTTTTGGTTTCCGGAGGTTGCACGCTGGATCTGGGTACTTGGCATTGTATGCCTGATTGGTGGACTGAACCTGTGCACGGTGAAAGTTTTCGGGGAAATGGAATTCTGGTTGTCGTTGCTCAAAGTCGGGGCCATTATCGCGATGATACTTGGTGGATTCGGCATCATTCTGTTTGGTATGTACAGTGCGAACCCTTCGACGGACATTGGTATCAACAATCTCTGGATACACGGCGGTTTCATGCCCAACGGTTTCAGTGGCCTGATCGCCTCGTTTGCGGTGGTGATGTTTGCCTTCGGCGGTATCGAAATCATCGGTGTGACTGCCGGTGAAGCCAAAGACCCGCAACGGGTGTTGCCGAAGGCGATCAACGCGGTACCAATACGAATACTGCTATTTTATGTCCTGACCTTGTTTGTATTGATGGCAATTTTCCCTTGGCCGCAGATCGGCAGTCAGGGCAGTCCCTTCGTGCAGATTTTCGACAATCTGGGGATCAGTTCGGCGGCAACCATCCTCAATATCGTTGTGATTTCCGCAGCAGTCTCAGCGATCAATAGCGAGATATTCGGGGCCGGTCGGATGATGTACGGCCTAGCGCAGCAAGGTCATGCACCAAAAGTCTTTGGCAAACTATCTCGACATGGCGTGCCCTGGATGACTGTGTTAGTCATGGGCGCAGCCTTGCTCGGTGGCGTGGCATTGAACTACTTGATCCCGGAAAAGGTTTTCCTGGTGATCGCCTCGATTGCCACATTTGCCACGGTCTTGGTTTGGTTGATGATTCTAGTCACTCAGGTGGCCATGCGTCGCTCCATGAGCAGCGAACAAGTCGCCCAGTTGCAATTCCCGGTGCCGTTCTGGCCTTTTGCCCCTCTAGCAGCCATTACCTTCATGTTGTTTATCATTGGTGTACTGGGATATTTCTCGGATACACAACCAGCATTAATCGTCGGAGTAATTTGGATTGCCTTACTCGCAGTCGCCTATTTAGTGTGGGTGAAACCGGCGTCAGGACGTAAGGTCCAGGGGTCCCGTGATCTTTCTATGCCCCGTCAATACCCTAACGGAGACCACGGATGAAAACTCTATGGCAACACTGTAACGTTGCAACCATGGCGCAAGGCGTCTACTCGATCATCGAGGATGCGGCCATCGTGACGTCCGGTGCGCACATTGAGTGGGTTGGCCCGCGCGCTGAACTGCCGACGGGCGAGTACTCGACGGTCACTGATTTGAACGGGGCCTGGGTGACGCCGGGCTTGATCGACTGCCACACCCACACGGTGTTCGGCGGGAACCGCAGCGGTGAGTTCGAGAAGCGCCTGCAAGGCGTCAGCTACGCGGAAATCGCAGCAAGCGGTGGTGGCATCGCCAGCACCGTACGCGCCACCCGCGCGGCCAGCGAAGATGAGCTGTTCGCCAGCGCCGCCAAGCGTCTGAAAAGCCTGATGCGCGATGGCGTCACCAGCATCGAAATCAAATCCGGTTACGGCCTCGACCTGGCCAACGAACGCAAGATGCTGCGGGTGGCCCGTCGCCTCGGCGCCGAGCTGCCGATCAGCGTGCGCAGCACTTGCCTGGCCGCCCATGCATTACCGCCGGAGTACGTGGATCGCGCCGACGACTACATCGATCACATCTGCGCCGAGATGCTCCCGGCCCTGGCCGCCGAAGGGCTGGTGGATGCGGTGGATGCGTTTTGCGAATACCTGGCGTTTTCCCCGGCGCAGGTCGAGCGGGTGTTCATCACCGCTCAGGAACTGGGGTTGCCGGTGAAACTGCATGCCGAGCAATTGTCGTCCCTGCACGGTTCGACCCTGGCGGCGCGTTACCACGCATTGTCCGCCGATCATCTGGAGTTCATGACCGAAGACGACGCCATCGCCATGGCCAAGTCCGGCACGGTCGCGGTGCTGTTGCCTGGCGCTTTCTACTTCCTGCGCGAGACTCAATTGCCGCCGATGGACGCCCTGCGCAAGCACGGGGTGAAAATCGCCATCGCCAGTGACCTCAACCCCGGCACCTCTCCGGCACTGTCGTTGCGCCTGATGCTGAACATGGCGTGCACCTGTTTCCGTATGACCCCGGAAGAAGCCCTGGCCGGCGCCACGATTCACGCCGCCACTGCTCTGGGCATGGCCGACACTCACGGTTCGCTGGAGGTGGGCAAGGTCGCGGATTTCGTCGCCTGGCAAATCGATCGTCCGGCCGACCTGTCGTATTGGCTGGGTGGTGATCTGGAAAAACGCGTCGTGCGTCACGGCGTCGAAACGAGTCTGTAGGAGAGCAGTTGTGGATAAGGTTCTGAACTTCAAACAAGGCCGCGTGCCACTGCTGATCAGCATGCCCCACGCCGGTGTGCGCCTGACCCCGGCGGTCGAGGCCGGGTTGATCCCGGCCGCGAAAAGCCTGCCGGACACCGACTGGCACATCCCGCAGCTCTACGATTTCGCCGCCGAACTGGGCGCCAGCACCCTGGCCGCCGAGTATTCGCGGTTCGTCATCGACCTGAACCGGCCGTCCGACGACAAACCGTTGTACGTGGGTGCGACCACCGGTCTGTACCCGGCGACGCTGTTTGACGGTGTGCCGTTGTTCCGTGAAGGTCTGGAGCCTTCGAAAGAAGAGCGTACGACTTATCTGGAGCAGATCTGGACGCCCTACCACAGCACCTTGCAGCAGGAGCTGGCGCGCCTCAAAGCCGAATTCGGCTATGCGCTGCTGTTCGATGCCCACTCGATTCGCTCGATCATCCCGCACCTGTTCGACGGCAAACTGCCGGACTTCAACCTCGGCACCTTCAATGGCGCCAGTTGCGATCCACAGCTTGCGACTCAATTGGAAGCGATCTGCGCCGCACACCCGGACTACAGCCATGTGCTGAACGGACGCTTCAAGGGCGGCCACATCACCCGGCATTACGGCAACCCGGCGCAAAACATCCATGCCGTGCAACTGGAGTTGGGCCAGTGCACGTATATGGAAGAGTTTGAGCCGTTCTGCTACCGCGAAGACCTGGCGACTCCGACCCAGGCAGTGTTAACAGTTCTGTTAGAACGTATGCTTTCTTGGGGAATTGAGCAATATCGAAAGTAAGCTGTCTTGAAGCACTACAAAGCCTACAATCGAGTGCATATATTACCTATGTATGCGCGTGAAAAACCAGCCACACCCAAAAGGATTGGCTGCTCAGCTTACCTGTTATTTATTAGACCTACATGCTCAACTAGCGATGAGCTATTCCTAGAAAAATTGCTACCGGCCAGTCAGGTGGATTACCATTCCACCTAATGGCTTGAAGTGCAACTTTTAAACCAACCTAAACTGGCTTAACAATACGGCTTGAAGAGAGACTTACAATCCTTCAATGAATGGCATTCACAATTTTCTTGCTCGGCGCCTCGTTGGCGTTTATTACCGAACTTCATTGTTCACCCTGTAAAAATGATACCTGCAGTGCTACAGCCATCCGCCCAATCTGCTTATTCTGCCATAGGTGCTGCGCGCACGAGCTAGTGTCGCTTAACGCCATTTTCGTCCTTTGGTGGCCAACTATTATCATCCGGTTTTTTGCTACCCACAGGTGCAGTTGCACGGATATTAGTATCAAGCGATACGCTTTCCCATTCGCAAGATGCCGGCTCGGGCGACGTTAGAGGGTTCCACACAGCCGTACTAGCCTGATCAAATATCACATCAGTTTAATTTATCTAAACAACTCGACAGATTTTCTGATCTGTTCGCAACAATCCATTCCCGTATTCTGCATAACAGTCGCCCCTGCTGAACAGGGCGAAAAAATAAGAATAATGAGGATGGTTCTATGTTTTTGCGAAACGCGTGGTATGTCGCCGCCAGCGAAGCCGAACTGGGCGAAGATCTGTACCCCGTCACTCTGCTCAGTGAATCGGTGGTGCTGTACCGCAAGAGCGACGGCACCCCGGTAGCCCTCGAGGATGCCTGTCCGCACCGCAAGCTTCCCTTGTCACTGGGTCGTCGCCAGGGCGATAACCTTGAGTGTGGTTACCATGGCCTGACCTTTGACTGCTCCGGCAGCTGTGTCCGCGCCCCCGGTAGCCAGCGCATTCCACAAGGTGCCAAGGTACGCAGTTATCCCCTTGCCGTGCGCTACGGGCTCATCTGGATCTGGATGGGTGATGTCGATCTGGCTGACGAAGCAAAAATCTGCCATGTGCCGGAATGGGGTGATCCTGCATGGGGACTCAATCGTGGCGATAGCATGGTTATCCCCTGTAACTATCTGTACATGACCGACAACTTGCTTGACCCCTCTCATGTGGCCTGGGTGCATCAATCCTCCTTTGGTAACGCGGCTTGTGCTGAAGAACCGTTACAGACCACCGTCAGTGATGTCGGTGTGGTCGTGTCTCGCTGGATGCGCGATGTCGAAGTGGCGCCCTTCTATGCAAAATTCGTCAAATTCAGCGGTAACTGCGATCGCAAACAGCACTATGAGGTGCACTACCCTGCACAGGCCATTATCAAGGCGCTGTTCACCCCGGCAGGGACTGGCTCCGATGAGGGAGAGCTGCACGAGCAGGTATTCCTGATGAACTCCTATAACTTCATGACCCCCATCGACGAAGCAAGCACTCGCTACTACTGGTTCCAAGTACGAAATTTCGACCAGGACAATGAAGAGATCTCACGCCAGTTCGACGAGGACGTGCGTCATGCTTTTGCCGAAGATCGGGTCGTTCTCAGTGCCGTGCACCTAGGTATGGCCAACAAGCAGACGCCCAACATTGATCTAGCCACTGACTCAGGCCCGTTGCGCTTTCGTCGTCACCTGGCCAAGTTGATTGTCGAAGAACAGTCTGATCGTTTGATTCCACTGACCCAACAACACGCCGACCCCTCCAAGGTACAAGCCTGAAGTAAACCTCAAGCAACACCACCGGCACGCCAACCTTCTTGTCAGAGAGAGTCCTATGAGCGAACTGCAACAGACCCTCACCCAATTACGTGGAGCGCTGGGCGAGGCTGCCGTACTCACGGGAGAGGCAATCAGCCCACAGCACCACAGCGACTGGACCAACAATGCGCCGGCACGCCCGGCCGCCCTATTGCTGCCGCGCAACACCGAGCAGGTGGCCAGTGCACTGCGCATCTGCCACGCAGCGCGCCAGAGCCTGGTACCGCAGGGTGGCCTGACCGGGCTGGCGGCTGGCGCAGAGCCCCGCGCCTACGATATCGCCCTGTCGCTTGAGCGCCTGGAAGGGATCGAGGAAATCGACAGCGCGGCAGCCACTATCACCGTGCGCGCCGGCACTCGGCTGGAAAAAATCCAGCAGGCCGCGGCCGAAGCCGGCTTCCTGTTCCCGCTGGACCTCGGCGCACGCGGCTCCTGCCATATCGGCGGCAACATCGCCACCAACGCTGGCGGCAACAGCGTGATCCGCTACGGCATGACCCGCGACCAGGTGCTGGGCCTAGAGGTGGTGCTCGGCGATGGTCGGGTGCTCAACCTGATGAACAAAATGATCAAGAACAACACCGGCTATGACCTCAAGCAATGCTTCATCGGCTCCGAAGGCACCCTGGGTGTAATCACCCGCGCCGTACTCAAGCTGGCGCCTGCCCGCAGCAGCATGGCCACCGCCCTGTGCGCCTTGCCAGACTATGCCAGCGCCGTCAGCCTGCTGCGCTGCCTGCAACGGGAACTGGGCACCCCAGAAGCCTACGAACTCATGTGGCCGGACTACTACCAATTGGGAGTGAGCTGGCTGGAAAACCCCCATGCCCCGCTCAATGACAACTACCCGCTCTATGTCCTGCTCGACACTTGCGCCACGCGTGAGGCCCTGGAAAGTTTCCTGGATCGGGCCATGGAAGGTGAGCAGGTCCTCGATGCGGTCCTTGCCAGCTCTGAATCCCAGGCCCGTCATCTGTGGAAAATCCGCGAAGCCTCCGGCGAGTTCCCCACCCGCATGCGCCCACTGAGTTTCGATGTCAGCCTGCCGATCGGCCGGATCGGCGAGTTCGTCGACGACATCTGCCAGCGCCTGGAGGCACAGTGGCCGGGCCAGCGTAGCTACTACTTCGGCCATATCGGCGACAGTAACCTGCACCTGACCCTCGACTGTAACTCGCTGCCACAACCAGCACCGCTACTTGCCGTGGAAGAATTGGTGTATAGCGCCGTCGGCGACATGGGCGGCTCGATCTCAGCCGAGCATGGCATCGGTCTGCTCAAACGCGACTTTCTACATCACTCGGTCGACCCACAGACGCTTGCGGTCATGCGCCAACTCAAACAGAGCTTCGACCCCTACAACTTACTCAACCCCGGCAAAGTGCTGCCTTAAGCCAACACCGGATCCACCCACAACCGCCTTACTGCTGATTCATCGAAGCGATAACAACAATAGTCACAACCTGACAATCCTCTGAGGAGCTACTCGATGCAAAGCAAGAGCCAACACCGTAAAATCCTGCGTGGCCTGTGCATCACCACATTGATGACTCTGCTGCCCTTCGCCGCCCAAGCCGACCAATTGGCCGAAGTGAAAAAGGCCGGCGAGCTGGTGATAGGCACAGAAATGCAGTTTGCCCCCTTTGACTATCTAGAAAAAGGCCAGCAGCAAGGGCTTAATCCCGCCCTGTTCAAGCTGATCGGCGAGCAATTAGGGGTAAAGGTGCGATTTCTCGACCTGCCTTGGGCAAGCGTACTGCCCGGTCTGGAAGCGAACAAATTCGACCTGGTCGGCGGCCCACTGATCGTCACCAAGGCACGCAAGGAGCGTTACAATTTCACCCTGCCAATGGCCGAAGCCACCGTGGCGCTGATGGTGCGCGCCAATGATAACAGCATCAACCAACCTGCCGACATCGCCGGCAAGGCCGTCGGCGCTAGTAAGGGCTCAGCGCAACTGGACGAGCTGAAGGCTTACGCTGCCACCCTACCCAAACCTGTAACCATCCGCGAATACGTCGACAACAACCAGGCCTACGCCGACCTCAGCGCCGGTCGCATCGCAGCGGTCGCCAATTCGCTGCCGAACATTTCCTTCGTCGCCTCCCAGCGCTCGCAGGCCTTCAAGGTGGTGCAGCCACCGTTCGGCAAACCCTCCTACTTCGCCTTCGTCGGCCGCAAGGGTGAAGACTCCGCAAGTCTAATCGCCGCAGTCAATCAGGCAATCCTCCAGCTCAATACCGACGGTCGTCTGGCCAGCCTGCAGAAGCAATGGCTGGGTGCCGAGATGAAGGTACCGACGGTCGAAGTTGACCCAAGCTTGTAAGACCCCGCACACGCAGTAAAAACATTTCCTTGAGCCCGCGCCGTACCCGCCGGGCTTGAGGGCTGCTGTCGGATGGTCTTGAACGCTTGGAGTGAGAGTCATGCTTTTTGATTGGCAAATCTTGATCCAGAACGTGCCGCTGCTTGCAGCGAGCCTGATCGTGACATTGGAAGCTGCCTTGGCCGGCCTGGGTTTCGGCTTCGTCATTGGCGTCGGCATCTGTAGCCTGCGCCTATCGCGCCGGCCGCTATTCACTCGGCTCGGCGGCGCCTATATCTTTGTTTTCCGCGGTATTCCGCTGCTGGTCCAACTGCTGTTCATTTACTACTTCCTGCCACGTATTGGCCTGCCGAACATTGCCCCCATGACCGCGGCAATCATCGGCCTGTCACTCGCAGCCGGTGCCTATATCGCGGAAATCCTGCGTGGCGGCTTTCTCGCCATTCCTGAAGGTCAGCTTGAAGCGGCAGGGATGCTGGGGCTGAGTCCCCTGCGGATGCTGTTCCGAATCAAGCTGCCACAAGCGGTGCGACTAACGCTGCCTGCGCTGATCAACGAGATGATCCTGTTGATCAAGGCCTCCTCGCTGATTTCCGTGGTAGGTATCGCCGACCTGACCCGCACGGCACAGAACCTGGCCGCCAGCGATTACCTGTTCCTGCAGAACTACCTGCTGCTAGCGAGCTTTTATTGCCTGATCAACCTGCCCCTGGCCTATTGCGGCAGTTGGCTGGAACGGCGCATGGGAGGTAAGACCACATGAATTTCGACCTTTCGATCATCACCAATCGCCTACCAGAAATCGCCAGCGGCTTCGGTATCACTCTCGCCACCTGGGCCAGCGGTGTGGCGCTCGCCCTTGCATTGGGCCTGCTGGTCGCGCTTCTTCAGCTGTTCGGTGGTCGGTTCCTGCGCGGTGTGCTGCGGGTCTATATCGAGCTGATCCGCAGCACGCCGTTTCTGGTGCAGTTGTTCCTGCTCTACTACGGCGGCCCAAGCCTGGGCCTGGAGCTTGCGCCGGTACCGGCCGGCGTAATCGCCCTGGGCATTTACGGCAGTGTGTACTTCGCCGAGATCTTCCGCGGCGGCTTCCTCTCCATCCCTCAGGGTCACCTGGAGGCTGCCAACTGCCTGGGCATCAGCCGCTGGAAATGTATCCTGCGCATCGAGGTTCCGCAGATGCTGGTGATCATCCTGCCGGCACTGATCAACCTGATCACCATCATGTGTAAGGAAACCGCCGTGCTGTCGATCATCACCATTCCAGAACTGACCATGGTCCTGACCGGCATCGGCTCCTCCACCTTCGCATTCGTTGAAACCCTGCTGGTGCTCTGTATCAGCTACCTGCTGCTGGTCGAGCTGTGCTCGCGCACCGGCATGTGGATGGAAAAACGCGTAGGCCGTTTCATCGCCCGCGAAGTGCTTTGAGACAGGCGCCGCTGCCCGGCGCAGCGGCACGAAACTGCCATGACGGCGGCGGCTATCTACCCGCTGCTCAATGAGGTAAGCGCATGCACACTTCCACCAAAAACGTCGACCCCATCCTAAAACTGCGTGGGGTGGTCAAACACTTCGGCAGCCTGCAGGTGATCAAAGGCGTCGACCTGGACATCCACCACAGCGAGGTGATCTGCCTGATCGGTCCCTCCGGTTCAGGCAAGAGCACACTGTTGCGCAGCATGGCCTTCCTTGAGCAATACGACGAAGGTGAGATCTATATCGAGGGCCAATTGCTCGGCTGGCAACCCGGCCCGTTACGCCGACTCACCAGCCGCAGCCAGCTGAACCAGGTGCGACGTAACGTCGGCATGGTGTTCCAGCAATTCAACCTGTGGCCGCACATGAGCGTGCTCGGCAACGTCATCGAGGCCTTGGTGCAAGTGCGCAAGCTGCCTCAGACCGAGGCGCGCGCCAAGGGTCTGACCATGCTCGACAGGGTCGGTCTAGTGCACAAGGCCGATGCCTATCCAGCGCAGCTCTCCGGCGGTCAGCAGCAGCGCGTGGCGATTGCCCGCGCCCTGGCCATGGAGCCGAAGATTATGCTGTTCGACGAACCCACTTCCGCGCTCGACCCGGAGCTGGTCGGCGAGGTACTGCAGGTCATGAAATCCCTCGCTGCCGATGGCATGACCATGGTGGTGGTCACCCACGAAATGGGCTTTGCCGCCCAGGTCGCCGACCGAGTGGCATTCCTCGACCAAGGCAAGATCGCCGTTTGTGGCTCGCCGGAGAAAATTTTTCACAACAACGAACACCCGCGCCTGCAGCAGTTTCTGCAGAACTACCTGGACCGCAATGCCTTCTGGCAGGACAAGAAAGAGGAACAGATCATATGACCGCGCCACATATACTGAAAGCCCTGGCCCGCTGCGAAGTACGCGCCCTGCCCAATTACAACGCCGGCCTGTCAAGCGAGACAGTGCGCCAGCGCTACGGGTTAACCCGCATCGCCAAGCTTGGCAGCAACGAAAATCCCCTCGGCGCAGCGCCCGCTGTGGCGGCAGCGATCGCCAGTGCCGGTGCTGACTGCGCGATTTATTGCGACCCGCAATGCGCTGAGCTTCGCTCCGCCCTGGCCATCGAGCTGAATGTTGATCCAGCTTATCTGGTGTTCGGCAACGGGTCGGAAGACTTATTGGGCATCCTGGCGCGCACTTTCCTTGATCACGGCGATGAAGTGGTCACTGTGCTGCCGGCGTTCGGCCTGCATCTGATCTACCCGCAAGCGGTCGGCGCCGAGGTCCGCGGTGTGCCGTTGCTAGCTGACGGCAGCTTTGATGTGGACGGTATGATCACCGCCCTTGGACCTCGTACCCGCTTGCTGATGTTTTCCTGCCCATCCAACCCAGTCGGCAGTATCCTCTTCACGGCCGAACTGCAGCGCCTACTTGATGCCCTGCCTGAGCATACGCTGCTGGTGTTCGACGAAGCCTATTTCGAATATGCCCAGGTAGAGGCCGAATACCCTGACTGCCTGGCTCTGCTGCAGGCTAGCGGCAAGCCCTTCGTGCTGTTGCGCACATTCTCCAAGGCCTACGCCCTGGCTGGTCTGCGCGTCGGTTACGGGATCACTAGCGATCCGTTGCTGAGCGAGCTGATCGATCGTATGCGCACCCCATTCAACGTCAACCGGGTCGCCCAGGCCGCCGCGGTCGCCGCCCTTGCCGACAACCAGCACCTGCAACGAGGGCTAGAACTAGTGGCCAGCGAACGCCGGCGCATGTGTGCTGCCCTGCACGAGATGGGTTTGAAGGTGGCGCCGTCATGGACCAACTTCCTGTTCTTTGAAACCTCGCACGAAGCTGAAGTCGTCAATGAACGCTTGCTGCAGTTTGGGGTGATCGTCAAACCCTGGCGAGATGCTGGCTACACTGGCTACTTGCGGGTATCAGTGGGCAGCCCGGAAGACAACGATATGTTCCTCGAAGCCCTCTGCAGGACCCTGGCTGAACTGGCCTGAACTCAAGTAGGGCCGCATTAGCGGCCTATACCAATTTCTTAGGGAGACGCTGAACAATTAACCCGTTTGCGCCGTCCTCCATTTTCAAGCCGTATTTTCAACCCATCGGCCTTATTCTGCGTTTCTGGGGCCGATTTCTGCCCTCATTTTGTTGATTTTCGGGCCAGCCTCGCCTTTCAGACGGATTTATCCCGCCGCCCGTTGCAAATACCGCTTGGCCAGCATCAGATTGGCCAACCCAAACAGACTGAACAACTGCGCCGTATTCTTTTCCAGTCCACGGTAGCGAACCTTTCGATGATTGAAACGCACCTTGATTACCTGGAAGGGATGCTCGATCTTGGCGCGCAGTTGCGCCTTGGCGTATTCTATCTTGTGCTTGACCCGGAACAGCACGCTGCCTTTGCCGTGGTGCTTGTAACTGCTTGGCCGTGCTGCAATCGACCAGAAAACGTCCCGTTCAGCATGCTCCGGTCGCGTGGCCGCACCGGTGTATCCAGCGTCACCCGAAACTTAGGTTTCGGCACCGTGCAGTAACTGGTCGACCTGGGTGATATCCGCCACGTTGGCGGCCGTCCCTACCACGCTGTGCACCAGTCTCGACGTAGCGTCGACACCAATGTGGGCCTTCATCCCGAAGTGCCACTGATGGCCTTTTTTGGACTGATGCATCTCAGGATCACGCTTGCCTTCTCGGTTCTTGACCGAAGGCGGCGCGGCGATCAGGGTCGCGTCGACGATAGCGCCTTCCCTGAGCAGCAGACCCCGGCTGGCCAGATGCTGGTTAATCGTTTCAAACCGCACCCGCGTCAGCTGATGGATTTCCATCAAGCGGCGAAATCGCAGCAAAGTGGTGGCATCCGGTGCCGACTCACGGCCCAGGTCGATGCCGATAAAACCACGAATAGCCTGGCTGTCGTAGACGGCATCTTCGGTACCTTCATCGGAGAAGTTGCACCTTCGAACTGAAATCTTAGAGTTACCGTTAGGTAAAATTTGAAACACTGTTCGAAACGCCGTCCGCCAGTCCATTTGTGCCGAAAGCCGTTCGTTAATTAAGTCGCAATCCAGACTTCACTCAAACTGCATCCAGACTAGATAAAGACTAAAAAAAACCCATCGATGATTACTCAACGATGGGAAACGCGCCAACACAAAAAGTCTGTATACACAACCGAGGCAATTGGATAGCCAGTGTACTTAGTTTAAAAACCCCTTAGCCATGGCGTTTTAACCAACTGTCTAAGTTTAGCCAACCTACGCTTGAAATTTTTCGGCTATTTATCCTAAGCTATATCAGCCTGGAGAGTTTTCGCTCTCACCCACCACTTGTTGCGGCTATTATAAATCACCTATAGCGCAGCGCTACGCTCCTTCAAGGCACTATTGAGGATGAAGTCGTTCTCCGAATAATCGACAGCACAGTCAATGACATGCACTCCTGGCAAATCAATACAACGTTTAATTAGAGGTAGAAACTCTTCCGCACTTTCTACGCGATGTCCCGTGGCGCCGTAACTTTGCGCATACAAAACAAAGTCAGGATTACCGTAGTCCAGACCAAAATTCTCAAAGCCCATTTGAGCTTGCTTCCAGCGAATCATACCGTAACCGTCATCACGCAAAATAACCACAACCAAGTTCATCTTCATTCGAACCGCAGTTTCAAGCTCTTGGCTGTTCATCATAAATCCACCATCACCGCATACCGCGACGATTGGCTTGTCTGGATAAACCAAACGAGCAGCCATAGCGGAGGGTAGACCTGCGCCCATCGTCGCAAGCGCGTTATCGAGCAGAACGGTGTTAGACATGTGCGCTTTGTAGTTACGGGCGAACCAGATTTTATAAATGCCATTGTCCAACGCTACAATACCTTCAGAGGGTATAGCTCTGCGCAGATCCGCCACAACACGCTGTGGATACATCGGGAAGCGTCCATCATCCGCCCCTTCGATAATCTGAGCCTCGTTTGCCTCACGTATTGCAAGAATTCGAGTAAAATTCCATTGTTCCTGGTCAGTGAGCGCTTGACTGATCTGCCAAATGGAATTGGCAATATCACCGACGACTTCAATCTGCGGGAAGTAGACCGGATCCACCTCAGCAGACCGAAAATTCACATGGATAACCTCAGTTCCACCACGCACCATAAAAAACGGTGGTTTTTCGATAACGTCATGGCCTACGTTAACAATAAGGTCAGCCGAATCCAGTGCGCGATGTACAAAGTCTCCCGACGACAACGCAGCATTACCAAGAAACTTTGAGTGGCGCTCATCGACAACCCCCTTCCCCATTTGCGTGGTAATGAAGGGAATCCCTGTTTTCTCGACAAGCTGAAGAAGCACGCTTGCGGTCATTTTGCGGTTGGCACCAGCACCAATGACAATAATTGGACTTTTCGCTTCCTTGAGCTTCGCTACTGCTGCTTGTATGGATTTGCACTCTGCCAGTGGCCGTCGAGTCAGGTTAGGCGGAATAGGTGTGCTGTCTGTATGCTCTGCAGCCACATCTTCTGGGAGTTCCAGGTGGACTGCCCCCGGCTTTTCCTCTTCAGCTAAGCGAATAGCCTCCCGGATACGAGAGGGAATGTTGTCCGCTGAAGCTAATTGGTGGGTGTATTTGGTCAGGGGCGCCATCATGCCCACAATGTCCAAAATCTGAAAACGACCTTGCTTAGATTTTTTGATTGGTTT
Source organism: Pseudomonas sp. ES3-33 (assembly GCF_000952175.1). Classification (NCBI taxonomy): domain Bacteria; kingdom Pseudomonadati; phylum Pseudomonadota; class Gammaproteobacteria; order Pseudomonadales; family Pseudomonadaceae; genus Pseudomonas; species Pseudomonas sp. ES3-33. The sequence continues at coordinate 424 of NZ_JZRI01000104.1, read as the reverse complement.
TTGTCCGGTGATCATCAGCATCGGCATACCGCCGAGGTAAGCATAGGCTCCTGCCGTCACCAGGTTTGTAGCGCCAGGGCCAAGGGTCGATAAACTGACTCCTGTCTTGCCTGTCAGACGACCGTAAGTAGCAGCCATGAAGCCAGCTGATTGTTCATGCCTTGTAAGAACAAGCTTTATCTGTTTGGAGCGCCGTAGCGACTCAAGTAAATCAAGGTTTTCCTCACCTGGGATACCAAATACGTACTCGACACCTTCAGTTTCCAAGCATTGCACGACAACATCAGCGGCCTTAGCCATTACATCACCTTTGTACTTTTAGTTCGCGCAGGCGCGCATTTACACGAAATTAAACTTCATCTCGCGCTCTCACAGGCAAAACTTAAATTTTTCGCCAGCAACAATACCGGCAATGTATTAAATA
>NZ_JZRI01000103.1:0-58364 GCF_000952175.1 Pseudomonas sp. ES3-33 | reverse complement strand
GAATGGGGGTTTTCTGAATTGCAGGCGTAAAAAAGGGCGACCGAAGTCGCCCTTTTTCTATGGTCTGACAGAACTTAGTTCTGTTTTTCCATTTGTGCACGCAACAGGTCGCCCAGAGTGGTAGGACCAGGAGCAGCGGTATCCGAAGCTGGCTTGTCGCGCAGGCTTTGGATTGCTTCTTTCTCTTCTTCAACGTCTTTCGACTTGATGGAGAGCTGGATTACACGGCTCTTGCGGTCAACGCTGATGATCTTGGCTTCTACTTCTTCGCCTTCTTTCAGAACGTTGCGCGCGTCTTCAACGCGGTCACGGCTGATTTCGGAGGCTTTCAGAGTCGCTTCGATATCGTCGGCCAGAGTGATGATGGCGCCTTTAGCGTCAACTTCTTTCACGATGCCTTTAACGATTGCGCCTTTGTCGTTCTCTTGAACGTACTCGGAGAACGGATCGCTTTCCAGTTGCTTGATGCCCAGGGAGATGCGCTCGCGCTCTGGGTCAACCGACAGGATAACGGTGTCCAGCTCGTCGCCCTTCTTGAAGCGGCGAACGGCTTCTTCGCCCACTTCGTTCCAGGAGATGTCGGACAGGTGAACCAGACCGTCGATGCCGCCGTCCAGACCAATGAAGATACCGAAATCGGTGATCGACTTGATGGTGCCGGAGATTTTATCGCCCTTGTTGAACTGGCCAGAGAAATCTTCCCATGGGTTAGATTTGCACTGCTTGATGCCGAGGGAGATACGACGACGCTCTTCGTCGATGTCCAGAACCATAACTTCCACTTCGTCGCCGACTTGTACGACTTTCGAAGGGTGGATGTTCTTGTTGGTCCAGTCCATTTCGGAAACGTGTACCAGGCCTTCAACGCCTTCTTCCAGCTCAGCGAAGCAGCCGTAGTCGGTCAGGTTGGTTACACGAGCGGTAACGCGAGTGCTTTCTGGGTAACGGGCTTTGATAGCAACCCATGGATCTTCGCCCAGCTGCTTCAGGCCCAGGGAAACACGATTGCGTTCGCGATCGTACTTCAGAACCTTGACATCGATCTCGTCGCCAACGTTGACGATTTCCGATGGATGCTTGATGCGTTTCCAAGCCATGTCGGTAATGTGCAGCAGGCCATCGACGCCACCCAGATCGACGAATGCGCCGTAATCGGTGAGGTTCTTGACGATACCTTTGACTTGTTGGCCTTCCTGCAGGGATTCCAGCAGAGCTTCACGCTCAGCGGAGTTCTCGGCTTCGAGGACGCTACGACGGGAAACGACAACGTTGTTGCGTTTCTGGTCAAGCTTGATGACCTTGAATTCCAGCTCTTTGCCTTCCAGGTGCGTGGTATCGCGCACAGGACGGACGTCAACCAGGGAACCTGGCAGGAACGCACGGATGCCGTTAACGTCGACAGTGAAGCCGCCTTTAACCTTACCGTTGATAACGCCCTTGACCACTTCCTCAGCTGCGAAGGCTGCTTCCAGAACGATCCAGCACTCAGCGCGCTTGGCTTTTTCACGGGACAGCTTGGTTTCACCGAAACCGTCTTCTACCGAGTCCAGAGCAACGTGAACTTCGTCACCGACATTGATAGTCAGATCGCCAGCGTCGTTGTAGAACTGCTCAAGCGGGATGAGTGCTTCAGACTTCAGGCCAGCGTGAACGGTTACCCAGCGAGCTTGGTAATCGATATCAACGATAACACCGGTGATGATGGAGCCTGCCTGAAGGTTCAGGGTTTTTAGGCTTTCTTCAAAGAGTTCCGCAAAGCTTTCGCTCATTTTAATTCCTGAGTATAAGGGCGAAGAATACGCCCATCTCCACATCCCAGACGACGTGGGTTACGTTCATTTAAAGAAGCACTGCAGGACTATGACTGGTCCCCTGTTGCGCTTCTTGGTCACCCGGCGATATCGCGAATGGCGATCTCGCTCATGATGCGTTGCAGCACCTGGTCGATGGATAATTCCGTGGAATCCAGCTGTATGGCGTCAGCCGCCGGCTTGAGCGGGGCTACCGCTCGCTGGGTGTCACGCTCGTCGCGGACACGTATCTCATCTAGCAGACTCGACAGACTAACACCATCGACTTTGCCCTTCAACTGCAAGTATCGACGGCGCGCACGTTCCTCGGCACTGGCGGTGAGGAAAATCTTCAATGGCGCGTCCGGAAAAACCACCGTACCCATGTCGCGGCCATCGGCTACCAGCCCCGGAGCTTCCTGAAAAGCCCGCTGGCGCTGCAGCAGAGCGTCGCGCACGGCCGGCAAGGCGGCCACTTGGGAAGCCCAGGCGCCGACCTGTTCGTTGCGCAAGTCATCGGTCACATCGTCGCCTTCGAGGATGATGCGCTGCGGATGACCTTCGGTTGCGCCGACGAACTGCACGTCCAGATGAGCGGCCAGCAGCTTCAGCGACTCTTCATTCGTCAGGTCGACACCGTGGTTGCGTGCGGCAAAAGCCAGCAGGCGGTACAGCGCACCGGAATCCAGCAGGCACCAGCCCAGGCGCTTGGCCAGTATGCCGGCGATGGTGCCCTTGCCCGACCCGCTTGGGCCGTCGATGGTAATGACCGGTGGCTTGATGTTCACGACTGAGCCTCTTGAGCAACGCGGATGCCGACCTGCGCGCACAGCGCGAGGAAGTTGGGGAACGAGGTCGCGACGTTCGCGCAATCATGGATGCGAATCGGCGCAGTGGCGCGCAGGGACGCAACGCTGAAGGCCATGGCAATCCGGTGGTCGCCGTGACCGTGCACTTCGCCGCCGCCAATCAGGCCGCCGTCGATGATGATGCCGTCCGGGGTCGGTTCGCATTTCACACCCAGCGCCAGCAGGCCGTCGGCCATGACCTGGATGCGGTCCGACTCCTTGACCCGCAGTTCTTCGGCGCCACGCAGGATGGTCCGACCTTCGGCGCACGCAGCTGCGACGAACAATACCGGGAACTCGTCGATCGCCAGTGGAACCAGCGCTTCGGGAATCTCGATACCCTTGAGCTTAGCTGCACGAACGCGCAGGTCCGCCACCGGCTCGCCGCCCACTTCACGCTGGTTTTCCAGGGTGATGTCGGCGCCCATCAGGCGCAGGATGTCGATCACGCCGGTACGGGTCGGGTTGATGCCGACGTGCTCAAGCACCAGCTCAGAGCCCTCAGCGATCGACGCCGCCACCAGGAAGAACGCCGAGGACGAGATATCGCCCGGCACTTCAATGTGGGTAGCGGTCAGTTTGTGCCCGGACTCGACCGACGCGGTAGCGCCCTCGACGCTGACCGGGTAGCCGAAGCCACGCAGCATGCGCTCGGTATGGTCGCGAGTCGGTGCCGGCTCGGTGACGGTAGTCTTGCCTTCGGCGTACAGGCCAGCGAGCAGCAGGCAGGATTTAACCTGGGCACTGGCCATTGGCATGGTGTAGGTCAGGCCTTTGAGCTTGTTGCCACCGCGAATGACCATCGGCGGACGACCTTCGGCCGCCGTCTCGATCACTGCGCCCATTTCGCGCAGCGGATTGGCGACGCGGTTCATCGGGCGCTTGGACAGCGAGGCATCGCCGGTCAGGGTGCTGTCGAAGTCCTGCGCAGCCAGCAGGCCGGACAACAGGCGCATCGAAGTACCGGAGTTACCCAGGTAGATCGGGCCTGGAGCAGGCTTGAGGCCATGCAGGCCGACGCCATGAATGGTCACGCGCCCGTGGTGCGGACCTTCGATCACGACGCCCATGTCGCGGAAGGCTTGCAAGGTCGCCAGGGCATCTTCGCCCTCGAGGAAACCTTCCACTTCGGTGACGCCTTCGGCGAGGGAGCCGAGCATGATCGAACGGTGGGAAATCGATTTGTCGCCTGGTACTCGAATCCGCCCAGTCAGGCGGCCACCAGGTTGTGCCAGGAAAATCAGGTCGTTGGAGTTCATAGCGTCCACATAAGCCCGGCGGGCCAGGATTTTACTGAAATGTTCGCGGGCAACCCGGGCGCGAGTGAATACGCCCAACAATTGGTGCCCATCCCCTGCATCGACCGCGTCGCGCAAGGCGTCGAGGTCGCTGCGAAATGTATCGAGTGTGCGCAGCACAGCTTCGCGGTTGGCGAGGAAGATGTCGTGCCACATGACCGGGTCGCTGCCCGCGATTCTCGTGAAATCGCGGAAACCGCCGGCAGCGTAACGGAAGATCTCAAGATTTTCATTGCGCTTGGCCAATGAATCGACCAAACCGAATGCGAGCAGGTGCGGCAAATGGCTGGTAGCCGCCAGTACTTCGTCGTGACGCTCGACCTGCATATGCTCGACATCGGCACCCAGTTCGCGCCACAGACGATCGACCACCGCCAAAGCGGCCGGATCCGTTTGCGCAAGCGGCGTCAGGATGACTTTATGGCGACGGAACAGCTCGGCATTGGAGGCTTCCACCCCACTCTGCTCGGAACCGGCGATCGGATGCCCCGGCACGAAGCGCGACGGCATGCCGCCGAACGCCTCGGTGGCCGCACGCACCACGTTGCCCTTGGCGCTGCCGACATCGGTCAGGATCGCCTGGCCCAAGTCCATGCCGGCCAACCGGGCGAGCATTTTCTCCATGGCCAGGATCGGCACGGCGAGCTGGATCACGTCGGCACCCTGACAGGCCAGCGCCAGGTCTTCTTCGCAGCGATCCACCACACCCAGCTCAACCGCCAGCTTGCGCGACTGCGGATCAAGATCGACCCCCACCACTTCGCGGCACAGGCCACTTTCGCGCAACCCCTTGGCAAAGGAACCACCGATCAAGCCCAGGCCGACCACCACCAGGCGCCCGATCATAGGCGCCGCAGGTTGCAGTGCAGTGACATCAACCACGGGCCAGAACCTTGGTCAGCGCCTCGAGGAAGCGGCTGTTTTCGGCAGGCAAGCCGATGGTGATGCGCAGGTGGTTCGGCATGCCGTAGTTGGCCACCGGCCGCACGATCACCCCTTCACGCAGCAACCCCTGGAAGACCGGCGCCGCAACGCGACCCAGGTCCACGCAGATGAAGTTGCCCTTGGACGGGATCCAGCTCAGCCCCAGCTCACGGAAACCCGCTTGCAGCTGCTGCATGCCGGCTTCGTTCAGGCGTCGGCTTTCAGCCAGGTAGTCGCTGTCCTGCAACGCCGCACACGCCGCGGCGAGGGCGAGGCTGTTGACGTTGAATGGCTGGCGCACCCGATTGAGCACATCGGCCACTACGGCGGTAGACAACCCGTAGCCAACGCGCAGCGCCGCCAGGCCATAGGCCTTGGAGAAGGTACGCGACACCAGCAGGTTCGGGTAAGCCGCCAGGTAGTCGAGGCCGTCCGGCAAGTCGCTGCCTTCGGCGTATTCGATGTAGGCCTCGTCCAGCACGACCAGCACATGCTCCGGAACGTCCTGGAGGAATTCATCCAGGGCTTCGGCGCCGAACCAGGTGCCGGTCGGGTTGTTCGGGTTGGCGATGAAAATCACGCGGGTATTGGCATCGATCGCCGCCAGCATGGCCGTCAGGTCGTGCCCCCAGTCTTTCGCCGGGATCACTCGCGCCTCGGCGCCAACGGCCTGGGTCACGATCGGATAGACGGCAAACGCGTGCTCGCTGAATATCGCGTTCAGGCCCGGCGCCAGGTAAGCCCGCGCGACCAGTTCGAGGATGTCGTTGGAACCATTGCCCAGGGTCACCTGATCAAGTTCGACGCGGCACTGCTGGGCCAGCAGGGTCTTGAGGGCAAAACCGTTGCCGTCCGGATAGCGGGTGAGCTCGGCCAGCGCTTCGCGGATGGCGGCCAGGACCTTGGAACTGGCGCCCAGCGGGTTTTCGTTGCTCGCCAGTTTGACGATGCTGGCCGGATCGATGTCCAGCTCGCGCGCCAGTTCGTCCACGGGCTTGCCCGGAACGTAAGGCGAAAGTTGTTGCACGCCCGGCTGTGCCAGAGCGAGGAAGTTACCACTCATGTGCTATCGCCCTTAGAGAACTGCTTTGGGGTAGGAGCCCAGCACTTTAAGCGCCACGGCCTCCTGACTGATCTTTTCCAGTACACCCTTGATCAACGGATCACGGTGATGGCCGACGAAGTCGATAAAGAACACATAGGTCCATTTACCACTGCGCGAAGGACGCGTCTCGATTCGAGTCAGGTCGATGCCATTGTCGTGGAAAGGCACCAGCAGCTCGTGGAGCGCGCCCGGCTTGTTGCTCATGGAAACGATGATCGAGGTCTTGTCATCACCGGTCGGCGGCACTTCCTGGCTGCCGATCATCAGGAATCGCGTGGAGTTATCCGGGCGATCCTCGATTTTCTCAGCCAGGCGCGTCAGCCCGTACAGGCCTGCGGCCATGTCACCGGCAATCGCCGCCGAGTTCCACTCGCCCTTGACCCGCTTGGCCGCTTCGGCGTTGCTGGAAACCGCCACGCGCTCGACGTTTGGGTAGTGCGCGTCCAGCCACTTGCGGCACTGGGCCAGGGACTGGGCATGGGAATAGATACGGCTGATGCTATCGGTCTTGGTGTTTTCACCGACCAGCAGATGGTGGTGGATGCGCAGCTCGACTTCGCCACAGATCACCATGTCGTGTTCCAGGAAGCTGTCGAGGGTGTGGTTGACCGCGCCTTCGGTGGAGTTTTCCACCGGCACCACGCCAAAATTCACCGCCCCCGCCGCCACTTCACGGAACACTTCGTCGATCGCCGCCATCGGCTTGCTGATCACTGCATGGCCGAAGTGTTTCATGGCAGCTGCCTGGGTGAACGTGCCCTCAGGGCCGAGGTAGGCCACTTTCAGCGGCTGCTCGAGGGCCAGGCACGAGGACATGATTTCGCGAAACAACCGCGCCATCTCTTCGTTGCCCAGCGGCCCCTGGTTACGCTCCATCACGCGCTTGAGCACCTGGGCTTCACGCTCAGGACGATAGAACACTGGCACTTCGCCTTCGGCCAGGGAGGCCATCTTTACTCGCGCAACTTCCTGGGCACACCGTGCACGCTCGCTGATCAGCTCCATGACCTTGGTGTCCAGGGCGTCAATGCGAACGCGCAGTGCCTTGAGTTCTTGCTCAGACATTAGCCGTGTTCCTTCTCGAACTCTGCCATGTACGAAATCAGTGCGTTGACCGCAACGATATCGACGGCGTTATAGATGGAGGCGCGCATGCCGCCCACGGAACGATGGCCCTTGAGGTTCAGCAGGCCACGTTCTTCGGCACCGGCCAGGAACGGCTTGTCTAGACGGTCGTCCGCCAGGCGGAACGGCACGTTCATCCACGAGCGGTCGGACTTGTTGATCGGGTTGCTGTACAGGCCGCTGGCATCGATAAAGTCATACAGCGTGCGCTGTTTCACTTCGTTGAGCTTGCCGATGGCCTCGACGCCGCCCTGCTCCTTGAGCCATTCGAACACCAGGCCGGACAGGTACCAGGCCAGGGTCGGCGGAGTGTTGTACATCGAGCCGTTGTCGGCCGCGACCTTGTAGTTGAGCATGGTCGGGCACAGGGAACGGGCGCGCCCGAGCAGGTCTTCGCGAACGATGTTGACCACGATACCGCTCGGGCCGATGTTCTTCTGGGCGCCGGCGTAGATCATGCCGAAGCGCGACACATCGATTGGACGCGAGAGGATGTCCGAGGACATGTCGGCAACCAGCGGGACGTCACCGGTTTCCGGGACCCACTGGAATTCCAGGCCGCCGATGGTTTCGTTCGGGGCGTAGTGGACGTAGGCGGCGTCTTTGGACAGCTGCCACTCGTTCTGGCCAGGAATGGCGAAGTAGTCGTAGGGCTTGGCAGTGCCGGCAACGTTGACGTGACCGTAGCGCGAAGCTTCTTCGATGGCTTTTTGCGACCAGATACCGGTGTCGATGTAGTCGGCAGAGCCGCTTTCCGGCAGCAGGTTCAGCGGAATCTGGGCGAATTGCTGGCTGGCGCCCCCCTGCAGGAACAGCACTTTGTAGTTGGAGGGGATATTGAGCAGATCACGCAGATCCTGCTCGGCCTTGGTGGCGATGGACACGAACTCATCGCTGCGATGGCTCATTTCCATGACCGACAGGCCCTTGCCATGCCAATCAAGGAGTTCACCCTGAGCGCGCTTCAGGACAGCTTCAGGAAGCGCCGCAGGACCGGCACAGAAGTTATAGGCTCTCTTGCTCACATCCAATCTCGCTCTGATTTGGTGGTAGTCACGCAATAAATCTGAAAACTGAAGACTCTGGAAACTCTGGATATCTGGACATGTTGATATCTGTAGGAGCTGCCGAGTGAAACGAGGCTGCGATCTTTTGATAGTACGGACAAGGCAAGATCAAAAGATCGCAGCCTCGTTTCACTCGGCAGCTCCTACGGGTTCTACATTCCATATTCAAACAGGCGAAACAACAAGGGGGCGAATTTTCATCCGCCCCCCTGTGTGTCCGCTTATTCCTGCGGTTCTTCGTCGGCTGCGGCGTCGAGTTGCTGGTCTTCACCAGCGTCGTCGATCACGACTTCACCGTCGAACACTGCACCTTCTTCACCTTCTTCCAGTTCTTCGCCCTCGACTTCCGAAGGCTCCTGGACCCGCTCCAGGCCTACCAGCGTTTCGTCGCTGGCCAGCTTGATCAGGGTCACGCCCTGGGTGTTACGACCCAGGCTGGAGACTTCGTCGACTCGGGTACGAACCAGGGTGCCCTGGTCGGAAATCAGCATGATCTCCTCGCCATCGAGCACCTGAACCGCGCCAACCAGGCGGCCGTTACGATCGTTGCTGACCATGGCGATGACGCCCTGACCACCACGCTTGTACTCAGGGAACTCGGAGATCGCCGTGCGCTTGCCGTAACCACGCGCCGAAGCGGTGAGGATCTGGCTGCCTTCTTCAGGGATCAGCATCGAAATCAGCTTCTGCCCTTCTGGCAGGCGCATGCCGCGCACGCCGCGGGCGGTACGGCCCATGGCACGTACGTCGGATTCCTTGAAGCGAGTGACCTTGCCGCCGTCGGAGAACAGCATGACTTCACGCTCGCCGTCGGTGATCGCGGCGCTGATCAATACGTCGCCTTCGTCCAGCTCCAGCGCGATCAGGCCAACGCTGCGTTGGCGGCTGAAGGATTCCAGCGGGGTCTTCTTCACGGTGCCTTTGGCAGTCGCCATGAAGATGAAGTGACCTTCGGTGTATTCCTCGACCGGCAGCATGGTGGTGATGTATTCATCACTGTCCAGCGGCAGCAGGTTGACCAGCGGACGACCACGGGCAGCGCGGGACGCTTCCGGGATTTCGTAGGTTTTGAGCCAGTACACCTTGCCTTTGCTGGAGAACAGCAGCAGCGTGGTGTGGCTGTTGGCTACCAGCAGGTGAGCGATGTAGTCCTCATCCTTGACGCCGGTGGCCGACTTGCCTTTACCGCCACGACGCTGGGCCTGGTACGCAGCCAATGGCTGGGTCTTGGCATAGCCACCGTGGGAGATGGTCACGACGCGCTCTTCTTCCGGGATCATGTCACCCAGGGTCAGGTCGAGACGGGCATCGAGGATTTCGGTGCGACGCACGTCGCCGTATTCGGCGCGGATCACTTCCAGCTCTTCGCGGATCACTTCCATCAGGCGCGTGGCGCTGTTGAGGATGCGGATCAGCTCGCCGATCTGGTTGAGAATCTCCTGGTATTCAGCCAGCAGCTTCTCGTGCTCCAGACCGGTCAGGCGGTGCAGGCGCAGTTCCAGGATGGCTTGCGCCTGCTCTGGCGACAGGAAGTACTTGCCTTCGCGCAGACCGTATTGCGGGTCCAGGGTCTCTGGACGGCAAGAATCAGCACCGGCGCGTTCGACCATCGCAACCACGGCGGAAGATTCCCACGCAGTCTTGATCAGGGCTTCCTTGGCTTCCGATGGTGTTGGCGAAGCCTTGATCAGGGCGATGACCGGGTCGATGTTCGACAGGGCAACCGCTTGACCTTCCAGGATGTGACCGCGTTCGCGGGCTTTACGCAGCTCGAACACGGTACGACGGGTAACGACTTCGCGACGGTGACGAACGAAGGCTTCCAGCAGGTCCTTGAGGTTCAGGATCCGCGGACGGCCGTCGATCAGCGCGACGATGTTGATACCGAACACTGCTTGCAGCTGGGTCTGGGCGTAGAGGTTGTTGAGGATCACCTCAGGCACTTCGCCGCGACGCAACTCGATCACGACGCGCATACCGTCCTTGTCGGACTCGTCGCGCAGTTCGGTGATGCCTTCGAGCTTCTTCTCTTTGACCAGCTCGGCGATCTTCTCGATCAGGCGGGCCTTGTTCAGCTGGTAGGGCAGTTCGGTGATGACGATCTGCTGGCGACCACCGACCTTGTCGATGTCTTCGATCGTCGAGCGGGCACGCATGTAGATGCGCCCGCGACCGGTACGGTAGGCTTCGATGATGCCGGCGCGACCGTTGATGATCGCGGCGGTCGGGAAGTCCGGACCCGGGATGTATTGCATCAGCTCATCGATGGTCAACTCAGGGTTGTCGATGAGGGCCAGGCAACCGTCGATGACTTCACCGAGGTTGTGCGGCGGGATGTTGGTCGCCATGCCCACGGCGATACCGCTGGAGCCGTTGACCAGCAGGTTGGGAATACGGGTCGGCATGACCGCCGGGATCATTTCGGTGCCGTCGTAGTTCGGCACCCAGTCCACGGTTTCTTTGTGCAGGTCAGCCAGCAGCTCGTGCGCCAGCTTGGTCATGCGCACTTCGGTGTATCGCATGGCTGCGGCGTTATCGCCGTCCACCGAACCGAAGTTGCCCTGGCCGTCTACCAGCAGGTAGCGCAGCGAGAATGGCTGCGCCATCCGAACGATGGTGTCGTACACCGCGGTATCACCGTGCGGGTGATACTTACCGATCACGTCACCGACAACACGGGCAGATTTCTTGTACGGCTTGTTGAAGTCGTTGCCCAGCTCGCTCATCGCGAACAGCACACGCCGGTGCACGGGCTTCAAGCCATCGCGCGCATCCGGCAGTGCCCGCCCGACAATTACGCTCATTGCGTAGTCGAGGTAGGACTGCTTCAGCTCGTCTTCGATATTGACCGGGAGGATTTCTTTGGCCAGTTCGCCCATGAGAAGCCTGATTCCTTTTTCTGGTGAAACCTCGTCACATCCATATGGGACGAACGAAGCTCGCCGCTGCAGGCTGAGTGCCATGCACCGACTTACGACAAATCACGAGTTATGCATGGATCTGCGCAGTAAAGACAGCCGCATCGGGCTACCTTGGAAACCGCCGAATGTTATCACAAGAGCCGCCACGCACCTATCCCCTTGATGCGCATGGAGTGTAGTTAGTTGACTGGTGGCGGGCTTGAAGAGGACGAGAGAGGCTCAGAGCTACTGAAAATGCAGAATCAGGCGCCAAATTACGACGGTTTACTGACTTTCAGACCCTAATCGCCAGCAGGCTGGCTCCCACATTGATCTGAAACGATCACAAACCCTGCAAGAGCCAGCCTTACTGACTTTCAGACCCTAGTCGCCAGCAGGCTGGCTCCCACATTGATCCGAATCGATCACAAACCCTGCAAGAGCCAGCCTTACTGACTTTCAGACCCTAGTCGCCAGCAGGCTGGCTCCCACATTGATCCGAATCGATCACAAACCCTGTGGGAGCCAGCCTGCTGGCGATGGCGTCCCGTGGAACGCCACTAATAATCAATGCAGACGCTTGCGGCACATCAACTGCGCCATCTTCGCGGTGTCCGGACGCTCGACAATGCCCTTCTCGGTCACGATCGCATCGATCAGGTCCGCAGGCGTCACGTCAAACACCGGGTTGAACGCATCGACATCCGCGCCGACCCGCTTGCCGCCGACTTCCAGCAACTCGCGCCCGTCACGCTCCTCGATCGGAATGTCGTCGCCGCTCGCCAGTTGCATGTCGATGGTCGAACTCGGCGCCACCACCATGAAGCGTACGCCGTGGTGCATGGCATTGACCGCCAGCTGATAGGTGCCGATCTTGTTCGCCACATCGCCATTGGCCGTGATCCGGTCAGCGCCGACGATGACCCAGGTAATGCCTTTGGTCTTCATGATATGCGCTGCCGCGGAGTCGGCGTTGACCGTGACCGGGATGCCTTCATTGGCCAGCTCCCAGGCCGTCAGCCGTGAACCCTGCAGCCACGGCCGGGTTTCGTCGGCATAAACGCGCTCGACCATGCCTTCGATGAACGCACCGCGGATCACCCCCAGCGCCGTGCCGAACCCGCCAGTGGCAAGCGCGCCGGTGTTGCAATGGGTGAGGATCGCCTGGGCGTTACCCTGGTGCTTGCGGATCAGGTCCACGCCCAGTTGTGCCATGGTCAGGTTGGCTTCGCGATCACTTTCGTGAATGGCAATGGCTTCAGCTTCCAGCGCCGCCAGCGGGTCAGCCTGACTCTTCACGCGATCAAGCCGATCATGCATGCGCCCCAGGGCCCAGAACAGGTTGACCGCAGTAGGTCGAGAGTCGGCCAGCAGGGCAAAATCCACTTCCAGCGCCGCATACCAGTCGCCGCCTTGGGCAACACGGGCGCGCGCCGCCAGCACGATGCCATAGGCCGCACTGATGCCAATCGCCGGAGCGCCACGCACCACCATCGAGCGAATAGCCTCGGCGACACCGGCGGCATCGGTATAGGCGATCCAGGTTTCCTCGAACGGCAGAACACGCTGATCCAGCAGGTACAGGGCGCCATCGCGCCAATCGATGGCCTTCACTTTCTCCGCAGCCAACAGTCGATCGCGCATTATTCACCCCGCACTCAGAAACAAAGCCGCCGATTATAGCGATCCCCCCGCCAAGACGCTCGGGTATACTTCGCCATCATTTACAAAAGCCCTGGAACCGATCCTCGATGCCGAACACTGCCGCTGCGCTCGACCTGTTGTTGCTGCCGACCTGGCTGGTACCCGTCGAACCCGCTGGCGTAGTCCTCAAGGAGCACGCCATCGGCATCCGCGACGGGCGCATCGTATTTATCGGCCCACGCAGCGCGGCATTGAAGCTTGAGGCCCGCGAAGTACGGGAATTGCCGGACATGCTGCTCAGCCCGGGCCTGATCAATGCCCACGGCCATGCGGCCATGACGCTGTTCCGTGGCCTGGCCGATGACCTGCCCCTGATGACCTGGCTGGAAAACCACATCTGGCCCGCCGAAGCCAAGTGGGTCGATGAAGAATTCGTGCGTGACGGCACCGACCTGGCAATCGCCGAACAGATCAAAGGCGGCATCACCTGCTTCTCTGACATGTACTTCTTCCCCAAGGTTGCCAGCGAGCGCGTGCACAACAGCGGTATTCGAGCGCAAATCGCGATTCCGATCCTCGACTTCCCCATTCCCGGCGCCAGCACGGCGGACGAAGCCATTCGTCAGGGCGTGGAGCTGTTTGGCGATCTCAAGCACCATGAGCGCATCAGGATCACCTTCGGCCCCCATGCACCCTACACGGTGGGCGACGAAAACCTGGAGAAAATCCGCGTGATCGCCGAAGAGCTGGATGCCTCCATTCACATGCACGTGCATGAGACAGCTTTTGAAGTGCAGCAGTCGGTAGAACAGCGCGGCGAACGCCCGCTGGCCCGGCTCGCTCGCCTGGGACTGTTGGGGCCGCGCTTCCAGGCGGTGCACATGACCCAGATCAGCGATGAAGACCTGCAACTGCTGGTAGAAAGCAATACCAACGTTATCCACTGCCCGGAGTCGAACCTCAAGCTGGCCAGCGGATTCTGCCCGGTGGAGCGTTTATGGCAGGCCGGGGTCAATGTAGCCGTGGGTACCGATGGTGCCGCCAGCAACAATGACCTGGATCTGCTCGGCGAAACCCGCACCGCTGCGTTGCTGGCCAAGGCCGTCGCCGGCTCGGCCACCGCCCTGGATGCCCATCGCGCGCTGCGCATGGCCACGCTCAACGGCGCCCGGGCGCTGGGGATCGATGCCGAAGTGGGTTCGCTGGAAGTCGGCAAGGCGGCGGACATCGTGGCGTTCGATCTGTCCGGGCTGGCGCAACAACCCGTGTATGACCCGGTTTCGCAGCTTATATATGCCACCGGTCGCGACTGCGTGAAACACCTGTGGGTCGCCGGCAAGCAATTGCTCGACGACCGTCGCCTGACCCGCCTTGACGAAGAGCACCTGTGTGCCACCGCCAAGGCCTGGGGCCAGCGCATCAGCGGCCGCACCGAATCGTAAGCCCCCCGGAACAGATTCCGGGGCAACAGGATTTTTCAAGTTTTAGAGGATTGAACCATGAGCAACGTCGACTACGCCGAAATCGCCAAATTCGAAGCCCTGGCCCATCGCTGGTGGGACCGCGAGAGCGAGTTCAAGCCGCTGCACGATATCAACCCGCTGCGGGTCAACTGGATTGACGAACGCGTCAACCTGGCCGGCAAGAAAGTCCTCGACGTCGGTTGCGGCGGCGGCATTCTCAGTGAGGCCATGGCCCAGCGCGGCGCGACAGTCATGGGCATCGACATGGGCGAAGCCCCGCTGGCGGTCGCTCAATTGCACCAGCTGGAATCGGGTGTCACCGTCGAATACCGGCAGATCACTGCCGAAGCCCTGGCCGAAGAAATGCCCGAGCAGTTCGACGTCGTTACCTGCCTGGAAATGCTCGAGCACGTACCGGATCCGTCCTCGGTGATCCGCGCCTGCTACCGCATGGTCAAGCCCGGCGGCCAGGTGTTCTTCTCCACCATCAACCGCAATCCCAAGGCCTACCTGTTCGCCATCGTCGGCGCCGAATACATCATGAAGCTGCTGCCTCGCGGCACCCATGACTTCAAGAAATTCATTCGTCCCTCGGAACTGGGTGCCTGGAGCCGCATGGCCGGCCTGACGGTCAAGGACATCATCGGCCTGACCTACAACCCGCTGACCAAGCACTACAAACTGGCCTCCGATGTGGACGTCAACTACATGATCCAGACCCTGCGCGAGGAGTAAGCCGATGCGTATCAGAGCGGTCCTTTTCGACATGGATGGCACGCTGCTCGACACCGCGCCGGACTTCATTGCCATTTGCCAGTCCATGCTCGCCGAGCGCGGCCTGCCGGCCATCAATGACAAGTACATCCGCGACGAAATCTCCGGTGGCGCCAAGGCGATGGTCGCAGCGACCTTTGCCATGGACCCGGAGGCGCCCGGCTTCGAAGCGCTGCGCCTGGAATTCCTCGAGCGCTACCTCAAGGGATGCGCGGTGCACAGCAAGCTGTTCGACGGCATGGGCGAACTGCTGGCCGACATCGAGAAAGCCAACCTGATCTGGGGCGTGGTCACCAACAAACCGGTGCGCTTCGCCGAGCCGATCATGCAGCAGTTGGGCCTGGCCGAGCGTTCGGCACTGCTGATCTGCCCGGATCATGTGAAGAACAGCAAGCCGGACCCGGAGCCGTTGATCCTTGCGTGCAAGATGCTCGACCTGGACCCGGCCAGCGTGCTGTTCGTGGGCGATGACCTGCGCGATATCGAGTCCGGCCGTGATGCCGGGACCCGCACTGCGGCGGTCACCTACGGCTACATTCATCCGGACGATAACCCGCGGCACTGGGGTGCGGATGTGGTGGTGGATCATCCGCTGGAGTTGCGCAAGGTGCTTGATAGCGCTTTGTGTAGTTGCTGATTAAAGTCAAAAGATCGCAGCCTTCGGCAGCTCCTACGCCGACCACTGTAGGAGCTGCCGCAGGCTGCGATCTTTTGGGCTCGCTAATGGTTTTTGTTCGAGGTTCTCATGTTTGATTATTCCGCCCCCCCCGACCTGCTCAACGGCCGGGTCATCCTGGTCACCGGTGCCGGCCGTGGCATCGGCGCTGCCGCAGCCAAGACCTACGCCGCTCACGGCGCCACCGTATTGCTGCTGGGCAAGACCGAAGCCAATCTGACCCAGGTCTACGACGAGATCGAAGCCGCTGGCCACCCGCAACCGGCCGTCATCCCGTTCAACCTCGAAACCGCCCTGCCCCATCAATACGATGAACTGGCGGCGATGATCGAAACCGAGTTCGGCCACCTCGACGGCCTGCTGCACAACGCCTCGATCATTGGCCCGCGTACGCCGATCGAACAGCTGTCGGGCGAAAACTTCATGCGCGTCATGCAAGTCAACGTCAATGCCATGTTCATGCTCACCAGCACCCTGCTGCCGCTGCTCAAGCTGTCCCAGGACGCCTCGGTGGTGTTCACCTCCAGCAGCGTCGGGCGCAAGGGCCGGGCGTACTGGGGCGCTTACGGTGTGTCCAAGTTCGCCACCGAAGGCCTGATGCAAACGCTGGCCGACGAGGTCGATACCGTTGCGCCGGTGCGCTCCAACAGCATCAACCCGGGCGCGACCCGCACCAGCATGCGCGCCCAGGCTTACCCCGGGGAAAATCCGCTGAACAACCCGACTCCCGAGGAGATCATGCCGGTCTATCTGTACCTGATGGGCCCGGACAGTTCCGGGGTCAACGGTCAGGCTTTTAACGCCCAGTAATACCGCACGTCGCCTTCGTGCCGCGCCGGCTTTTCGCCGCGGCACCTGTCAGGCGACGCAACTAACCCTTATTTAAGTCAAACATCCGTCACCGACTCCTGGCCAAACGCCTTAGCCAGCAGATAACCTGTTGATTTAAAGTAATTTTGATTCAAATGAACCGAATGGCATGAGTTTCGCTCTAACTTTGCTCAGACACGCGAGTGATAGCAGATAGGGGCAGGGCTCCAGTCGATAGGTTACTAATCGTCGGCAAAGCGGACTAGAATTGGCACAGATGTCCTACGGGACTGACGGATCAGTATGACGCGCAGCCCACAAGCCGCTCTCACCCAGCTTGTAAGACAGTCTTACTGCTCAGGGGCGCATGCAATATGAAATCACCTTCCCAGACCAACGCAATTGACTTCGACAGTGCCAAATTGCAACGCCTGGGCTTTGGTCAACAGCCCCGGATTCTGGAAAGGCCCATCAGTCTTGCGCAAGTACGCCAGCAGCTGGTGTTGCAACTGCAAACCAGCCTGGAACCACAGCGCATACTCGGGCTCTTCTTCCGCGAGATCCAGCGACTCGTGCCACTCGACGCCTTGAGCTACCAGCACAAGGCCAGCGACCTGCGCCTGGAATTCGGCCAGCGCGGCCACCACTCCATCAGCTACAGCCTGAGCCATGAGGGCGAACATCTGGGCGAGCTGACGTTCCGCCGCAATCAGCGCTTCACCGAACAGGAGCAGGGCAACCTCGAATCACTGTTGTCTGCACTGCTGTTTCCGATGCGCAACGCCCTGCTCTACCGAGTGGCCACGCAGAGCGCCTTGCGCGATCCGCTGACGGACACCGGCAACCGTGTCGCCATGGACCAGACGCTGCAGCGGGAGATCGACATGTCGCGCCGGCATTTGCAGCCGCTGTCGCTATTGATGCTGGACATCGACCACTTCAAGTGCATCAACGACACTCATGGGCACAGCGCGGGTGATGAAGTGCTCAAGGCCGTTGCTGCCTCGATCAAGGGCCAGTTGCGCAATGTGGACATGGTGTTCCGCTATGGCGGCGAGGAGTTTCTGATCCTGCTGTCCAACACCGGCCGTGAAGCGGCGGCCATGGTCGGCGAGCGCCTGCGTTTTGCCACCCAGACCAGGGAGTACCTGGCGGACGGTAAATCCATTGAATTGACGGTGAGCCTTGGCTGTTCGACCTTGCTGCCCGGCGAATCCGCCGAGAGCCTGTTGCGCCGGGCCGATAGCGCGCTGTACGTGGCCAAGCGCGAAGGCCGTAACCGGCTGGCCATGGCCGGCTGAGTTCGCCTGCGGGCACGCTGATGATGCGGCCCGCGGCGACTGTTTCAGCGCACTGCACCACGCAGCTCGCCCACCAGGTTCTGCAGCTTGGCCGGCTCGGCGTCCTCGACGGGCACTGCGGCCCCGGCCACCAGGGTCACCCTCGACCACAATCGACGAAATAATCCCTTGCCCGGATCGCGGCTGAAGAAACTTCCCCATAACCCCTGCAACGCCAGCGGAATCACCGGCACCGGTGTTTCTTCGAGAATGCGCGTCAAACCGCCCCTGAACTCGTTGATTTCGCCATCGACGGTCAGCTTGCCTTCCGGAAAGATGCACACCAGTTCACCCTCCTTGAGGTATTGAGCAATGCGCGTGAAGGCCTTCTCGTAGATCTGGATATCTTCCTGGCGCCCGGCGATCGGGATCGTCCCGGCTGTGCGAAAGATGAAATTGAGCACCGGCAGGTTGTAGATCTTGTAGTACATCACAAAGCGAATCGGCCGGCGCACCGCCCCGCCAATCAGCAAGGCGTCAACAAAGGATACGTGGTTGCACACCAGCAATGCCGCGCCTTCATCAGGAATCTGCTCCAGGTTGCGATGCTCGACGCGGTACATGGAATGGCTGAGCAGCCAGATCATGAAGCGCATGCTGAACTCGGGAACAATGCTGAAGATGTAGGCATTGACGCCGATGTTGAGCAGCGACACCACCAGGAACAGCTGCGGGATCGACAGCTCGACCATGCTCAGCAGAACGATCGAGACAATCGCCGAGACCACCATGAACAGCGCGTTGAGGATGTTGTTGGCAGCGATGACCCGCGCCCGCTCGTTCTCCGGCGTGCGCGACTGGATCAGCGCGTACAGCGGAACGATGTAAAAACCGCCAAATACGCCGAGTCCCAGGATGTCGATCAACACCCGCCAGGTATGGGCGAACCCCAGCACTTCAAGCCAGCCGTGGCCCGTGACGCTGTCCGGAATCCCGCCGGAATGCCACCACAGCAACAGTCCGAACACCGTCAGGCCAAACGAGCCGAACGGCACCAGACCGATCTCGACTTTGCGCCCCGAGAGCTTCTCGCACAGCATCGAGCCCAGCGCGATGCCCACCGAAAACACCGTCAGGATCAACGTCACTACGGTCTCGTCGCCGTGCATCCATTCCTTGGCGTAAGCCGGGATCTGCGTCAGGTAGATTGCGCCGACAAACCAGAACCACGAGTTGCCGACGATCGAACGCGACACCGCCGGAGTCTGCCCCAGGCCCAATTTCAAAGTCGCCCAGGACTGGCTGAAGATGTTCCAGTTCAGGCGCATCTGCGGGGATGACGCGGCAGCACGCGGAATGCTGCGACTGGCGAGGTAGCCGAGCACGGCCACGCCGATGATCGCGGTGGAAACAATCGGTGCGTAATGACTGGACGACATCATGATGCCGGCGCCGATGGTGCCCGCGAGAATCGCCAGGAAGGTGCCCATTTCCACTAGCCCGTTGCCGCCCACCAGCTCCTCATCGCGCAAGGCCTGGGGCAGGATCGAGTATTTCACCGGACCAAACAGCGCGGAGTGAGTGCCCATGGCAAACAGCGCCAGCAGCATCAACCACAGGTGGTCGAACATGAAACCCACCGCGCCGACCGCCATGATGGCGATTTCCCCGAGCTTGATCAGGCGGATCAGCGCGTCCTTGGCAAACTTCTCGCCGAACTGACCGGCCAGCGCCGAGAACAGGAAAAACGGCAGGATAAACAGCAACGCACACAGATTGACCCAGATCGAGCGATCGCCATCGATGGTCAGCTTGTACAGGATGGCGAGGATCAGCGACTGCTTGAATATGTTGTCGTTGAATGCCCCGAGGGACTGTGTCACGAAAAACGGCAGGAAACGCCGGGTGCGCAGCAAAGTGAACTGTGAGGGATGACTCATCTTCCGTGTGTCCCCGTGATGATTTTGGGTAATGAGTGGCGTCTAAACCAGTGCATACCGTACTTGGAATGACAAATCCTGCTTCAGGCCACAAATTACCTGTGTTCGCCGTTTATTTCCTTAAACCTGCAATGCAAGGTGAGACGAACAGCTCGCCGCGCCACGCGCCTTGCACCGTGCGTTTACCGACGATCAGCCACATCACCGCGAGCATGGCCACCAGCAGGCAGCCGAACAGGCTGAAGAACATCAGGCTCAGGACGTTGGCCAGTTTCAAGGTGGCCAGGGCATACACGCCGAGGGGAAAGGTGAAGCCCCACCAGCCCAGGTTGAATGGAATGCCCGCACGCAGGTAGCGCACCGTGATCAGCAGCGCAATCAGCATCCACCACAGGCCGAACCCCCACAGCGTGATCCCGGCGATCAGTCCCAGGCCGGCGGCTATTTCCCCGATACCGGCCATTGCATTGGCCGCGAAGATCGCCGGCGCATCGCCGCCCAGCAGCAACATGCCGAGCGCACCGGTGCCAATGGGGCCCAGCGCCAGCCAGCTCGAAGCGGCCATGTTTTCGTGAGGCAGTTTATGCAGCGCCATGCGCAGCATCAGGATGGTCAGGATGCTGAAGGCCACTGGCAGGGAGAAGGCCCAGAGTACGTAGCTGGTCACCAGCACCACCAGCTGCGAATGCGCGTCGGCCAGATGCGGTGCAAGCAAGCCACCACTGGCCGCGGCCACTTCCGCCGCGACCACCGGCAACAGCCAGACGGCGGTCATCTGGTCGATGCTGTGCTCTTGCCGGGTGAACATCATGTAGGGAATCAACACCCCACACGCCAGCGCCATCGCCACGTCCAGCCACCACAGCGCCTCGGCCAGTTGAATCACGCCCTCACCCCAGCGCGGCAGGCCGAACACCAGGAAGCCGTTGATGATGGTCGCCAGGCCCATGGGGATGGTGCCGAAGAACATCGATACCGTGGAATGCCCGAAGATGCGCCGCGCCTCGTGAAAAAACCAAGTCCAGCGCGCCGCGTACAGTACGGTGAACAACGCGAACAAACCGATATTGAACAGCCACAGCGCTTCGGCCGCAGCGCGCAGGCCCGGCACGTTAAATGGCAGCTGAGCCAGCGCCAGGGCCAATACGCCGGTGCCCATGGTGGCGGCGAACCAGTTCGGCGTGAACTGGCGAACGACTTCGCGGGGGTGCTGCAACTGAGTGAAGGGCTTGAGGGTGGTGCATGTCATGGCGAACTCCTGTCCTCTGGTGAGGTGGAATTCATGGTAGATCCGAATCGAATATCTATATAACGGGTAATATCTCTAACTGTTATCTGTTTTGCAGATATAGACCATAGCGGTTAACGGACCTCGCTACGCACTTTCACTGGCCGCTGGCGCACCAGCGTAAACAACGCCCCCAGCGCCAGGACTATCAATACCGCACCATAGCCGTCGGTGGAGGCCACTAGGCCAAAGGTGCGAGTCAGGCTGCCGGCCAGCAACGCCGGCAGGCAGAACGCCAGATAGCTGAGCACATAGAACGCCGACATCAAACCGGCCCGCTCGTGGGGCAAGGCCAGCGGTACGAGGCTGCGCACCGCGCCGAGAAAACCCGCGCCAAAACCGCACCCTGCCACCAGGGTGCCGACAAAGAACAGCGACAGGCTGGCAGTGTGCACGGCGATCAGAATCAACGCGACGCCCGCTGGCAGCAGGGTGGCGCCCAGTTGCAGCACCTTGTCGCCTGGCCGGTTGCGCAGGCAGTAGATCATCAGCGCTCCGGTCACCGTCAATGCCGCAACCGTCGCACCGCCAATCAGGTTCGACGTCGAGCCGGTCGCGGTGCGCACCAGCGAAGGGGCCAGGGATGCGTAGAAACCACCGAGGGCCCAGACCGCTGTGTTGATCGGCAACACCATCCACAAGGTGCGCCGGGCCTGGGGCGGTACATGCAGGGTCGGTCGCAACGAGGCCCAAGCGCCCGGTTGCCGGCTGACGCTTTCCGGCAAACGCCAGACATACAGCGCCTGCAGCACGAACATCACCAGCAACAGCCAGTAGGTGAGCTGCAATGGCAGCGGCGCAAACTCAGCCAGCAGGCCACATCCCATTGCCCCCATTGCCATTCCCAGCAGCGGCGCAACACTGTTGATCAGCGGCCCCTGCTGTCGATTGGCATCCAGCAATGCGGCGCTCAACACCGCCGTGGCCATGCCGGTGGCGAAGCCCTGCAGGACGCGGGCGGCAATCAGCCAGGCAACCGAGTCGGCATTGATAAACAGCAGCATCGCGAGGATGTTCAGCATCACGGCGGTAAAAATCACCGGCTTGCGCCCGAGGAAATCCGATAGCGACCCCACCGTGAGCAACGCGACGAGCAGACTGATGGCGTAGACCCCGAAAATCACGGTCAAGGTAGCCGCTGAAAAGTGCAGATGCTCCTGATACAGGTGATAAAGCGGCGTTGGCGCAGTGGAAGCGGCGAGAAAACTGAGTAAGGTGAACGCCAGAAACCACAGGCTGGAACGGTTGGACGTTGTACCGGGCATGCTATATCTCCGCAAAAGCTAATATTTTGCTTTTGCGGAGTGTGCGGCTGGCTGGCGCTTAAAGCAAATTCTTTGTGTTAAGGTCCGATGCATGGCTATTAAAGAAGGTTTACGCCCCGGTGGCCGCAGCGCCCGGGTGCAGGAGTCGATTCATTCGGCGGTCCGCGAACTCCTGGAAACACACCAACGCTCGACCCTGACCGTGCCGCAGATCGCTGCGCGCGCCGGTGTCACGCCGTCAACCATTTACCGGCGCTGGGGCGATCTGTCCGTGTTACTGGCCGACGTCGCCCTGGCACGCATGCAGCCCGATGGCGAGCCGGCCAACACCGGCAGCCTGCGCGGTGACGTGCGAGCCTGGGCCGAGCAATATCTGGACGAGATGAGCTCCGAACCGGGCAGCAACATGCTGCGCGATGTCCAGTGCAGCCAGACCCCGGGTTATTGCGTGGCGATCATCGGCGCCCAGTTACAGGCCATTCTGGAGCGTTACCCCGATCAGCCCGGGCCGAGCGTTGATCGGCTGATCAATTTGCTGGCGGCACCGACCGTGTTTCGCATCCTGTTTTCGGCGGCGGCGCTGGAGGTGGAGGAGCTGCATCGGTTGGTTGATATTGCGCTGGGGCAGTGACAAGGCCATGCATACGTCCTGCGACACCCCGCCACGCCACGACCTTGGTCGACACTGACGAACCCCTTGCATCGTGCGAGACTGTCTGACCGGGATGGAGTCCCGGATGTCTTTGCCCTGGAGTTCTCATGTCGCTGTCCAGCGGGCTGATCGCCGCCGTCGCCCTGGCCTATATGGCCATCATGTTTGCCATCGCCTTCTACGGCGACCGTCGCGCCACGCCGCTGCCGCCGCGGGTGCGTGCCTGGGTCTATAGCCTGTCGCTGGCGGTGTATTGCACCAGCTGGACGTTCTTCGGCGCCGTGGGACAGGCCGCCGAACAGCTCTGGTCATTCCTGCCGATCTACCTCGGGCCGATTCTGCTGCTGGTGTGCGCGCCGTGGGTGCTGCAGAAAATGGTGATGATCAGCAAGCAGGAGAACATCACCTCCATTGCCGACTTCATCGCCGCGCGTTATGGCAAATCCCAATCCCTGGCGGTAGTGGTGGCGTTGATCTGCCTGGTCGGGGTATTGCCCTACATCGCCCTGCAGCTCAAGGGCATCGTGCTCGGCGTAAACCTGCTGATCGGCGCCGGTGCCGACGCGATGGGCGTGCGGGCCCAGGACACGGCACTGATCGTGTCACTGGTGCTGGCACTGTTCACCATTGTGTTCGGCACTCGCAACCTGGACGCCACCGAACACCACCGCGGCATGGTGCTGGCCATTGCCTTTGAATCGCTGGTCAAGCTGTTCGCCTTCCTCGCGGTGGGTGCGTTCGTGACTTATGGTTTGTACGACGGTTTCGAAGACCTGTTTGACCAGGCCATGCTGGCCCCGCGCCTGGAGCAGTACTGGAAGGAGACGATCAACTGGCCATCGATGATCGTGCAGACCGGGGTGGCGATGATGGCGATCATCTGCCTGCCCCGGCAATTCCACGTGACCGTGGTGGAAAACATCGACCCGCAGGATCTGCGCCTGGCCAAGTGGGTGTTTCCGGCCTATCTGGCCCTGGCCGCGCTGTTTGTCGTGCCGATCGCACTGGCCGGGCAGATGCTGTTGCCCAGCTCGGTGCTGCCGGATTCGTTCGTCATCAGCCTGCCGCTGGCCCAGGCCCACCCTGCCCTGGCGCTGCTGGCGTTTATTGGCGGTGCCTCCGCGGCGACAGGTATGGTGATCGTGGCGAGTGTCGCGCTGTCGACCATGGTTTCCAACGACATGCTGTTGCCATGGTTGCTGCGGCGCAACAATGCAGAGCGCCCGTTCGAAGTGTTCCGCCAGTGGATGCTGTCGGTGCGCCGGGTCAGCATTGTGGTGATCCTGCTGCTGGCGTACGTCAGCTATCGCCTGCTGGGCTCCACCGCGAGCCTGGCGACCATCGGCCAGATCGCTTTTGCCGCCGTAACCCAACTGGCCCCCGCCATGCTGGGCGCACTTTACTGGAAGCAGGCCAACCGCCGCGGCGTTTTCGCCGGCCTGGCCGCCGGGACCTTTCTCTGGTTCTACACCCTGGTGCTGCCGATTGCGGCGCACAGCCTGGGCTGGTCGCTGAGCACCTTCCCCGGCCTGGGCTGGCTGCAGAGCAATCCGCTGAATCTGCCCATTACCCCACTGACTCAAGGGGTGGTGCTGTCGCTGGTGGGCAACTTCACGCTATTCGCCTGGGTCTCGGTACTGTCGCGCACACGGGTGTCCGAACACTGGCAGGCCGGTCGATTCATTGGCCAGGAAATCAGCGCCCGGCCAAGCGCTCGCTCGATGCTGGCGGTGCAGATCGACGACCTGCTGCAGCTCGCTGCACGCTTTGTCGGTGAGGAACGTGCCCGCCAGAGTTTCATCCGCTTCGCCTATCGCCAGGGCAAAGGCTTCAACCCGAACCAGAATGCCGACGGCGAGTGGATCGCCCACACCGAGCGCTTGCTGGCGGGCGTCCTGGGTGCCTCGTCTACTCGCGCAGTGGTGAAAGCGGCGATCGAAGGCCGCGAGATGCAACTCGAGGATGTCGTCCGAATCGCCGACGAAGCCTCCGAAGTCCTGCAATTCAACCGTGCGTTGCTGCAAGGCGCGATCGAAAACATCACCCAGGGTATCAGCGTGGTCGACCAGTCGCTGAAGCTGGTGGCGTGGAACCGGCGCTACCTCGAACTGTTCAACTACCCGGATGGCCTGATCAGCGTCGGCCGGCCGATTGCCGACATCATTCGGCACAACGCCGAGCGCGGCCTGTGTGGCCCGGGCGAAGCGGAAGTGCACGTCGCCCGCCGCCTGCACTGGATGCGCCAGGGCCGCGCCCACACGTCCGAGCGGCTGTTTCCGAATGGCCGGGTGATCGAGCTGATCGGCAACCCGATGCCCGGTGGCGGCTTCGTCATGAGTTTCACCGACATCACCGCGTTCCGTGAGGCCGAACAGGCGCTGACCGAAGCCAATGAAGGCCTGGAACGCCGGGTGACCGAACGCACCCACGAACTGTCGCAACTCAACGTCGCCCTCACCGAGGCCAAAGGTACCGCCGAGTCTGCCAATCAGTCCAAGACCCGCTTCCTCGCGGCGGTCAGTCACGACCTGATGCAGCCGCTGAACGCCGCCCGACTGTTCTCCGCCGCCCTCTCCCATCAGGACGACGGCCTGTCCAGCGAAGCACAAAAACTGGTACAGCACCTGGACACCTCGTTGCGCTCTGCCGAAGACCTGATCAGCGACTTGCTGGACATTTCCCGCCTGGAAAACGGCAAGATCAACCCCGATTCGAAGCCGTTCGAGCTCAATGAGCTGTTCGATGTGCTGGGTGCGGAGTTCAAGGCGCTCGCCAGGGACCAGGGCCTGAAATTCCGCGTGCGCGGCAGCAAGTTGCGGGTCGAAAGCGACATCAAATTGCTGCGGCGCATTTTGCAGAATTTCCTTACCAACGCTTTCCGTTACGCCAAAGGCCCGGTGCTGCTGGGCGTCCGGCGACGCCAGGGCGAGGTGTGGCTGGAGGTCTGGGATCGCGGGCCGGGCATTGCCGAGGACAAGCAGAAGGTCATTTTCGAAGAATTCAAACGCCTCGACAGTCATCAGACTCGCGCCGAGAAAGGCCTGGGCCTGGGCCTGGCGATTGCCGACGGCCTGTGTCGGGTTTTAGGCCATCGCCTGCAAGTCCGCTCACGGCCCGGGCGTGGCAGTGTGTTCAGCGTGTGCGTGCCTTTGGCCCGGGCGCAGGCGGCGTTGCCGGTCAAGACTGCCGAGCTCAACGGCAAATTGTTGAGTGGTGCTCAGGTGCTCTGCGTCGACAACGAGGACAGTATCCTTATCGGCATGAACAGCCTGCTGACTCGCTGGGGCTGCCAGGTGTGGACTGCGCGCAATCGCGATGAGTGCGCGGCCCTGCTCAGCGAGGGGATGCGCCCGCAACTGGCGCTGGTCGATTACCACCTGGACGACGGCGAAACCGGCACCGAATTGATGGCCTGGCTACGCACTCGCCTGGGTGAGCCGGTGCCGGGAGTGGTGATCAGTGCCGATGGTCGGCCGGAGATGGTCGCCCAGGTGCATGCGGCAGGGCTTGGTTACCTGGCCAAACCGGTTAAGCCGGCGGCGCTGAGGGCGTTGTTGAGCAAGCATTTGCCGCTTTAAAAAGATCGCAGCCTTCGGCAGCTCCTACAGGGCTGTACACCATCCGATGTAGGAGCTGCCGAAGGCTCGGGCCGCGTTCGGACGATCTTTTGATTCTGGGGCTTCTACTCCGGCAACTCCGCCAAACCATCCACATCCGTCATCGCCCGCTCCAGCAGATCCGCCGGCAGGCTCTTGCTCGCCCGCGCGCCCAGCAACTTCAGCTGCTCACTGCGACTGACCAGGTTGCCCCGGCCCTCTGTCAGCTTGTTGCGCGCCGAGCTGTAGGCCTTGTCCAACTGTTGCAGGCGATTGCCGACCTCGTCCAGGTCCTGGATGAACAACACGAACTTGTCATACAGCCAACCGGCCCGCTCGGCGATTTCCCGCGCGTTCTGGCTCTGGCGCTCCTGTTTCCACAGGCTGTCGATCACCCGCAGAGTCGCCAGCAAGGTGGTCGGGCTGACGATCACGATGTTGCGGTCGAATGCTTCCTGGAACAACGTCGGCTCCGCCTGCAGCGCCGCCGAGAACGCCGCTTCGATCGGCACGAACAGCAACACGAAATCCAGGCTGTGCAAGCCGTCGAGACGCTTGTAGTCCTTGCCGGACAAGCCTTTGACATGGGTGCGCAGGGACAGCACATGTTGCTTGAGGGCGATCTGGCCGATGGCCTCATCATCAGCCGCCACGTACTGCTGGTAAGCCGTCAGGCTGACCTTGGAGTCGACCACCACCTGCTTGTCGCCCGGCAAATAGATGATGACGTCCGGCTGGAACCGCTCGCCGTCGGGACCTTTGAGCGTGACCTGAGTCTGGTACTCGCGGCCCTTCTCCAGGCCCGCGTGTTCCAACACCCGCTCAAGGATCAGCTCACCCCAGTTGCCCTGGGTTTTCTGCCCTTTGAGTGCGCGGGTCAGGTTGGTGGCTTCGTCGCTCAACCGCAGGTTCAACTGCTGCAGGCGCTCCAGTTCCTTGGCCAGCGAGAAACGCTCCCGCGCCTCAGCCTGGTAACTTTCTTCGACACGCTTTTCGAATGACTGGATGCGCTCTTTCAGCGGATCCAGCAACTGGCCCAGGCGCTGCTGGCTGGTCTCGGCGAACCGCTGCTCGCGCTCATCGAAGATCTTGCCAGCCAGTTCGGCGAACTGGGCACGCAACTCATCCCGCGAGCCCTGGAGGTCGCTGAGCCGTTGCTGATGGCTTTCCTGTTGTTCGCGCAGCTCGGCATGCAGGGAAGCGGCCTGGGCGTCGAGACGGCGCAGCTCAGCCTCTTTGCCAGCGCGCTCGATGTTCCAGGCATGCGCGGCGTCCCGGGCGTCGTCGCGCTCGACCTGCAACAGTTCGACTTCGCGGCGCAGTGCGGCCAGCTCGGCCTGCCTGGACGTGTTGATCTGACTGAGGTCAGCGATTTCATCTCGGCTGGTTTCCAGCTGGGCGTTCAGGCCATCCTGCGCCAGCAGGGACATCGCCAGCCGCTCCTGCAGCAATGCCACTTGCGCCTGCGTCACGCTGGCGCGGCGCTGCAATTGCCAGGCGAGTACCAACAACGGCAGGGCAGCCCCCGCAAGACCAAGCAAAATGCTGGTCAAGTCCATAGCCATAGCCGCTCCTGCCGATGAGATAAAGCTTGAAGGTTAACCAAGGCGTCAGGTCTTGGACAGCTCAGTCTTCGACCAGCCCCAGTTCCCGCTGTGCGCGCCGATCCCCTGCCCGCGCCGCCTGGCGCAGCAGGTCCTGGCCGATGCGGCGATCGCGGGCATTGCCGCACTCACGACACATCAGCTGGCCGAGGCGGCTTTGCGCTGCCACCACGCCTTCCCGTGCCGGCTGCTTGAGCAGACGTCCGGCGAGGTGTTTCACGTTCGGGTTGTCGCCCAGGCGCGGGCTGTCCAGAAGCCACTCGGCCACACGCATGGAAAAGCGTTTGGGAGGGACAGCGGCGGTGGGTGAAGAGGTTACGGAAACTGATACTGAACGAAACTTCATAAAACACTGTAGGGCAGATCGGAAGGCGCGCCACTCTACTCTTTTTTTCCTACAGGTAAAGCTTAAAAAACCCGGCACGCCCGTCCTAGAGCAAGCGCTCGGGACAATCCACAGAAGCTGTGGATAACTCAGTGGACAACCTGCCTTGAACTCTCGCAAACCCCTGTGGAATGGGGCTCGCAGTCAAACTGACGATTTTTTCACCAGTAAAAAAAAGCGATGTTTTTCATTGACTTAAATTTTGGTTACAGGCACCCACTGCGCTTGCGAGTCAGATGACAGTGCCGTGACAGCGTGCGCAACTAATGTGCACAAGTACCTTCGCGACGGTTATATCAATGCGCTTTTTCGGCGCATTTTGCGCTACGAACCTGTTGATTACTCGTTCACAACCCTTGATCCAGACCGGTCTGGGGCCAAGCCTGCGTGCTCAACCAGCGGTCGGATTCTGTGCTACTGGACAGCGCACCCGACCAACGGCCATACCTGAAAAACTCGTTCGATTGTGATCACAAAGGTTTCTTTGCTTATACCCCTTCCATTACCAAAATCGTTTTGTTAGTATCTACGGCGTTAGTACCAAGCTGAAAGTCAATTCTGGTCGAACAAATCCCCCCGGACAGCCTTCATAAACGAAGCCCATCCGAACAAGCGGGACCGACTACCTCGATGGTTTCCAGGTAAACCTTGCGTCAATACAGCCTTTGATCGAAAGCAAAGGGTATTGCCAGGCCCACTTACTCTGACCGAACCAGCCTGCAAATTGATCAGGATCTTCACCCCGGGCCCAGAACCTTTGCCCTTGATGTGTTGCCTGCCCTCCTAAGTACCTACCTGCCAGCCCAAGCGCGCCAATTATCAGCGCTTCAAACTGGCTGCTTTGTTCCAGTCGGGTTCTTCGGTCGACCAACGGTGGTCGTCGTCACTGGAACGTTTTAATTTTGCACGGCTCTTATCCGTGTCGCTTGTAGGAACACCCAATAATGACTACTCAAATCCACACCCAGGATGCTATCCGCACCCTAACCAACGCTTTTGCACCAATGAACTGCCTGATCATGGCCGCTCGCAAAGGCTGCTTCAGCTTCACTCTGGTCAACGAACACGGCATCGCTCGTCACAGCGAACGCCTCTACCCCGATCAGTACTCCAGCGCCGAACCGCTGCAGGCCGTGATCGAGCGTACCCGTCAGGCACTGGTTGCCTGATACGCCAGAAAGACTGAAACATCAAAAGCCTCGCTTAAAACGCGGGGCTTTTTATTGCCTGATATTTCCCTTCCAGCCGCCAAAGCTTAAGCACCAACCGATATAACGGTTATAACTGGCCGGCGGAAATATTTTAAAAACAGGCCTTTACGTCGCGAATATGACACTACACTTCAACTCAAGCGGCTTGATCCGCTTCCGGCGAGCCTGAACCGATCCATCGCTGCCAAGGCCCCCTTTCAGGTATCGCCGACCACTTCCGCTCCGAGGGCTTTATGGGTATCGCTGCCAGCGAACTGTGCCGCTATGTGATCCGTCCGACCTTGCTCTACCTCGGACGCCACAGCGCAACTGCCGAATCCCTGCTGCTGGGTATCGCCGCCAGCCAGTCAGCCCTTGGTTCCGCCCTGCACGACCGCCGTGGCCACGGCCTGTACCGTATCGCCGAACCGCGCCACCAGGCGCTATGGGATCATTACCTGGCCCTGGACCCGGAGCGTGCCAGCCTGGTGCGGGGCCTGGCGAGCCAGCATGCATTCCTCAGCAGCCCGCATCTGGAATTGACCGTCAACCTGCGTTACGCCACCGCCATCGCCTGGCTGCTGGTAGAAGAACAAAACACCTCGCTCCCCGAAGCCGATGATCTGCTAGGGATGGCCCGCATCTGGCGCCAGACCTTCCAGCCCCAAGGCCGCCTCCGTGATTTCACCTACGCCTGGCATACCTGTGTTTCAACGCTGAATCAGGTCGCCTGCTGATCCACCCACTTCACAAAATCGCCCAACTCGCGGCGAATCCGGTCTGATTGTCCTACAAAACCGCTCTAACTCAAGCATTACAGCCTATAGCGCTGGGACGAAAATGTTGGTAATTTTCGCCCCGGTGATCACCAGGAGTTCTAATAATGAAAAAAGTAATGCTCAAAACCACCCTTAGCCTCGCCGTTACCTTGGCATCCACCCAGATCTTTGCAGCTGGCTTTGCCATCAACGAACAAAGTATCAGCGGGATGGGTACAGGTTTTGCCGGGCGATCTTCCTCTGCCGATGACGCAAGCACCATTTTTGGCAACCCTGCCGGCATGTCGCGCATCAAGCGCGAACAAGTCACCGGCGGCGCTGCAATGCTCGACGCACACACCGATATCAGCCGCGCCAGCTCCAGCCCGAACGGCGGCACCAACCACGGTGACATGGTCCCGTTCATCGCTGTGCCGATGGGCTACTACGTCAAGCCGATCGATGACAAGTGGGCAGTGGGCGTAGGCGTCTACGCACCCTTCGGCCTGGTGACCGACTACGAGAGCAACTTCGGCGGTCGCTACTTCGGCAGCAAGAGCGACGTTAAAGTCGTGACCCTGCAACCGACCGTCAGCTACGCCTTCAACGACAAGGTGTCGATCGGCTTCGGTCCGACCATCAACCGCATCGACGGCAAACTGGAATCGAACCTGTCGATCACCCAGGCCGCCGGCGATGGCGAAGTCAAGATCAAGGGTGACGACACCGCGCTGGGCTACAACATCGGCGTGCTGGTACAAGCCACCGACAGCACCCGCATGGGCCTGACCTACCACTCGAAAGTGAAGTACAAGCTCGAAGGCAACACCAAGGTCAACTACAACGTCCTGGGCCTGATCGGCCAGAACCCGAGCCAGAAGTACGACGCGTCCCTGGACCTGACGACGCCTGAGTCGGTCGACTTCTCGGTGACCCATCAGCTTGATGACCAGTGGACCCTGTACGCCGGCAGCACCTGGACTCGCTGGAGCCGCCTGAAAGAAATCACCGTGGAAAACAGCGGTGTACCCGGGGTGCTCAATGGCCAATTCGGCAGCATCACCGAAGAGCAGAACTGGCACGACACCTGGGCTCACGCCATCGGCGCGTCCTACCAGCTTAACAAGCAATGGGTCCTGCGCACCGGCCTGTCCTTCGACCAGTCGCCGACCAACAACGTCGACCGCTCCCCACGCATTCCGACTGGCGATCGCAAGATTTTCAGCCTGGGCGCCGGCTGGAGCCCGACCGACGACCTGACCATCGACGTGGCGTATTCGTACCTGCGTGAAGAAGCAGTCAAGGTCAACAACAGCAACGACCGCGGCCAGAGCTACAACGCCAAGTATCAAAACTGGGCGAATGGTTTCGGTGTAGGCGCGACCTACCGCTTCTGATGAAAGACGCCTTGAGCGCCTGAATCAAAAAAGCCCCGCTCTGTGCGACAGAAGCGGGGCTTTTTAATGGGCGTCAATCAGGGTTGCGAGGCGATGGCCTTCTCGACAGCAGCGATGAATTCAGGGTCATCCGGCTTGGTCAGGCTGGAGAAATTGGCAATCACCTTGCCCTGGCGATCAACCACGTATTTGTAGAAATTCCATTTGGGCGCGCCAGTCTGTTCGGCAAGCACCTTGAACAGGTGAGTCGCGTCGTCACCGCGCACTTTCTGCGGCTCGGTCATGGTGAACGTCACACCGTAATTGACGTAGCAGACCTTGGCGGTCTCGGCGTCGTCCTTGGACTCCTGCTTGAAGTCGTTGGAGGGCACGCCGATCACCTCCAGTCCCTGAGCCTTGTAGCGCTGATTGAGCGCTTCAAGGCTCTTGAACTGCGGGGCGAACCCACAGAAGCTGGCGGTATTGACCACCACCAGCGGCTTGCCAGCAAAGCGCTGGCACAAATCGATCGATTCCTTGGCGCGCAACTTCGGTAGCGAGCCCTGTAGCAGTTCCGGGCATTCGGCTGGCTGGGCCAGTCCAGAAAACGCAATCAGTAACGCGGGAACGGCTAACCAGCGCGTCAACATATCCGTGCATCCTTGAGAAGGTCGTCAGAGCAAAGTTACTCGCGCGCACCTCTTTCTAGCAAGCACCAGTCAGGCAAACAGCTCTAACAAACGCCCATGCCCAACTGCATCAATGCCAGCCCGCCCTGGTGCCAGCCCCACCACACCAGGGCCAGCAGCAAGGCGCCAGCAGCCGCCAGGGCAACACGCGGCCAGATACGACTCATGATGCACTCAACTGCGTCTGCAACCGCGCCACGGGCCGCTCGCGCACCGGCCAGTTAAGGGCCGCCGCCAACAGGCTGAGAAGAATCGCCACTTGCCAGATCAAGTCATAGCTCCCGGTCCGGTCATACACCACCCCGCCCAGCCAGCCGCCCAGGAACGAGCCCAACTGGTGAAACAGGAAAACAATGCCCCCGAGCATGGACAGGTTTCGCACGCCAAACAAGGTGGCGACGGTGCCGTTGGTCAATGGCACCGTGGACAGCCACAGGAAGCCCATCGCCATGCCGAACAGGTACGCGGTGGTGGTGGTGACGGGCGCCCACAGGAACAACCCGATGACCACCGCGCGCAGCAGGTATAAGCCGGTCAACAGGCGCGGCTTGGACATGCGCCCGCCGAGCCAGCCAGCCGTGTAGGTGCCGAAGATGTTGAACAGGCCGATCAGCGCCAGCACCGTGGTGCCGACCGTTGCCGGCAGGTGCTGATCCACCAGGTAGGCCGGCAGGTGCACGCCGATGAATACCACCTGGAAACCGCAGACGAAAAAGCCGAACGCCAGCAGCCAGAACCCCGAATGGGAGCAGGCTTCGTGCAGCGCTTCACCCAGCGTTTGCTCATGACCGAGGGACGGCAGGGGTTTGTCCTTGAGCATGCCGACCAAGGGGACGATCAATGCCACCAGCAAGCCCAGCACCAGCAAGGCTGCAGACCAGCCCAGCCAACCGATCAGCCCCAGGGTGCCGGGCAGCATGGCGAATTGGCCAAACGAGCCGGCCGCACTGGCGATGCCCATGCCCATGCTGCGTTTTTCCGGTGGTACCGCGCGCCCCACCACCCCGAGAATCACCGAGAACGACGTGCCTGACAATCCGATCCCGATCAGCAGGCCGGCACTCAGGGACAAGGTCACCGCCGAATCGGAAAGGCCCATGCACACCAGGCCAGCGGCGTATAGCACCCCGCCGATCAACACGACCTTGGCCGCGCCAAAACGATCCGCCAGGGCGCCGGTGAAGGGTTGCGCCAGGCCCCAGATCAGATTCTGCAGAGCGATGGCAAAGGCAAAGGTTTGGCGGCCCCAGCCAAACTCGGCACTCATCGGCGCCAGGAACAGGCCAAAGCCATGGCGAACGCCCAGCGACAACGCAAGAATCAGCGCACTGCCCAGCAACACCCAACCGCACGTACGCCACATCGATGTCATTATTATTCTCCGATAGCGGGTATATACCCGCTTATATTCGAACGCGCCGGCTTCAAGCCAGTTCGTCCAGCAGTTTGAGCAAGGTTTCGCGTTTTTCCGCGCCCAGGCGATCAACCAGCCGCTGTTGCGCAGCCTCCCAGGCTGGCAAGGCCGCCGCCAGGCGTTCGGCGCCAGCGTCGGTGAGTTTGACGATGCGATTGCGCATGTCCTCGCCCTCGACCAGCATCACCAGCCCTTCCCCTTCCAGTACCCGCAGGTTGCGCCCCAACGTGCTGCGATCCAGCCCCATGGCCTCGGCCAGGGTGGAAATACTCGGCTGGTCCAGGCGTTGCAGGTTGCACAGCAAAGAATACTGGGCAACGTTGATTCCGAAGCCATCGAGAGCGCCGTCGTAATGCCTGCTGACGCCACGAGCGGCGCGACGCAGGTTGATGCATAAACATTGGGAGTCGAGCATGATGCGTGTATATACCCGCGAGTGAGATTAATCAAGTTTTCTACAGTAACTGCAGGAGCAAAGCGTGCTCGCGCTGGCGATGTGACATTCAGTGGTCATGTCGCCTGGTAGCACGCGATCGAGAGCAAGCTTTGCGCCCACAGGTAATCATGTCTAATCAGACCAACACCAACCCAACCAACACCCCAACCTCCAGCAACTCCAGCAGCGCCCCCGCCGTGTCCCCGGTGGTACCGCCCAATCGCCGCAGCATCAACTGCCGCAGCCAGGCAAACGCCAACCCCGCCATGACCAGCGCAGAAACGCCATTGAGCTCCGCCAGCAACACACAGGCCAACGCACTGAGTGCCAGCACCAGCTTGCCCGCCGAGCGCGGCAGATGATCAGCCAGCGCCTGCCCCAGCCCGCCGGCACGCACATAAGGCGTGGTCAGAAACAGCCCCAGCAAGGCAGCGCGCCCAATCAGCGGGACTACCAGCAAATAAACCCCATGTTGCTGCTCGATCAACGCCAGCAACGCGGCAAATTTAAGCAGCATTACCAGCACCAGCGTAACCACTGCGATGGGTCCGCTGCGCGGGTCCTTCATGATGGTCAGGGTGCGTTCACGGTCGCCAAACCCGCCAAGCCACGCATCAGCGCTGTCGGCCAGGCCATCGAGGTGCAAGCCGCCGCTCAACAGCACCCAGGCCGTCAGCACCAGTGCAGCGTGCAGCACTAAAGGGCTGCCATTGAGGAGGCCGTTCAGCCCCCACAAAATTACGCCAAACAGCAACCCCACCAGCGGATAAAACAGCAGTGAGCGCCCGAGCTCCAGAGGTGTCGGCATGCCCGGGAGGCGTACCGGCAGGCTGCTGAGGAATTGCAGGGCGATCCAGAATGGCAGCATGCTCAGTTCGCTTCCCGCAACAGTCCAGCGGATTCAACGGCCAACGCAAACATCGTACCGTGGCCAACTTCGACATTCAGCAGTTGCTCACGGGGCAACCCTCGGGCCCGCGCCAGCAACAGGCGCATCACTCCGCCGTGACTGACCAGCAAGACCCGCTCCCCCGCATAAGTGGCGTGCAAGCGCTCGACGGCGCCCAGCACCCGCGCGGAGAAATCCTCGACCGGCTCGCCCTGAGGCGGGGTGAACGAATACGGATCGGCCCAGAACAAGCCCAGGCCCTCGGCGTCGGTTTCCATCAGCGCCGCAGCGCTCTGCCCTTCCCAGGCGCCGAAATGCAGCTCCTGCAGAGCCTTGTCCTGATGCACCGGCACGCCCAGTTGCGCGCCGAGTTCCTCTGCAAACCGCGCACAGCGCTGCAAGGGTGAGCTGACCAGGCGATCCCAAGGCCCCTGATCCGCCACCGCGGCACGCATCTGTGCCCAACCGGCGTCGGTGAGCGCGTCATCGATGCTGCCGCGCAGGCCGCCGCCCAGTTCGGTTTCGCCGTGGCGCAACAAGTCCAGGCGCAGGGTCATGCCGGGCGGTCCGCAACGGCGGCTTCGGCAAAGGTCGCCATCTGCCCGTGAAGGTCACAGGCCAGGCGCAGCAAGGGCACGGCCAGCGCGGCACCACTGCCTTCGCCCAGGCGCAGGCCCAGCGCCAGCAAGGGTTCGGCGTCGAGCGTCTCGAGCACGTGCCGATGCCCCGGCTCGGCGCCACAATGCCCAAACAACAGCCATTGACGGCACGCCGGATTCAGCCGCACGGCCACCAGCGCGGCAACGCTGCAGATAAAGCCGTCCACCAGCACCGCTACCCCTTCCTGGGCACAGGCGAGATAGGCGCCCACCAGTGCGGCAATCTCGAAACCGCCGAGGTTGTACAGCGTCGGCAACGGATCGCCACGCTGGGCACTGTGCAGTGCCAGCGCGCGCTCGATGACCTGGGCCTTATGGCTGACGCCTGCGGCGTTCAGTCCGGTGCCAGGCCCGGTCATTTGCACTACCGGGCAATCGAGCAATGCACAGGCCAGGGCGCTGGCGGCGGTGGTGTTGCCAATGCCCATTTCACCACCGATAAACAGCTGGGCGCCGCCAGCTATGGCGCGGTGCACGCTGTCGCGACCCGCCTGCAAAGCCAGCGCACCCTGCGCTGCAGTCATCGCCGCAGTCACGGCGAAATTCGCCGTGCCCGGGCCGATGTTCAGGTGCCGCACGCCTTTGAGGTCGAGGCCCGGGTTGACGGTACCCAGATCGACCACTTCCAGTGCCGCGCCCAGTTGCCGTGCCAGCACGCTGATTGCCGCGCCGCCGCTGACGAAGTTGTGCAGCATCTGCCCGGTCACTTCCTGGGGATACGCAGAGACGCCTTCGGCAACGACGCCATGGTCGCCAGCAAAAATGCCGATCCACACTTGATCAAGCGTCGGCTTCAGTTGACCCTGCAACCCGGCCAGTTGCACCGCCACAGACTCGAGCCGACCCAGCGAACCCGCGGGCTTGGTGAGCTGCTGTTGGCGGGCCTCAGCCTGTTCGACGGCGTGACTATCTATGGGTTTGCACGGGTTGAGCCACCAGGCTTGGGTCATAACGCGGTTCCTTTGAGAGTCAGGGGCAGGCCGGCCACGGTGAGGACGACTCGCTGGCAGCGCTCGGCCAGCGCCTGATGCAGCCAGCCGGCCTCATCGACGTAGCGCCGGGTCAACTCGCCCAGCGGTACCACGCCCATGCCGGTCTCGTTGCTGACGAAAATGATTTCACCCGGCAAGGTCGCCAGGCAGTCGAGTAAAGCGTCGCGTTCGACCGACAGGCGTTCGGCGTTGTCCAGCATCAGCAGATTGGTGAGCCACAGGGTCAGGCAATCCACCAGCAGGCAGCGATCGGCGCTGGCGTTTTCGCGCAGTACGCGGGCCAGTTCCAACGGTTCTTCGATCAATGCCCATTCGGCTGGCCGCCGCGCACGATGGTGGGCCACCCGCTGGTTCATTTCGCCGTCCAGCGGTTGGCTGGTGGCAATGTAGGTGACAGCCAGCTCACTGTCAGTGGCGAGCCGTTCGGCCAGGCGGCTTTTGCCGGAGCGGGCGCCGCCGAGGATTAATTGCAACATGGTGGGTTCCTTGAAATCTTCGGTGGGGCGATAGGGCACTCAGATACCACACAGTTCACGCAACAGCCCGGTATCCAGGTGCTTCTCCACCAGATCCGCCAACCGCTCGATATCCCGCTCTCGCAGGCCGTGATAGTCCACCTCCTGCACATCCTGCAAACCGGCCCAGCGCAGCAGTGCACTGCAGGCCGCCGGCGACTCGAACAAACCATGCAGGTATGTGCCGAAAATCTGCCCGTCGGCGCTCTGTGCTCCATCACAGCGGCCATCGTCCAGCAGCACTGCCGAATTCTCCAGCGCAGGGCCGGTAGTCACGCCCGCATGGATTTCGTAGCCGCTGACCGGCGCATCTTCCAGTGCCAGGCGACCACGCACATTGCGCAGTTGCTTCTCCTGTTCCAGCCGGGTTTCAAAGGCCAGCAGGCCCAGCCCTGCGCTGGAACCGGGCGTTCCTTCCAGACCCAGCGGATCATGCACCTGCGCACCGAGCATCTGCAGGCCGCCGCAGATTCCCAGCAGCTTGCCGCCATAACGCAGGTGACGGGCAATCGCCGTGTCCCAGCCATTGGCGCGCAGGTAGGCAAGATCACTGCGCACGCTTTTCGAGCCGGGCAGGATGATCAGGTCGGCGGGGGGAATGGCCTGGCCGGGGCCGATGAACTGCAAGTCCACCTGCGGGTGCAGGCGCAGCGGATCGAAATCTGTGTGGTTGCTGATGCGCGGCAAGACCGGCACCACCACCTTGAGCACCTGGTCCGCCTTGTCGGTCTGGCGTTGATCGATGCCATCCTCGGCTTCCAGGTGCAGGTCCATCACGTACGGCAGTACACCGATCACCGGTTTGCCAGTGCGCGCTTCCAGCCAGTCCAGGCCAGGTTGCAACAAGGCGATGTCACCGCGAAAACGGTTAATGATGAAGCCTTTGACGCGCGCCTGCTCACTGGCGGACAGCAACTCCAGGGTGCCCACCAGGTGCGCAAAAACCCCGCCGCGGTTGATGTCTGCAATCAACACCACCGGACAATCGACAGCCTCGGCGAAGCCCATGTTGGCGATGTCGCCGGCGCGCAGATTGATTTCCGCAGGCGAACCGGCGCCTTCCACCATCACCACCGGATAGGCTGCGCTCAAGCGTTGATGCGAAGCGAGCACCGCCTGCATCGCAATGGCCTTGTAGTCGTGATAGGCGACCGCGTTCATGCTCGTCACCGCCCGCCCATGGATGATCACCTGGGCGCCCGTGTCGCTGTTGGGCTTGAGCAGCACCGGATTCATGTCGGTGTGCGGCTCGAGATTCGCGGCCTGGGCCTGCACCGCCTGCGCACGACCGATCTCGCCCCCGTCGGCCGTGACCGCACTGTTCAGCGCCATGTTCTGCGGCTTGAACGGCACCACGCTCACGCCCTGGCGCACCACCCAACGACACAGCGCGGTCACCAGCGTGCTCTTGCCGGCGTCGGACGTCGTGCCCTGCACCATCAAAGTAGTCATTGTGCTTCCTCGACGAAGGCTTCAAGGGCTGACACCAGGCGTGCCCAGTCTGCTTCCTCGGCGGGCAGGCCAAAACGCAGGCTGCTGTTGTGGGTGAACAGGCGCAACAGGATGCCGCGCCGCGCCATGAACTCATACAGTGCTTCGGCGCGCTCGGTGATCAGCCACTGGAACAGCGCGCAGCCGCCCTGTGGTACGAAGCCGTATTGCTCGAGCAGCAGCGCCAGGCGTTTGCTGGCGGCCTGGGTGCGCAAACGTTGCCCGATTTGCCCTTGGGTATCCAGCAGACAGGCCTGGCCGAGGATGCGGGTCGGCCCACTGACCGCCCAGGGCCCGACTTGCTCGGCGAGCAATTTAAGGAATTTGCGCTCGGCCAGTACAAACCCCAGCCGCACGCCCGCCAGGCCAAAGAATTTGCCGAACGATCGCAAGACGATCAAGCCGACCTGATGGGTATAAGCAGCCACGCTCAATTGCGGCGTGTTGTCCATGAAGGCCTCGTCCACCACCAGCCAGCCGCCGCGCTGGGCCAGTCGCGAATGCCAGTCGAGCAGGCGCTTGGGGGACAGGCCAAGGCCCGTGGGGTTGTTCGGATTAACCACCACCAGCACGTCCAGGTTGTCGATAAAAAAATCCACTTCCTGCTCCAGCACTTCGCGCACGATGTAGCCGCTGCGGCGCCAGGCTTCGGCGTGCTCGGCGTAACAGGGTGACAGCACGCCGACCTTGCCGGCCCGGCGCAAACGCGGCAGCAGCTGGATTGCCATTTGCGAACCGGCCACTGGCAGCACCTGGGCAGCACCGTAATAATCGCAGGCAGCCTGCTCCAGGCCGTCATCGCTTTCCGGCAGCCGCGCCCACGCTCTCAGCGGGATCTGCGGGATGGGAAACGGCCAAGGCGCCAGGCCAGTGGACAGGTCGAGCCAGTCGGCTTCGGCGATACCGTAGTCGATTGCCGCCTTACGTAAGCGCCCGCCGTGTTCAAGCATAAAACTCCGCCCCCACGCAGATAATCAACAACCACAACCATACCCCGCGCTGGACCAATTGCCAGCCACGGTCGATGGAATCCGCGTCCGCCGGTACGCCCTCACCCAACGGCGGGCGCTGGTGCAGCTCACCGTGGTAAATCGCCGCCCCGCCCAGCTCCACGCCCAGCGCGCCGGCACCTGCGGCCATGACCGGACCGGCATTGGGGCTGTCCCAGGTCGGCCCCTGGGTCCGCCAGCATTTGAGTGCCAGTCGGGTTTTGCCCAGCAAGGCGTAAGTCAACGCCACCAGCCGCGCAGGAATGTAGTTGAGGACGTCGTCGATTTTCGCCGCCGCCCAGCCAAACCGCTCGAAGCGTTCGTTGCGATAACCCCACATGGCATCCAAAGTGTTGCTCAAGCGGTAGAGCACCACCCCCGGCGCGCCAGCGACGACAAACCAGAACAGGGCGGCAAATACCGCGTCGCTACCGTTCTCCAGAACGGATTCGGTGGCCGCGCGGGCGACTTCGGTTTTATCCAGCTCGCTGGTCTGGCGGCTGACCAGGTAACCGACGCGAGTGCGCGCTTCATCCAGGTCATCGCTGCGCAGGGCCCTGGCCACCGGCTCGACGTGCTCGCCAAGGCTGCGCATGCCCAGTGCGCAATAAAGTGCCAGGATCTCGACGATCCAACCCACCAATGGCGCCCAGGACAACGCGGTCGCCAGTAAGGTCAGCGGCACTACGGCGAGTACCCAGGCCGTCACGCCATGGCTGCGCCAGCCTCTACCACCACTGTTGAAGCGCTGCTCGATGCGATCGGCAAAGCGCCCGAACGCCACCAGCGGATGCCAGCGCCTGGGCTCGCCCAGCAGCGCATCCAGCCCCACGGCAGCGACGGTCAACAACGCCACACTCATTGACTCTCTCCCCAGACATTTTCATACAGCAATTCACCCAGCGGCCGCGACTGCGCCCAGCCTTCGAGGACCAGCATCGGCGCCGGATAAAATTCCTGCACCGGCCCCAGGCACAACACCGCCATCGGTTTTGCTCCCGGCGGCATGCCCAGCAGATCGGCCAGGGCTTGCGGCTCGAATAGCGAAACCCAGCCCATGCCCAGCCCTTCGGCACGGGACGCCAGCCACAGGTTCTGGATGGCGCAGGACAACGAGGCGATGTCCATTTCCGGCAAGGTGCGCCGGCCGAAGATGTGGCGTTCGCGATCATCCATCAGCGCGGCGACCAGCACTTCGGCGCAGTCGTTGATGCCTTCGACTTTGAGCTTCATGAATTCGTCAGTGCGCTCGCCCAGGGCTTCGGCGGTACGGATCCGCTCTTCTTCCACCAGGCCCTGGATTTGAGCGCGCACAGTGCGATCGCTGATGCGCAGGAACCGCCAAGGCTGCATCAGGCCGACACTGGGGGCCTGGTGCGCGGCTTCGAGCAGGCGCCGCAGCAGCTCGGGCTCGACAGTGCCACCGCTGAAGTGGCGCATGTCGCGGCGTTCGGCGATGGCACGGTAGACCGCGTCGCGTTCGGCCTGACTGAATGTGGCGTCGGTCATGGCCTTTTCGCGAGCAAGGCGCCCTCCCGGTCAGGCAAAAACAGTGCAGCCACCGCCACCGGATTCGACGGAAAATAAAAGTGCACATAAGAAGCCGTCATCCGCCCCTGACGATAAACCGCCTCCGCCCCACGTCCGCCATTCGGGCTCAGCCCACGGGCAATCGGTGCCAGCTCGGTGCTGGTCAGCGAGTGATGGTAGGTATGCCCACGTAACGCGCCCTCAGGCAGTTCCACCACCTGCAAGGCCAATGCAGCCAGGCGCTTTTGCATGACCGCATCTCCGGCCAGCAACCCCACCAGTTCGGCACGCGTGCCGTCGACGTCGGTCAACGAA
Source organism: Pseudomonas sp. ES3-33 (assembly GCF_000952175.1). Lineage (NCBI taxonomy): Bacteria > Pseudomonadati > Pseudomonadota > Gammaproteobacteria > Pseudomonadales > Pseudomonadaceae > Pseudomonas > Pseudomonas sp. ES3-33. The sequence continues at coordinate 16,687 of NZ_JZRI01000103.1, read as the reverse complement.
TCGAGCAGATAAAGCATCCCGCCGCACTCGGCCAGCAACGGTTTGCCCGCGCCATGGTGCGCGCGGATCGCCGCCAGCATCGAGGTATTGCCTGCCAACGCCGCATGGTGCAATTCCGGGTAACCGCCTGGCAGGTAAAGGCTGTCCGCCTCGGGCAAACTGGCATCACGAATAGGCGAGAAAAACCGCAACTCGGCGCCCATCGCCCGCAACAGGTCCAGGCTCGCACCGTAGGTAAATGCGAAGGCCTCATCACGGGCCACGGCGATACGTACGCCCGCGAGCAAGGGTTCGGCAACAACCAGATCAGGCGCGGCAAATTCCACCGCCGGGGGCAACGCTACCTCGCAACTGCTGGCCAAGGCGTTCGCCGCGGCATCCAGACGCAGGTCGAGGTCGTTCAATTCGCTGGCCTGCACCAGGCCGAGGTGACGACTGGGCAGCTCGATCCCGGTCTCCCGGGACAACGCGCCATACCAGCGCAACCCCTCAGTCAGGCTTCCTTCAAGCAACTGCGCATGGCGCAAGGTGCCCACGCGATTGGCCAGCACCCCGGCAAACGGCAAATCCGCCTGATAGCGCGCCAGCCCCAGAGCCAGGGCGCCAAAGGTCTGCGCCATGGCGGTGCCGTCGATCACCGCCAGCACCGGCACGCCAAAATGCCGCGCAAGGTCGGCACTGGAAGGCGTGCCGTCGAACAGCCCCATGACCCCTTCGATCAGGATCAGGTCCGCCTCGCCAGCGGCCTCCCACAAGAGGCGTCGACTGTCCTGCTCGCCGACCATCCACATGTCCAGTTGATAGACCGGCGCACCGCTGGCGCGCTCAAGGATCATCGGGTCGAGAAAGTCCGGGCCGCACTTGAACACGCGCACCTTGCGTCCCTGGTTGCGATGCAACCTGGCCAGCGCAGCGGTCACGGTGGTCTTGCCCTGACCGGAAGCCGGCGCTGCAATCAATACCGCCGGGCAACAGCGAGGCTGACTCACAATTCGACGCCTTTTTGCGCCTTGATCCCGGCCTGGAACGCGTGCTTGACCACGCCCATCTCGGTCACGGTGTCGGCCAGTTCAATCATCTCCGGCTTGGCACCGCGACCGGTCACCACCACGTGCTGCATGGGCGGACGAGCCTGCAAGTCACTGAGCACCTGATCGAGATCGAGATAACCGTGCTTGAGCGCGATGTTCAATTCATCCAGTACCACCAGGCCGATCGAGGGGTCACGCAGCAGTTCACGGGACACTGCCCACGCCGCTTCGGCGGCGGCGATATCGCGCTGGCGATCCTGGGTTTCCCAGGTGAAGCCTTCGCCCATCACATGAAACCGCACCTGCTCCGGGAAGCGTCGGAAGAACAACTCTTCGCCGGTGCTGTTGCGGCCCTTGATGAACTGCACCACACCGCACTGCATGCCATGGCCCATGGATCGCGCGAGCATGCCGAATGCCGAGCTGCTTTTGCCCTTGCCATTGCCGGTGAGCACCAGCAGCAAGCCGCATTCATTCGGCGAGTTGGCGATGCGTTCGTCGATCACGGCTTTTTTGCGCAACATGCGCGCCAGGTGACGTTCGTCACGATCGGGGGTATCAGTCATGGGGAAGCTCTCCGTTGGGGCTGGATAACGGCGGGCAGGCACAAGAATAGACGGCAAGAAGCCTGGCATCGCCCACCGTGATGCCGCTGGATGGATCAGGCCGGTCTCCGGGCTCATGAGCGGCTGATAGCCTGACTGCGCGCCTTCCCATCTCGATTGCTCGACACAGTGGCACAAGGCGCAGTCTTCACTCATTTACCGTTGCGGGGGCAGCGCCGGGATCATGATCAGTCTTTGCTCGAAAGCGACCACTCACCGGCTTCCCTGTTTCACCCTGTCGACGACGTCACAGGGCACCTGAAACAAGCCGCGAAGGTTAGAGGGTTGGGGGTGGAGCGTCAATTAAAGTCCGGCCTGCGGTGCTGAATTGATTTACCCCCGTTGAACCATCGCGCATTTGCGCTTCTCTACTAAACAGGTCAATGCATTCATAGGGAAGGTCAGCATGCGCAAGTCCCAGCTCGTTTTCGTCATCGCCCTCGCCGGAGGACTCGCCGCTTGCGGTGAAACCTCCAGCCTGCAAGTCTCTGACGGCACCGGTCCGTCACCCAAATTGCCGGAACCGAACAAGACCCTGATACCGACGGTGAACATCGCCCCGGCCATCGGCTGGCCCGACGGTACCAAGCCGACCGCTGCCGCCGGCACCCAGGTGGCCGCTTTCGCCGAAGGCCTCGACCACCCGCGCTGGCTGTATGTGCTGCCCAACGGTGATGTGCTGGTGGCTGAAACCAACGCCCCGCCCAAACCCGAGGACGGCAAAGGCATCAAGGGCTGGGTCATGAAAAAAGTCATGGGCCGCGCCGGTGCGGGCGTGCCCAGCCCGAACCGCATCACGCTGCTGCGGGACAAGGACCATGACGGCGTCGCCGAGACCCGCACGGTGTTTCTGGAGAATCTCAACTCGCCGTTTGGCATGACCCTGGTGGGCAACGACTTGTATGTCGCGGACACCGATCGGTTGCTGCGCTTCAACTATGAAAGCGGCGATACGACGATCAAGTCTCAGCCGATCAAGGTGGTCGACCTGCCGGGCGGTACGCTGAATCACCACTGGACCAAAAACGTCATTGCCAGCAAGGACGGCAGCAAGCTGTACGTCACGGTAGGATCGAACAGCAACGTCGCGGAAAACGGCATGGACCAGGAAGAAGGCCGCGCAGCTATCTGGGAAGTGGATCGTGCCACCGGCAATCACCGCATCTTCGCCTCCGGCCTGCGCAACCCGAACGGCATGGCCTGGGAACCCCAGACCGGTGCCCTATGGACCGCTGTCAACGAACGTGACGAAATCGGCAGCGACCTGGTGCCGGACTACATCACGTCGGTCAAGGACGGGGCGTTTTACGGCTGGCCTTACAGCTACTACGGCCAGCACGTCGATGTGCGCGTCGAGCCCCAGAATCCGGACCTGGTCGCCAAGGCCATTGCCCCTGATTACGCGGTCGGCCCGCATACCGCCTCCCTGGGCCTGACCTTCGCCGAAGGCAATACCTTACCAGCGCAGTTCAAGGAAGGCGTTTTCATTGGCCAGCACGGTTCGTGGAACCGCAAACCCCACAGCGGCTACAAAGTGATCTTCGTGCCGTTCAACGCCGGCAAACCGACCGGGCAACCGATCGATGTGCTCAGCGGTTTCCTCAACGACGAGGAAAAAGCCATGGGCCGGCCGGTGGGTGTGGTGATCGATCAGCAGGGGGATTTGCTGGTGGCGGATGATGTAGGGAACAAGGTGTGGCGGGTGTCGGCTACTCAGTAACGCTGCACGCCGAAACCTGTAGGGGCCGGCTTGCCGGCTCCTACGGATTGCGTGCCAGATGTTCCGGCTGCAACACGCGCTTGGCACTCAGATACGCTTTTTGCCAATAGGCCTTGGACAGGCTGTCCAGCTTGACCGTCCCACCCGTGGCAGGCGCATGCACAAAGCGCCCTTCGCCGACATAAATTCCGGCATGACTGACCTGTGAACCGCCATTGGTGGCGAAGAAAATCAGGTCGCCCGTCTGCAACCCTTCCTTGCCCACACTGGCCGCCTGCATCCCGATCATCTCGCGGGTCGTGCGCGGCAGCGTGATACCGGCGACATCGCGGTACACATAGCCGATCAGCCCACTGCAATCAAAACCGGCGTCTGGCGTATTGCCGCCCCAGCGGTAAGGCGTACCCACCAGACCCAGGGCGAGAAACAACACGTCTTCGGCTTCAGGGGAAAAGGGTTGGGCAGGACCAAAAACCAGGGGGGCGCGAATCACCGGTGCCGGAGCGGGCGGCGGAGTGCGGCTGGCGCAGGCGCTGAGCAGCGCTGCGGCGATCATGAGTACAAGGCGGGCCGACGTCTTCATATACAGAACACCCTGATCTGGCTGCGGCTGTTTCCACCGGAAGGGCAGAAAAGAAAACCGCCGGCGCAGTGCGCAGGCGGTCAGCCATCAATAATAGATCAGGATTCTAGACGCTATACAGCAAACTTCAAGTAAGACTTTAAGTTCACCTTACAAACTGTAGGTTTACTTGCGAGCAGTGACGATGGTCGGTGCCATCGCGAGTGCTCGCTTGGCCTCAATGAAGGTCTTGCTCCAGTAGCTGTCACCCAGGCTATCGACCCGGACGCCACCGCTACGGCGGCTGCTGGAGTGGATGAACTGGTCATCACCCAGGTAGATGCCGGCATGGCTGACGCGACCGCGACGCCCATTGGTCGCGAAGAACAGCAGGTCACCCGGCTTGAGGTTGCTGCGAGAAACCAGCGGGGCATCCACGTTGATCATCTCCCGAGTCGAGCGCGGCAGGTTCATGCCGGCCTCTTCACGGAACAGGTAGCCGATGAAACCGCTGCAGTCGAAACCGGCTTCAGAAGTACCACCAAAACGGTAACGGGTACCGATCAGGGACATGCCGCGTTCAAGGATGCTGTCTGCCAGAACCGGCAGCTGGTACGACTTGCCATCAGCGAAGCTGGCGAGTTGTTTATCGATAGTCGACTCTTCCTGGAATGGAGTTTCCAGATAACGAACGGAAGAGGATTGGGCGGTAACGGAAGATTTAACCGGTTGCTGGGGCGCTGGCTCGGAGACTGGAGAGTGAGCGGCGCAGCCGAACAACAGGGTGACGAGTGCGAGAGGCACGAGGGGTGCGAAGCGATTTAGCATGGGCACGACCGTGGCTGATAGTTGTAAAGAAGCCGAGACTATGCCCGCTATCATCCTCATTTGCAAATTCAATCGAACTTTATGTGACTTTTCGGTTTCGCGATTTCATCTAAGCGCTAATGCCCTATTTAGACACTCGCGCGGCCTGCACCCAGCAGGAAAGCGGATATTCTCGCGCCTGAGAACCAGCAAAAAGCCTGCAGGGCCTGGGTTTTACCAGCCCAGGGTTTCTTTCAGAAACGGAATGGTGAGCTTGCGCTGTGCTTGCAAGGACGCCTGATCGAGCTGCTCCAGCAATTCGAACAGGGCACTCATGCTGCGCGTGCCGCGGGTCAGGATGAAGTGCCCTACTTCATCGGTCAGGTGCAGGCCGCGACGGGAAGCGCGCAATTGCAAAGCGCGCAATTTGTCTTCGTCGGACAGCGGACGCATCTGGAATATCAGGGCCAGGGTCAAGCGTGACTTGAGGTCCGCCAGCTTCACCGGCAGTTCCCGGGGCGAAGTCGATGCGGCTATCAACAGACGCCGACCACTGTCGCGCAGGCGATTGAACAGATGGAACAGCGCCTCTTCCCAATCCGCGCGCCCGGCCACCGCCTGCAGATCATCGAGGCAGACCAGTTCGTATTGTTCGAGGTTGTCGAGAATTTCGATGCCGCGATCCAGCAGCTCGGCCAGTGGCAGATACACCGCTGGCTCGCCCATCTGTTCGAAGCGCAGACAGGCGGCCTGCAGCAGGTGCGTGCGCCCCACGCCGTCCTTGCCCCACAGGTAAATCAGGCTTTCCGTCCACCCGGCGTCGGCTTCGCAGAGTCGCTCGACATAGCCGAGTGCAGCGGCATTGGCGCCTGGGTAATAATTGATAAAGGTAGCGTCATCACGCAGACGCACACCTAGGGGCAGCTGAATCGGTTTCATGCTGACTGAACAGTTCCGACGGAACCGTTAGTGGCCTCTGTGTAAAGTTTGCGAAGTTTATACCCGTGAGGCTGACCGCACAATGCGACAGACCACAAGCAAAATCAAAGGTTTGCGTTAGCTTGCCGGTTTGGTGACAGATTCTCTGACGGTGTGGGCGCCTGCAGCAAGCGTGAAACACACCGCCCGGTACGGGACCGGGCGGCAGTCAGGCCTCAATGCCGCCCGCTACAGCTCGGGCTCATCCTCGCCATTGTAGATGTCCGAATCCTTATACAAATCATGCATGTGGCGCACCAGCACCATGATCACCGCCGCCACTGGCAAGGCCAGCAGGATGCCGGTGAATCCGAACAGCTCGCCCCCGGCCAGAATGGCAAATATCACGGCGACCGGGTGCAGGCCGATGCGGTCACCCACCAGCAATGGCGTGAGCACCATGCCCTCCAGCGCCTGCCCCACCATGAACACGGCAACGATGCCGATCATGGGGTACAAATCGCCACCGAACTGGAACAGCCCGGCGATCAGCGCAGCACCGATACCGATCACGAACCCCATGTATGGCACGATGGCCGCGAGGCCAGCGATTAAGCCGATCAACAGCCCAAGCTCAAGCCCGATGAGCATCAGGCCCGCTGCATAGATGACGCCCAGCGCCACCATCACCAGCAATTGCCCGCGCACAAACGCGCCCAGCACTTCGTGGCATTCGCCCGCCAGGCTGACCACGCGCTCTTCGCTATCGCGCGGCAGCAGGCTGCGGATCTTGGCCATCATCAGGTCCCAGTCCCGCAGCAGGTAGAAACTCACGACCGGAATCAACACCAGGTTCGCCAGCCAGCCGATCACCGCCAGGCTGGAAGCCGTTGCCTGGCTCAGCACCACACCGACGATGTCAGTCGTCTGCCCCATGTGCTCGCTGATTGCCGCCTTCAGCTTGTCGAACTTCCAGAAGCCGTCCGACAAGCCGAATTTCGACTGAGCCCATGGCAGTGCCGTGTGCTGCAGCCAATCGAGCATCTGCGGGGCCAGCTCATAGAGACGCAGCATTTGCTTGGCCAGCATCGGCACCAGCACCAGCACCAGCGTGGTGACGATCAAGGTGAACAGCGCAAACACCGCGATCACACCCCAAGTGCGTGACAGCCCGGCCTTCTCCAGCCTGTCCACCAGGGGATCGAACAGATAGGCCAACAGCAACGCCACCAGGAACGGCGTCAGGATCGGATGCAACAACCAGACAAGCGCGCAGAGCAGGACGACTCCACCCAACCAGAACCAACGCCGCGTATCGGCCATGAACCACTCCTGCTTCTATATAAGGAAAGAAAAACTACCAGCGAAAACGTAACTGCGGAACCGGGGCCGGGGCTGGCGCTACGGCAGGCGCCGCACCATCGGCTGCAGGCTGAACCGGCGGCACCGGTGCAGGTGCCTCCCCGGCTGGCAACTCCTGCAACTTCGCCAGGGACAGCTGCGCCTTCAACTGTTCGGCACTGCCGCGAACCCGGTAGAGAATCCGGTCGCCATTGACGCTCTGCAGGCGCATGCCGAAGGGTTCCAGCAACCGCCCGAGGGCGGCATAGCGCTCCAGGTTCATGCCCTGGACCTCAAGTAACTGCTCGCCAGAAGCGCCTGGCTTGACCACAAAACGCGGCGCCAGTCGCTCACTGACCGCGAGCATGACGGCATCCGCGACAGCGGCCTGATCGGCACCCTGCACGCTGCCTGCTTCTTTCTTGTCGCCCATCCACAAATTCCAGGTTGCCTGCCACTGGCCGCCCTCCTCCTTGGCATGCACGGCGAGCAGGGCATCGGCGTTGTAACGCTCCGAGGCGCTGCGCAGTGGCGCCGCGTCACCGCCTTCCAGGGTCGGTCCGGTCGCCACCAGTTGTTCGCTCAGGTCCGCCAGCGGCAAGCGCAATGGCAGCCCTCGATGCTGGGCCGCGCGACGCAGCGGCGTCGCGCTGGCCTGGCCATCACCGACCAGGCTCGAACCCTCAGTGGCGTCGTTCAACCACCAGCTCAGGATCGACGGGCGATTGGCACCCCACAGGGACAAACCGGCGCGACGCAGCGCCTGCTCGGTGGTCGCAGGGTCAAAATCGACTTTCAGCACTTGCGGCGGTCCCGCTTCGAAGCCGTACTGGCTGATGATCTGCTGCGGGTCCTTGCGGATGGCGGCCAAGGCGGGATTCTGTGCGGCCTTGGGATCGCCGGTCAGGCGCAGTACCAGCGTATCCAGTGCTTCCTGGGTCGCCTGGTCGCGAATCTCCGGCGACTGGCCACTCACAGGTTGACGCACCTGATACAGACTTTTAACCGTCTCGGCATGGCCGGCCAGGCTGAAGAGAGACAAACAGCCCACAAACAAACATTTCGGAAAAAAACCCATGAAAGATTCCTGACTATTGGAGCGGCTGGAACAGGCCGCGTGAACCGGACGAGCATGGCTGTGACCACACCCTTCGGCAAAACATTCACCCGGCCCGGGCAAGTTTTTGCACTGTCATAACGATAGACGGTTAATGGCGCTACCTTATACAGCCATGAGCCAGACGACCAATACGGCCTGTGACGGTTTTTTTTCGGCCGATATGCCCCTGCCGTCGGCGTGAGGATGGCCGCTGCCCTTCAAGCCTGATAAAATCGCGCGCCTTCGCAGACCGGCAACAGCCGGGCACCCTGGAATTCGCGCACGGCACCCGCCCTCGTCTGTTCCTGCGGTCCCGCTGGACTCGGTCGTTACCCCTGAATCCCCCCTAAAGGCCTGGATCATGAGCAAGCAACCCTCCCTGAGCTACAAGGACGCCGGTGTAGACATCGACGCCGGTGAAGCATTGGTCGAACGCATCAAGAGCGTCGCCAAGCGCACTGCGCGCCCGGAAGTCATGGGCGGCCTGGGCGGTTTCGGCGCCCTCTGCGAAATCCCGGCCGGCTACAAGCAGCCTGTTCTGGTTTCCGGCACCGACGGCGTGGGCACCAAGCTGCGCCTGGCACTGAACCTGAACAAACACGACAGCATCGGCATCGACCTGGTAGCCATGTGCGTGAACGACCTGGTGGTCTGCGGCGCCGAGCCACTGTTCTTCCTCGACTACTATGCCACCGGCAAGTTGAACGTCGAGACCGCTACCCAGGTTGTCACCGGCATTGGCGCTGGCTGCGAACTGTCGGGCTGCTCCCTGGTCGGCGGCGAAACCGCTGAAATGCCTGGCATGTACGAAGGCGAAGACTACGACCTGGCCGGCTTCTGCGTCGGTGTCGTGGAAAAATCCGAAATCATCGACGGTTCGAAAGTCGCTGCCGGCGATGCCTTGCTCGCCCTGCCGTCTTCGGGCCCGCACTCCAACGGCTACTCGCTGATCCGCAAGATCATCGAAGTGTCCGGTGCCGACATCGAAAACATCCAGCTCGACGGCAAGCCGCTGACCGACCTGCTGATGGCCCCGACCCGCATCTACGTCAAGCCACTGCTCAAGCTGATCAAGGACACCGGCGCCGTAAAAGCCATGGCCCACATCACGGGTGGCGGCCTGCTGGACAACATCCCGCGCGTTTTGCCAAAAGGCGCCCAGGCGGTGGTTGACGTTGCAAGCTGGACTCGCCCTGCCGTGTTCGACTGGCTGCAAGAGCAAGGCAACGTCGACGAAAACGAAATGCACCGCGTGCTGAACTGCGGCGTTGGCATGGTGATCTGCGTAGCTCAAGAGCACGTTGAAAGCGCCTTGAACGTCCTGCGCGAAGCTGGCGAACAGCCTTGGGTCATAGGTCAGATCTCCACCGCTGCCGAAGGCGCGGCTCAGGTCGTACTGAATAACCTTAAGGCCCACTGATGCAAGAGCGGATGTCCGCCACCTGTGATGTCGTGGTGCTGCTTTCCGGCACCGGCAGTAACTTGCAGGCCTTGATCGACAGCACGCGGACCGGCGACAGCCCGGTCCGCATCGCTGCGGTGATTTCCAACCGCGCCGACGCCTTTGGCCTGCAACGCGCCAGGGACGCGGGTATCGACACCCGCTCCCTGGATCACAAGGCTTTCGATGGCCGCGAGGCCTTCGATGCCGCGCTGATCGAACTGATCGACGCCTTCAACCCCAAACTCGTGGTGCTGGCCGGATTCATGCGCATTCTCAGCGCTGATTTCGTGCGTCACTATGCGGGTCGTCTGCTCAATATCCATCCCTCGCTGCTACCCAAATACAAAGGGTTACACACTCATCAGCGCGCGCTGGAAGCCGGCGACACTGAACACGGCTGCTCCGTACACTTCGTCACCGAGGAACTCGATGGCGGACCACTGGTCGTACAGGCAGTAATACCGGTAGAGTTGCATGATTCGCCGCAGAGTCTGGCGCAGCGAGTCCACACCCAGGAACACCTGATCTACCCGATGGCCGTACGCTGGTTTGCCGAAGGTCGCTTATCACTGGATGAGCAAGGTGCTTTACTGGACGGACAGTTACTCGCCGCCAGCGGCCACTTGATTCGAACCTAGGAGATATTATGCGTCGCGCCCTGCTCTTCGCTTGCGCTCTGCTCGCCCTGCCCCTGGCACAGGCTGCAGAACTTCAACCTTTCTCCGCCAGCTACACTGCCGACTGGAAACAGTTGCCCATGAGCGGCACGGCATCGCGCAGCCTGACCAAGGAAGCCAATGGCGTCTGGAAGCTCAGCTTCGAGGCTTCGATGATGATCGCCAGCCTGTCCGAAGAAAGCACCCTGACACTGGACAAGGATACCCTGCTGCCGCAGTCGTATCACTTCGAACGTGGTGGTCTGGGTAAAGCCAAGAAAGCCGACCTGGATTTCGACTGGACCACCAAAATGGTGACCGGCACCGATCGCGGTGACCCGGTCAAGCTGCCGTTGAACCGCGGCATGGTCGACAAGTCCACGTATCAGCTCGCGCTGCAGCATGACGTGGCGGCCGGCAAGAAAAGCATGAGCTATCAGGTGGTCGATGATGGTGAAGTCGATACTTATGACTTCCGCGTGCTGGGTTCGGAAAAAGTCGACACCAAGGCTGGCCAGATCGACGCGATCAAGGTCGAGCGCGTGCGCGATCCAACTCAGAGCAAGCGCATTACCGTGCTGTGGTTTGCCAAGGATTGGGATTACCTGCTGGTCCGCCTGCAACAGGTTGAAACCGACGGCAAGGAGTACAACATCATGCTCCTGGACGGTACGGTGAACGGCAAGGCTGTCAAAGGCAGCTGATCCGCAGTTGACAAAAAAAGCCCCGCAATCGCGGGGCTTTTTTTCGCCTCGACGCCTGACACCCTGCAGCGCCCCCAGGCTTTGCGCGAGCAGGCGCCTGCAATGCAACTCTAGGAGCGAGCTCGCTCGCGATGGTGGTTAACGATGACACTGGGCACCTGACACCCCGCGGCGCCCTCAGGTTTTTCGCGAGCAAGCTCGCTCCTACAAGGGGCGTGGCAGGATTGCGAGGAAATTGTCGCGGGCGACCTTTTTGGCAACGTCCTCGGGCAACGCATCCAGAAACGGATCGAAGCTGCGCATTTCCTTGCCGAGCTTGTTGAAGCGGCCCACCACGTCCGAACCGACCATGAAACGCTCCGGAAAGCGCTCCACCAGTGCCAGCCACTCCTGGCGCGGCTTGCCCTGCTCATCCAGCAGATACGGGGTCAGCAGGCTCCAGGACAGATCGATGAATAAATTGGGATAGGCCTCCAGCATGCGAGTCAGGGTCGGCAGCAGGAAATCCAGCTGGACCTGGTGCCGGTGAATTTCCGCACTGGTACCGGCATGGGCCCAGATGAATCGGGTGTGCGGATGGTTGCGCAACGGCTCTTCGATTTCCGCGAGGTAGAGCGGATTTTTCTCGCGCTTGGAGGTGATGTTGGAATGCACCATCACCGGTAGATCATTTTCCGCAGCCAGGTGATAAATCCGCGTCATGGCCTCGTTATTGGCCCGGGGGGTGTCACCGGAGGTCAAGGCGGTGACGTCGTCATGCCGGGTGAAGACCTCGCCGATGCCCTGCCACAAGCCTGGATAGAGGTCGAGCATGCGCTGGATATGCGCCGCTGAGTTTTTGTCGTTGGGATTGAAGCCCGACAGGAACGGGTGAAAACGTTGACGCTGTTCGGGCGTCAACTTGCTCACTGCCGCCGCCACTATGACGTCGGTTGCGCTGTACCAGTACGCATCCGCATCATCACCTGCGTAGTAACGAGGTCGCTTGGGCTCATCTTCATGCCATTTCTTCGCGACCGGAATACCGGAGATCATCACATGCTCGATGCGATTGTCAGCCATCGCCTTGAGCAGCTTGGGCATGCCCGCCGTTTCCTGGAAAAAATCCACGTAATGCAGATGGGCATCGCTGTAGGCATATTCGCGCGCATTGGCCGCCGCGCTTGATAGCGCCAGCAGGCAGGCAAGGCTGAGTCGGAACGGATGCAAGGGCTATCTCCAGCGGTCAGGAACAGCGTAGACCCTCGTGGGAGCATCAGGGTTCACCGGATAGGAAAGTGGAACGCTCATTCATCAGAATGCTCTATAACTTCACGGTCCGTTTTCATTGAACGATTTTTCCTACTGCCTGCGAGGTGCACCATGACAGTTACCGTCAATACCGTCTCCGCCGAAGGTTTTCGCCACAGCGTACACATCGACGACCATGAACTCTTTGCCGATGTGCCAACCAGTTCAGGGGGTGAAGGCACCGCGCCGGAGCCGCATGACTATTTCGATGCAGCCCTGGGCGCCTGCAAGGCCCTGACCCTGAAGATGTACGCCAAAAAGAAAGACATCCCGCTGACCGGCGTAACAGTCGAGGTCAAGCGCGACAACAGTGAAGAGCAGAAAGGTAAATATGCCTTGCACGTCAAGCTGACGCTCAAGGGCGTACTCACCGACGCCCAGCGCGAAGAACTGCACCGCGTGGCCGATCGCTGCCCTATCCACAAGCTGATGACCACCACCGACGTCAGCATCGAAACCCATCTGGCCGAGGGTGCATTCAGCCAATAGCGGCAGGGGTTGCGCAGGCGGGTTATGCTCTTGGCGTCACCCGCTCAGCCTGGAATGCACCATGAACTCTCCGCTCGTGATCCGCCCTCGCATCGAAGATGTCGCGGGCCAGCCGATTCTTCGCCCGTTGCCGTCGGCCAAGTGCCGCAGCGTCGGGCCCTTCGTTTTTTTTGACCACATGCTCGAAACCCGTTATGCCGCAGGAACGGGCATGAATATCCGCCAGCATCCGCATATCGGCCTTTCCACCCTCACCTACCTGTTTCAGGGACAGCTGCAGCACAAGGACAGCATTGGCTCCGATCAGATCGTCGCGGCAGGTGATGTCAGCTGGATGACCGCGGGCAGCGCCATTGCCCATGTGGAGCGTACGCCCGCCGCCTTGACGGAAAGCGGCTTCACGATGCATGGCTTGCAGGTCTGGCTCGCCTCTCCGAAGGCGCATGAACAGGGGCCGGGACATTACAGCCACCATCCAGCGGCCACCTTGCCGGTGAGTGACAACCTTGGGGTACAGATCCGCATGATTGCCGGCTCAGGCTTTTGCCTGGAATCGCCGGTGCCGGTGCTTTCTCCTACGTTGTACGCGGAACTGCACCTGCAAACGGCCACCACCCTGCTGATTCCCACCGAACATGAAGAGCGGGCGCTCTATGTACTCGATGGCGAGGCACAGCTCAACGGCGAGCCGGTTGAAGCGCATTCGCTGGTGGTGCTGCCGGCCGGGGAACAGATGACCCTGTTCGCCGAGAGCGACTGTCATGCAGTGTTGTTTGGTGGCGCGCCACTGGACGGTCCGCGACGCATCAACTGGAATTTTGTCGCGAGTGACTCGGCAGCGATCGATGAAGCGCGACGGCGCTGGGCGGCTGGGGATTGGCCGACAGTGCCGGGGGAAAGTGAGCGTATTGAGTTGCCTTGAGAGCTGCTTTGTAAATGCCTCCGTCATCCAGCAAGCCGGTTCTTGCAGGGAAAGCAGAAAACTCGATATAAAAAAACCCGCCGAAGCGGGTTTTTTATTGCAGCTCGGTTAAACCGACAATTCAACCAACAGCTTGTTGAGACGACGCACATACGCCGCCGGGTCCTTCAAGCTGTCGCCGGCCGCCAGGGCCGCCTGATCGAACAGGATATGCGACAGGTCGCCGAAGCGCTCGTCGCTCTGCTCGCTGTCGAGTTTCTCGATCAACGGGTGAGCCGGGTTGAATTCGAAAATCGGCTTCGAATCCGGCACCTTCTGCCCACTGGCTTCAAGGATCTGGCGCATCTGCAGGCCCAGGTCCTGTTCGCCGATGGCCAGGATCGCCGGCGAGTCGGTCAGGCGGTGGGAAACCCGCACTTCGGCAACGGAATCGCCCAGCGCAGTTTTCAGACGCTCAACCAGCCCTTCTTTGGACTTGGCAACTTCTTCAGCGGCTTTCTTGTCCTCCTCCGAGTCCAGGTTGCCCAGGTCCAGGTCACCGCGTGCCACGTCAACAAAGGTCTTGCCGTCGAAATCGCTGAGGTAGCTCATCAGCCACTCGTCGATACGGTCAGTCAGCAGCAGCACTTCGATGCCTTTCTTGCGGAAGACTTCCAGGTGCGGGCTGTTCTTGACCTGGGCATAGGTCTCGCCGGTCAGGTAATAGATCTTGTCCTGACCTTCCTTGGCGCGAGCCAGGTATTCGGCCAGCGACACGACCTGCTCGCCTTCTTCGCCCTGGGTGGAGGCGAAACGCAGCAGGCCGGCGATTTTTTCCTTGTTGGCGAAATCTTCTGCCGGGCCTTCTTTCATGACCTGACCGAAGTTCTTCCAGAAGCCTTTGTATTGCTCAGGCTCGTTCTTCGCCAGTTTTTCCAGCATGTCGAGGACGCGCTTGGTCAGCGCCGATTTCATCGAGTCGATGATCGGGTCTTTCTGCAGGATTTCCCGCGACACGTTCAGCGACAGGTCATTGGAATCGACCACGCCTTTGATGAAACGCAGGTACAGCGGCAGGAACGATTCGGCCTGATCCATGACGAACACGCGCTGCACGTAAAGCTTCAGGCCTTTCGGCGCTTCGCGCTGGTACAGGTCAAACGGGGCACGGGCCGGTACGTAGAGCAGCGAGCTGTATTCCAGCTTGCCTTCGACCTTGTTGTGGCTCCAGCTCAGCGGGTTTTCGAAATCGTGGGCGATGTGCTTGTAGAACTCCTGGTATTCCTCTTCCTTCACGTCATTGCGCGGGCGGGTCCACAGGGCACTGGCGCGGTTGACGGTTTCCCATTCAACGGCCGGCTGTTCTTCGCCTTCTGCTGCCGTGACTTCTTTTGGCAGTTCGATCGGCAAGGCAATGTGATCGGAGTACTTCTTGACGATGTTGCGCAGGCGCCAGCCATCAGCGAATTCGTCTTCACCGGATTTCAGGTGCAGCACGATGCGGGTGCCGCGCTCGGCTTTCTCGATAGTCGCCACTTCGAAGTCGCCTTCGCCCTTGGACGACCAGTGCACGCCTTCGCTGGCAGCATCGCCGGCACGACGGCTGTACACGTCGACTTTGTCGGCGACGATGAATGCAGAGTAGAAACCGACGCCGAACTGACCGATCAGGTGCGAGTCTTTCTTCTGGTCGCCCGACAGGTGTTTCATGAAGTCGGCAGTGCCGGACTTGGCGATGGTGCCCAGGTGGGTGATCGCGTCTTCGCGATTCATGCCGATGCCGTTGTCTTCGAGGGTGACGGTTTTGGCGTCTTTATCGAAGCTCACGCGGATTTTAAGTTCCGCGCCACCTTCCAGCAGCTCGGGCTTGGCCAGGGCTTCGAAACGTAATTTGTCGACAGCGTCAGAGGCGTTCGAGATCAATTCGCGAAGGAAGATTTCCTTGTTGGAATACAGCGAATGGATCATGAGGTGCAGCAGCTGCTTCACCTCGGTCTGGAAGCCCAGGGTTTCCTTTTGAGTTTCCACACTCATGGTCATCAAACTCCAATCAGATGGCAGTGGCCGCGACCTTCAGGGTCGGCGGCGGGTTGTCATCAGAGTTGGGGGCATGGATCAGGATTTCAAGGGCTCATCGATTTTGAAATGCGCTCGCGCCGTGGCAATCGGTTCATGTTGGGTGCTTTGCCAGGCGGTAATGGCCACGTTGGCAACACGCCGCCCCTGGCGGCACACCTGGCATCTGGCCCAGGTATCACGAAACTGCCCGGCCCGCAGGTAATCCAGGGAAAAGTCGATGATCTTCGGCACGCCCGGCGAACCGGTAAACACCAGCAGGTGCAGCGCTGCAGACAACTCCATGAACCCGGCAATCACTCCCCCATGGATCGCCGGCAATAAAGGGTTACCAATGTTGTCCTTGTTCGCCGGCAAGCGAAACAGCAACTCATCCCCCACTCGCGAGCATTCGACACCGATCAGCTTGGCGTAGGGAATCAGGTGCAACAGCGAGGCATAGTCGCCCTGCTCATGAGCCTGCTGCAGTTGCGTCTTGAAGGCGTCATTCATTTTGCACCTCCAGCCACAGCGGCGCCTGTGCCTTTGCTGCCCTTGATCACCTTGCCCATGCGCATGAAGGTGCCCACCACATGGGCTATGGGTTGCCCGGGATCGTCCTGGTAAGCGAAACCGCGGGCGAAGATCACGTCGGTGGTCACGCGGTAGCATTGCGCGAAACCGTACACGTCCTTATGCGGTTCAGCCGCGTGCATGTAGTCGATGCGCAGGTCGAGTGTGGGACAGACTTCGAATTCGGGCAGGACACAGAGGGTGGACATGCCGCAAGCGGTGTCCATCAGCGTGGTCAGGGCACCGCCATGGATGACGCCGGTCTGCGGATTGCCAACGATTTGGGCGCTATAGGGCAGGATGACGGTGAGCCCCTCCTGGCTAGCGCTGTGGACGCTCAGCCCAAGTACGTGACAGTGTCTCAACGCCGAAAGAAACCGCGTCGCGCGCTCAAAAACGGGGTTTTCAGCCATTTATCAAAATCCTTCCAAATGTTAAAGAATCGCATCAAGCACTGTCGCCAAAAGTTCCTGTAAGAATATTCTTATATAT
>NZ_JZRI01000102.1:0-14995 GCF_000952175.1 Pseudomonas sp. ES3-33 | reverse complement strand
CCACTGTGGGAGCAAGCCTGCTGGCGATGGCGTCTGCGGATTCGACATTGATGTGGCAGGGAGATTGCCATCGCGGGCAAGTCGAATCGTCGCACCGCCGCTCCCACAGGGTTTTTGTGGTGGGCGCAGCATTTGTGTACGGCAGATATCTCTGTGGGAGCCGGGCTTGCCCGCGATGGCGTCTGCAGATTCGATATTGATGTGGCAGGGGGAAGACAGTTGCTCCCACCCTGGACGCTCTTCAGTTCATGAACATTGTTGACCCGCGTTTTCTTGCTTCAGCACATCAAACAACGCCTGCGCCGCCGCCGACAACTCCACCCCAGGCTTGGTCAACACCCCGATCGCCCGCTCAATCACCGGGTCATGCAGGGTCAGGCAATGCGCACCCAGTTCGCGCATCTGCCCGGCGCACAATGCCGGGACCGCGCTGACGCCCAGCCCGCTTGCGACCATACGCCCCACCGTTGCCAGCTGATGGCTTTCAAACTCCACCGGCAATTTCATACCACGCGCCTGAAGGTGCTCCTCGAGCATCACCCGTACGGTGGACGGGCGCTGCAGGGTGATGAACGGTTCCTGCAGCAGGGTCTTCCAGGCGATATCGTCAAGCCGGGCCAGCGGTGAATCCAGGGGCACCACCGCGACGAAGCGATCCATGTACAGCGGTGTGAAGGCCAGCGACGAGCTGGTGGTTGGCTCAAACGCCACACCCAGCTCGACCTGTCGATCCCGCACCATTTCCAGCACCTGCTCGTTGATCACGTCATTTACCGTGACATTGACCTTGGGGTAACGCGCACGAAATGTCTTGAGGATCGGTGGCAACAGGTTGCCGGCAAACGAGGGCATCGCGGCCAGCGTGACTCGCCCGCGTTGCAGGGTGAAGCGCTGGCGCAACTCATCCTCGGCGTTGTCCCAGTCAGCGATCAGGCGCCGCGCCAGGGGCACCAGAGCCTCACCTTCGGCGGTCAGTGCGACGTTGCGGGTGTTGCGCGCAAACAAGCGCCCGCCCAGGCCTTCTTCCAGCGCCTTGATAGTCAGGCTCAGTGCTGATTGCGACAGGTGCAGGCGCTCGCAGGCCACGGCGAAACTCAGGCTCTGGGCGACGGCGAGGAAGGCGCGGATCTGTTTGACGGTCATGTCGCTTGGCTCCTGGAATCTCGAGACTGTGAGCTGCAAGCTTGTGGGTGCATGGCCTGCGTGCGATGGCGCCCTTGGAGTGGCTATCGCGAGAAAGCTTTGCTCCCACAGTGCAGGGTGGCTGTAGCAAGTGTCGGTGCCTGGCCTGCCTGCGATGGGCCCTTGGAATGGCTATCGCGAGCAAGTTTTGCTCCCTCAGTGCAGAGTGGCCTTGGCAAATGGAAAACTCTATTAGTGAGTTTTATCTATTAATAATTGCTAAAAATCAACTTAACAAATCAATCTTGCGGCGAGACACTTCAGTCATTCGGCTAGCCAGCCGCCCATAAAGAATAAAAGAGGTGCATATGGCAGGTTTCGACAAGCGTGTGAGTTCCTACGAAGAAGCGCTGGCAGGTCTCGAAGACGGCATGACCGTCATCGCCGGCGGCTTCGGTCTGTGCGGGATTCCGGAAAACCTGATCGCCGAGATCAAGCGCAAAGGCACACGCGACCTCACTGTGGTGTCCAACAACTGTGGCGTCGACGGCTTTGGCCTGGGCGTGCTGCTGGAAGACCGGCAGATCAGCAAAGTAGTGGCCTCGTACGTCGGTGAGAACAAACTGTTCGAAGACCAACTGCTCAAAGGCGAAATCGAAGTCGTCCTGACGCCCCAGGGTACCCTCGCGGAAAAAATGCGCGCTGGCGGCGCTGGCATTCCAGCCTTTTTTACCGCCACCGGCGTCGGCACACCGGTTGCCGACGGCAAGGAAGTGCGCGAATTCCACGGTCGCCAGTACCTGATGGAAGAGTCCATTACCGGTGACTTCGCCATCGTCAAAGGCTGGAAAGCCGACCACTTCGGCAACGTGATCTATCGCCACACCGCGCAGAACTTCAACCCGCTGGCGGCCACTGCCGGCAAGATCACCGTGGTCGAAGTCGAAGAAATCGTCGAGCCCGGCGAGCTGGACCCGGCGCAGATCCATACCCCTGGCATCTACGTCGACCGGGTCATTTGCGGCACGTTCGAGAAGCGCATCGAACAGCGCACCGTGCGTAAGTGATCACCTGCCCCCGGCCCGAATTGAAGGAATAACAACAATGGCACTTTCCCGCGAACAAATGGCTCAACGCGTCGCCCGCGAAATGCAGGACGGCTTTTACGTGAACCTGGGCATCGGCATCCCGACCCTGGTCGCCAACTACATCCCCGAAGGCATGGAAGTCATGCTGCAGTCGGAAAACGGCCTGCTCGGCATGGGTCCGTTCCCGACCGAAGAAACCATCGATGCCGACATGATCAACGCCGGCAAGCAAACCGTGACCGCGCGCATCGGCGCGTCGATCTTTTCCTCGGCCGAGTCCTTCGCGATGATTCGCGGCGGGCATGTCGACCTGACCGTGCTGGGTGCCTTCGAAGTCGACGTGCAAGGCAACATCGCCTCGTGGATGATCCCCGGCAAGCTGGTCAAGGGCATGGGCGGCGCCATGGATCTGGTGGCCGGTGCAGACAACATCATCGTCATCATGACCCACGCCTCGAAGGACGGTGAGTCCAAGCTCCTGGCAAAATGCAGTCTGCCGCTGACCGGCGCCGGTTGCATCAAGCGCGTGCTGACCGACCTGGCTTATCTTGAAATCGAAAACGGCGCGTTCATTCTCAAGGAGCGTGCACCGGGTGTCAGCGTCGAGGAAATCGTCGCCAAGACCGCGGGTAAACTGATCGTGCCTGATCACGTTCCGGAAATGCAGTTCGCTGCGCAGTGAGGAATAATTCCATGCAAGACGTTGTAATTGTAGCCGCCACCCGTACCGCCATTGGCAGCTTCCAGGGTGCGTTGGCCAATGTGTCCGCCGTGGACCTGGGCGCCGCAGTGATCCGTCAGTTGCTGGCGCAGACCGGGCTCGACCCGGCGCAAGTGGATGAAGTGATCATGGGCCAGGTGCTGACCGCCGGCGCCGGGCAGAACCCAGCGCGCCAGTCCGCCATCAAGGCCGGCCTGCCGTTTACCGTGCCAGCCATGACCCTGAACAAGGTCTGCGGTTCGGGCCTCAAGGCCCTGCACCTGGCCACCCAGGCGATTCGCTGCGGCGACGCCGAGGTGATGATCGCCGGCGGCCAGGAGAACATGAGCCTGTCCAACTACGTCATGCCCGGCGCCCGTACCGGCCTGCGCATGGGCCACGCGCAAATCGTCGACACCATGATCAGCGACGGCCTGTGGGACGCGTTCAACGACTACCACATGGGCATCACCGCCGAGAACCTGGTTGAGCAGTACAACCTGACCCGCGAGCAACAGGATGCCTTCGCCGCGGCCTCGCAACAGAAAGCCTCGGCCGCCATTGAAGGCGGACGTTTTGTCGATGAAATCACGCCGATCCTGATTCCCCAGCGCAAGGGTGAACCGCTGTCGTTCGCCACCGACGAGCAGCCGCGAGCCGACACCAGCGCCGCCGCCCTGGGCAAACTGCGCCCGGCGTTCAAAAAAGACGGTTCGGTGACCGCCGGTAATGCTTCGTCGCTCAACGATGGCGCCGCGGCCGTAATGCTTATGAGCGCGGCAAAAGCCAAAGCCCTGGGGCTGCCCGTGCTGGCAAAAATTGCTGCCTATGCCAATGCGGGCGTTGATCCGGCGATCATGGGCATCGGCCCGGTCTCGGCCACTCGCCGCTGCCTGGACAAGGCCGGCTGGTCGATCGGTCAGCTTGACCTGATCGAAGCCAACGAAGCCTTCGCCGCGCAATCCCTGGCGGTGGCCAAGGACCTGGGCTGGGACATGAACAAGGTCAACGTCAATGGCGGCGCCATCGCCCTCGGCCACCCGATTGGCGCATCGGGCTGCCGGGTGCTGGTGACCTTGCTGCATGAAATGATCAAGCGTGACGCCAAGAAAGGCCTCGCCACCTTGTGCATCGGTGGCGGCCAGGGCGTGGCGCTGGCCATCGAGCGGGCGTAAAGCGTTCAACAGGCGGCGCGGGGACCCACGAAGAACCGCGCAGCCTGGCAACACACCCGGTGTGACACCTGTCGCACCGGGCTCCACGCATCAGCAAAACGATCCCCGTGCTCTACACATCAATCAAACATCCCCCTGTAGGAGCTGCCGCAGGCTCGGGCCGCGATCGGACGATCTTTTGATCTTGTCTGTGTTGGGAGCGCTTGCAAGCAAGATCAAAAGATCGTCCGATCGCGGCCCGAGCCTGCGGCAGCTCCTACCGGGATTTGGCTACGCCCATCAATTGCTCGCGCAACTGCGGAGTGCGTGTTCGCGGGTCCAGCCAGATATCAAAAAACGCCCGGGCGAATGCCGGGTCGTTCACCTCGTGCTGCAAGCGCTGCCCGACATAAAACCGTGCCCCCTGCCCCGGCAGATACACCCCGGTGATCCGCGTTCCGGCCTGCACATCGACAAATGCCTGTTGCATCTGCTTCTGCCATGCCTCCAGTTGCGCGGCACTCACCGACTCGCCTGACAGGCGCCTGATTTCATCGACGCTGGCCTGAACCAGGTCGTCCCGGGAAATCTTGCGCTGGTAAATGAGTTCAAGGGCGAACGGCTGGTCGCTCGCCAAAGGCTTGGCTGCACTCCACAGGCGGGCGTTATAGACATCAAAACCAAACCAGCGAAATTCGCCGGCACCAATGATCCGCGCCCCAGGCAAAGCCTCCTGCCAGTTGGCCAGCGCATGACCGGCCAACAAGGCCAGCAGCCACAAGCTATGACGCAGAATGGATCGGGAGCGATTCATGATGGGCTCGATTCAGCGCAGAGGATGCCCAAAATTTATACGCCAAAACCCAAACTGTACAAGCTTTGAATGTTGTATACAAAAACCGCAAAGCTATACAACAATCTGTCCGGCGCATGCTAACGTGGCAGTCTCACACAGGATGGAGACGCGTGCGTGCTATTGCTCAAACTGCTGGTCATTCCCGGATTTCTGCTACTCATCTCCCTGGCGGGCAAACGCTGGGGCCCCAGCGTAGCTGGGTGGCTGTCAGGACTGCCAGTGGTGGTCGGGCCGATTCTGTTCTTCCTGGCCATCGAACAAGGCGAAGCATTCGCCGCCCGCTCGGCCACCGCCGCGTTATCGGCCATGTTCGCGATGATCGCCTTTTGCGTCACCTATGCCCAGGTCGCACAGCGCAGCAACTGGCCGACCGCGCTGAGTCTTTCGTTAGCCGTGTGGGCCATGTTGGCGGTGGTGTTATCGTCGATCCCCGCGTCCCTGGTGTTTTCCACAATCGCCGCTGCGAGCGCGTTGCTGGCGGCGCCTTATCTGTTTCCGTCGGTGCAGCCCGTGATCTCAGGCACCGCCCCCAAGTCTGACAGACTGCTATGGCGCATGGTCGCCGGTGCCCTGCTGACACTGGCGGTCACCTTGTTGGCAAGTACCGTGGGCGAGCGCTGGAGCGGCCTGCTGGCGGTGTTCCCGGTGCTCGGCAGCGTAATGGCCGTGTTCTCCCAGCAAACCCGTGGGCCGGCGTTCACGGCTGCGTTGCTGCGCGCCACGGCGACTGGCATGTATTCGTTTGCCGCCTTTTGCCTGGTCCTGGCCCTGGCCTTGCCGACAATGGGCCTCAGCGCATTTGCCCTCGGCGTCGCGGTCTCGGTGGCCATGCTCGGTGTGACCCGGCGCCTGCTGGCAAAACCTGCGGTCAGCGTGCGCACCCAGGCTTGCGACGAGTGACTGGCCGAGCACCGGTACTGGAGTGACTTGCACGTGGCATGGGATGATCGCGTCTGAACCGATCGCGGCTGAAGCGCGACAACCCCTGGAGATCCCGAATGTCATTGTTGAGCAACAAAGCCGTTGTCCTGTTGCTGGCCGTCGCTGCCAGCCTGGGGGCCCTGAATGCTCAGGCGGCCAAGGCCACCAGCAGTTCCGCATCGTCGCAGAAGGTGTCGATGCTGGGCGGCAAGTTCATCTTTACCCTGCCCAAAGGCTTCGTCGCCACGCCATTGCCGGCCAGCTCATCGGGCGCCAGCGGGACCATGTACGCCAACGAAACCACCAAGACCGTGGTGATCGCCGCAGAAAACACCCTGCCCGAGGGTCTCAAGGTCAAGGACAATGACGGCGCCTTTCTCGACGGCACTGCGGCGGACTTTGACGCGGCGCAGCGCAAGGCCCTCCCCGACTACAACAAGTTGAGCGAGAAAAGCCTGACCCTCAAAAGCACTGGTCTGGGTGTGCGCCAGGTCGACAGCACGGCCACCCAGGGTGGTGGGCAAACCCTCAACACCACGCTGATGGCGGCCTCCGGCAACCACATGGCGGTGGTCCGGGTGATTTCCCGGCCCGGCGACATGGCGGCGCATGAAACCCTGATCAAGCGGATGCTCAGCGGTAAATAAACCTAAGGGTTTAGGCTTTGCAGCCAGGCGTTCAAGTCCTGCATTTCGGCTGCGCTGATGCTGTGACCCACCCCCGGATAGGCATGAAATTGGGGCTTGAGCGACAGGCTTTGCAGAAGGCTGTTGGCGTCTGTGCCATCGACGTAAGGCAGGCGTTTGTCTGCGGTGCCATGGCCGATGAAGATCGCCAGCTGCTGGCGTTTTTCATCGGGTTTGAGCTCGGCCTTGAGCACCGGCAGGATACGCCCGCTCAGCGCTGCAATGCCTCCCAGCGCCTGCGGATGACGCAGCGCCACCTCGTAGGACATGATCGCACCCTGGCTGAAGCCCACGAGGAACACCTTGTTCGGTGCGGTGCGGTATTTGCTGGCGGCTTGGGTGATGAAGTCCAGCAAAACCTGGCTGCTGTTTTTCAGGTCATCGGTTTCGCCGTTGTAGGCACCCTGGCCTTTTTGGCGGAACCACTGGTACCTGCCTTCTTCCATCACCATCGGCGCGCGTACCGACAGGTAGTTGTACTGCTCGGGCAATTGATCCTTGATGCCGAACAGGTCCTCTTCGTTACTGCCATAGCCGTGGAGGAAAATCACCAGGGGCAGATTGCGCGAATCGGCGTGGGTCTGCTCCAGGTATTGGAGCGGCAGATCGGCTTGCAGCGGGGTTTGGGCGTGGACGGCGGTGGACGCCAGGAGTGTCAGCAGAGCGAAAAACTTCAACATAAACCTTCCTTCACAGGAGCTCTTTTTCTAGACGACGATTTTAATAAGAAAGAAAAAATCATTAATCTCAAATAGGTAGAAAACAATTTGACACTCAACCTTGGAATGACTTGATGGGCAGTACTCTGAACCCGCTCTGCCAAACACACAAGCACGGGGTGACGCAAGATATCGGCTACCCGTTAGTCAAAATTATGAAAGGAGCTTTCGACTCTCGCGGCAATGATGCTCGTGAATCTCTGCTCTCGTAATTGCTGGTTGGCTTTGACAGGAGCAGTACTCACCAATGGTGGGCGGTCGATCCTGGGGTCGGGCGCGGTGTGCTCACCACACGCCGAAAGAAGCAAGCACAGAGCAATTGGGGTCCGGGTAAGGCGAGCGTATGTAGACTTCTCAAAACGGCAAATCAGGCATCACTGCCTTGCCTACGGAGTTTTCCGAAGGTTTGAACTGTGCAGTGGGCGGTCGAGTGCCCACTCAGTCTGTCGATCCTGAAGCGGGATTCTACCCAAGCAGGTTGTGCCAATAAAAGACTTGAAGAAGATGCATCGATTCATTGTCTTCGCGCTGGGAGCCGCCAAGGAAGCGCTGACGTCCGTTACGCATTGATCCCGTTTCCGTTGGGATTGCAGGGACAACAGCAAATCTCGAAATCATCTTCACGCCCTCTCCAAGCAACTCATCACCATTAGCGGCTATGAGCCACTCTCGCAAGCGAGCGCAGTCAGGTTCCGATGAGAAGCACGACCGGACATGAGTCGATTGGATGGATCGCAGGAAATGTTCACCGTCGCTTTTAAGCATAAGAGCCGGAGTTCTCGCTAGCCACTCCCAGCTCCCTCATCAGGCTACGCAGCTTTCACGAGCCGATCTGCTAGCTATGTTGGTGCATTCTCTAAACCAGCTTGCGACAGGCTGCAAGGCCTTCACTCAGCGAAACGAGAAAATACCTATACAAAATGAAATTCTTGTATAGGTTCTCAGTAATGTATGTCACTCTGCCACCAGTCGGTTAGCATCCTCTGCTGCGCTAGTGCCTAGCCAGGCTGTCGTAACTTTCAAATGGGCGGTAGCGGTACACCAGTAGCCCTGACACGGATAGCAAAATGGAAGCACCAAGTCCTGCCCGTACAGGGTCTATCTATGAGCACCGCCCATGAAAAACTCAATCTCACTAGCCTCGCGCATAGGCCTTGGCTTCGCCGTAATTGTATCGTTGCTTATCCTAATCACCGCCGTGGGCATTCAACGGGTAGGCTTTATCCACTCCACCCTGGAACACGTGAGCGAAAATGCGGCGAAAATTCAACGCTACGCTATTAACTTTCGGGGGAGCGTGCACAACCGAGCTATTGCCATTCGGGACGCAGTATTAGTGGATAGTGATCAAGACTTAGCCGTCCATCTCAACGAAGTTACCAATCTAGAACAGGCCTACTCCGATTCAGCAACACCAATGGATCAGCTATTCGCAACTGCTGGTGTAACATCGCAGGAGCAACAGCTGCTAAGAGCGATTAAAGATATCGAAACGCAAACGCTCGCTTCCACTAAATCGGTAATCGCCCTGCGCCGCGCCGGAGATATCTCTGGAGCACAAGCTTTGCTGCTGCGCCAGACCTCAGGTGAATACAGCGAGTGGTTGAAACGCGTGAACGCACTGATTGACTACGAAGAAGCCTCGATCAAGAGCCAACTCACTGCTGTACAGGCCACTGCCAGTGAGTTTAGAGGACTGATGCTCATGGCAACCGGCATAGCACTGCTGCTGAGCATCATCCTGGCAATCTCTATCATCCGCTTCGTCAAGTCCACGCTGGGCGCTGAGCCGACTCAGGTTGCGCAGGCTATCCAACGGTTGGCCGCAGGCGATTTGCAACAAGTGATCGTTACCGATTATCCGAACAGCGTGATGGGCGTTCTGAAAACTGCTCTTAGCCGTTTGGCTGATACCATTAGTGAAGTACGTATAGCGGCCCAAGAGGTCAACAATTCATCTCGGCAACTGTTGACCACATCGTCCACCAATAACAATCAAATCAGCCTGCAGACCCGTGAAGCCGAGCAGGTGGCAACTGCAATTACGCAAATGGCGGCAACGGTCAATGAAGTTTCAGGCTATGCCTCTCAAGCAGCGGACGCGACGCGTCTAGCCGATGCTGAAGTTGTAAGCGGAAATCGCGTCGTTGCGGACACCACTCTCGCTATTGAACAATTGGCGGACACACTGGTTGAAACCACCAATACCGTAGAGCAGGTGTCCAAGCGCAGCGAAGAGATTGAAATAGTGATCGAGGTAATCAATTCAATTGCCACGCAAACTAACCTATTGGCGCTTAACGCTGCCATCGAAGCGGCCCGAGCAGGTGAGCATGGCCGAGGGTTTGCGGTTGTGGCCGATGAGGTGCGCTCTCTAGCTAATCGAACTCAGGAGTCGACGCGGGAAATTCGCGAAATGATCGGTACCCTGCAGAGCGGAACTGAAACTGCTGCACAAACCATGCGTAATAGTTGCGAACTGGTAAGCCACACCGTTTCGCAAACCCGCAATGCCCAGGCGGCGCTAGGTAAAATTAGCCAGCAAGTCGGCGCCATAAACCACATGAATGCACAAATCGCCAGCGCATCTGTCCAGCAAAGCGTGGTGGCCGAAGACGTTGCGCAAAATATCACGCGCATCCATACCTCAACGGTGCAATCGGCAACTGGCTCTCGAGAAGTTGCGACGGCCAGTCAGGAGTTAGCGCAGCTAGCTGATCGCCTTACCCAGAAGGTCGCATTTTTTAGGGTGACTTAAACGCTACCAATTCCCCACAACAGCGCACTTCCCTGATCACATCGCCGCATGCTGCTAGAGAAGACCAGTGGTAGGTGGTTTCAAATGCACAGCTATTCAGGTTTTTCCTATCTGGTCGATACGCTGCACAGAGCACGCATTTTGCGGGCTGCCTATTGATGCCATGTCGAATCAAATTTGATGGTGGCATTTGGCTTCAGCTGAGCAATTATCGGCACCTACTTATCTCTCCGGCAAGGACTGCCCACTAAAATCGCTTTTGCTTGGAATCGGTATGGCCAGGATTTGCTCGCTTCTTTCGCTAGTTACAGCTTTGATATGTGCTGATGGTTGGGCTGGTTTAGCCAAGCTTGAGGTCGTAATAAATGAGCAAGACGGCAATCCGCTGTCCGACGCGGTGCTCACTCTTCAAGGGCCAATTGGCCAGCCCTCAGCTCATCGAAACGCCGATATGGATCAGCGCTCTCAACAGTTCGCCCCGCATGTGCTGGCAGTGCATACCGGTACGCCTATCAAGTTCCCTAACAGCGACAACATCCGCCATCAGGTCTACTCGTTCTCGCCGGCAAAACGCTTCGAGCTACGTCTTTACGAAGGCACACCGTCCGACCCAGTCCTGTTCGACAAGACTGGTGTTGTGGTGCTTGGATGCAACATCCATGACTGGATGCTTGGCTACGTTTACGTCACTGACGATCCGCGCTTTGGCGTCACTGA
Source organism: Pseudomonas sp. ES3-33 (assembly GCF_000952175.1). Taxonomy (NCBI): domain Bacteria; kingdom Pseudomonadati; phylum Pseudomonadota; class Gammaproteobacteria; order Pseudomonadales; family Pseudomonadaceae; genus Pseudomonas; species Pseudomonas sp. ES3-33. The sequence continues at coordinate 4,274 of NZ_JZRI01000102.1, read as the reverse complement.
CGCTCAAGGAAAATTGACGCTTGATAACCTTCCCGTCGGTGTTTACCAGGTCACTCTCTGGCATCCACAACTCAAAGACATGCAGCCGCTCAGTGCAGGTTCTATAAAAGTACCTGTCGACGGCCTCAAGCAGACCTTTAACCTCACCCTGGAGCCTTTGTCTACGAACGCTCCAACCGCACCTGCACCGAGTACCTTCGGCGACGCGTTCAAGCGAGCTGCCCGTGAAACTGCGCAATAGTTTTCAGGCTCAAGTTACCGCAGTTCTGATCCTGCTTTTACTGGTGGTGATTGGCTCACTTTATTTCAGCGTAAAGGTTGCGACCAACTCAGCGGTGCGTAGCCAGGCCAATACTCAACTGGACGTCGGTACGCGAGTCTTCGAACGCCTGCTTGAGGTGCGAGGGCGACGCTTGGCAGACGGAGTGCAATTACTCGCAGCCGACTTCGGTTTTCGCGATGCGGTGGCCAGCAGAGATTCTGCAACCATACGTTCGGTGCTGCTCAATCATGGCAAGCGCATCAACGCCAGTGACATGATTCTACTCAGTATGGATGGAACAGTTCTCGCTAGCACTCTCGACGATGTGGCGGATGGCTCGCTGTTTCGTTTCGACCAAGCTCTGCGCGAAGCCCGGCGCATGCAAAAAACCATGTTGATCGTGCCACTGCAGGGTAAGCCCCACTTGCTTGTTGAAGCGACAGTGCTCGCGCCTCTACCGATTGCCAGGGTGGTGATGGGCTTCAGCATGGACAGTGCATTTGCCCGGGAGTTGCGCTCGCTTACCAATCTTGAAGTGTCGTTTCTGGCAGTGGATAAACAACAGCCGGGGCCACTCGTCAGCACCCAACCTGACATTCTTGGCCCAAGTATCACAGGGCTGATGCTTAACACGTCTATGCGCGACGCGGTTCAGCTGACGGAGCACTTGGAGAATAATTTCCTGAGCCAGTCCTTGGTGTTGGCTGGCGGCGCGGATGGATATGACGGTCAAGTGATAGCTTTATTGCAAAGCCCACTCGATGCTGCCATGCGAGCGTTTGCTCCCCTTGATGAAAAAATCCTTGGCATTGCCTTGATAGCCTTGCTTGCCTCATTAGCGGGGGCTCTCCTATTGGCCCGAGGTGTGTCGCAACCCGTTAGATCTTTGGCCCTAGCAGCGGAGCGAATCGGCCAAGGCGATTATCAAACTCCCGTAATACTAAGGAGAAGTGACGAATTCGGATTACTGGCCAAAGCAGTCAACTCTATGCAGCGCGGCATCGCAGAGCGTGAACAGCAACTGGCTCACAACGCCCTGCATGATCCCCTCACTGGCTTGCCCAACCGCGCTTTAGCAGTAGAGCGATTAGGCAGCGCGATTGCCGCAACACGACCGATGGCATTGATCGTCTTGGGCATTCAAAACCTGCGGTCTATCAACGAAACAGCCGACCCTGAAACGGTTGATCAGTTGCTCCGCCAAACCGGTCAGCGCCTACAGGAATCGCTGCATCCCGGTGATACGGTAGCGCATCTGATCGCCGACGAGTTTCTGCTCTTGCTTGATGGCTTCGACAGTGATGCGGCAGTCGCAGTAGCTGACCGGATTCAGCAATTACTGCTTAAGCCTCAGCATATCAACGGTCACGATTTGGCTCTGGATTGCAGACTCGGTATAGCGGCATTTCCCGCTGATGGGCAAAGCGCGCAGACGCTACTGGAACGCGCCTCCATTGCCATGAAAGACGCTGCGCAGTTGCCCGGGCTTCTACTGCATTACCAGCCGAAGTTGGATATCCGTAAAGGTCACGTCCGCCAAGCCGAAGCCTTATTGCGCTGGCAGCACCCGCAACTTGGAATGGTTTCGCCTGCTGAGTTCATTCCTTTGGCAGAACGTACTGGAAGCATCCAAGTGCTTACTAATTGGGTGATCAACGAGGGGATGCGCCAACTCTCCGAGTGGAATCAGCGGGGTCTTTGCTTGCAGCTTTCGCTAAACATTTCCGCCGATGACTTACTTAGCGATGAACTGGCCGCTCGCGTCTTGGCATTATTACGAAACTACCGCCTGCCAGCGGAGCAATTGATATTCGAAATCACCGAAAGCGCAGTCATGCGGGAGCCGGAGCGTGCATTAAAAGTCCTGCATCAACTGCGTGATTGCGGCATTAGCTTGTCGGTGGATGACTTCGGTACTGGCTACTCGTCCTTGGCTCACCTCAAGCGACTCCCTGTACAGGAGTTGAAAATTGATCAGTCCTTCGTCCGTGACCTGGATGAAACCAGTGAGGACGCCGTGATCGTCCGCTCGACCATCGAAATGAGCCATAACCTTGGTCTTAAGGTAGTTGCCGAAGGCGTCGAGTATGCACACAGCCTGCGCTTACTCGAACGCTGGCACTGCGATACGGCGCAGGGTTATCTCATCAGTCGGCCACTTACTGCCGCAGCATTTGAAGCCTGGGTGGCCTTGCCTCTTAACTTTCATACATCCATTGTTCATTGATCGCCATGACCTATCGTTTCTCTCTGCTGATCGGCTGTCTCATCGGCCTGAGCCTCCAAACCTCCCTCGCTGATAATGGACGGCTGATTGCCACAGGTGGTGCCAGTAGCCTCGAGGGTGCAGCAGGCGGAGGTATTACACCTTGGGCAATACTTACTGGCTACGGCGAAAAGAACGAGTGGGACGCGACCGCGTTCGCCACTACGGTCAATTTGCCGGACTATCGGCTGGATGTTGCTGGGTTAGCTTTGGCCTATGACAACCGTATCGAGCTGTCTTTCGCCCGGCAGCGTTTTGATCTGGGGTCTTTGGTTAGCAAACTGAATCTCCCTGAAGATAACCTAAGCCAAGACGTACTCGGGCTAAAGGTGCGTTTGTTTGGTGACGTGATCTACGACGATCTCCCGCAGGTGTCGCTAGGGTTGGAGTACAAACATCAGCGCGATTTTCTGATCTCGAGCCTGGTTGACGCTCAGCGTGACAGCGACACTGAGGGATATATAGCCGCAAGTCGCTTGTTCATGGGCGCAGCATTTGGCTACAACCTCTTGGTCAATGGCAGCCTGCGGTACAGCCGCGCCAATGAAACCGGGTTGCTGGGTTTTGGTGGTGACCGTCGAGACACTCGCAGTGTACTGAAGGAGGGGTCGATTGCCGTGCTGTTCAACCCGCACTGGGCGCTGGGCGTCGAGTACCGGCAGAAGCCGGACAACCTGTCGTTCGCCGGGGAAAGCGATTGGGCGGATCTGTTTTTAGGATATTTCCCCAACAAGCATATGTCGGTGGTCCTGGCCTATGCACGCCTGGGGGAGATCGCCACGCTAGATAACCAAAACGGCACATATCTGTCCTTGCAGGGAAGTTTCTGATGCGATTGTTGCCACTGTTTCTCGTTTTGCTATTGAGTGCTTGTGCGCAAAAAGCTCCTAAGGATGACAGCCTTTATCAAGCCCTGGGCGCACATCTGGGGATCACTCGAATTGTTGAGGGCATGCTGCTAAACATTGCTCGGGACGAGCGAATCGTTGAGCGGTTTCGCAAGATCGATATCCAGCGGCTACGGGACAAATTGATTGAGCAATTTTGTGTTGAAGCGGGCGGCCCTTGTACCTATACCGGTGACAGCATGGCCGAGAGTCACAGGGGGCAAAATGTCAGCCGCAGTGACTTCAATGCGCTGGTCGAAGACTTGATTGCAGCGATGGATGATCTGGGGATCGCGGTGCCGGTGCAGAATCGTTTGATTGCGCGACTGGCCCCTATGCGCGGGGAAGTAATTGAAAAGTGAGCCGGAGATTCGCTTGGAGTTCTGCTAATCGTATAGGGAAGTGATGGAGCGATGCTATCTCACGTCCGTAAATGCGCAACCATCGGCTATCTCATTTATGGATGAGAGGTCTCCCGCCCACTCCCAGCCTTGTGCACGGAGGCGATTCCCGAATGAAGTAGGGAATAACACACCGCATCATGGGAAATAACTCGATTGGCTGAGTGCTCAAGCACCACTCTGTTACCCCAGTAGCTTTAGCAAATAGTAAATCGCATTGTCCGCTACAGAATGCGAATAGCCTATGCGCAGGGTGATTATCCTCACCGGCCGGAGCCCATTGGGGCACTGCTTGACGAAATGGCTCACTGTTCTTCGTTTCACATAAAGCGTAAGCGTCCAGCCAACACACCTTCCGAACTCCAGCATTAAGGGCGATGGTGTCCGCGTATTTTTAAGCGGACGCGATCGCCCTTAACGTCAGGATTTCCATGCGCCAACGAAGCTCTTACCCGAAA
>NZ_JZRI01000101.1:0-2696 GCF_000952175.1 Pseudomonas sp. ES3-33 | reverse complement strand
ATCGTTGTGGCTCGTGGATTAGGCGCTAACCTAAAAATAAGGTTTTACGTCTGTCCGAAGCCGGGCTTACTCCGAGGCGAAAAGCCTACCGGGCAGTCGGTCGCATTAAAAAAACGAACGCAAATAAAATAAAAAATTCTTGATTAGCATTTAACTAAATAAAAATAATAATTATATTTTGGATGATCATACATGAAGGCGCCCAAAAAATTCAGTCACAAAGTATTGTTTTTTACCTCGCTGGTGTTGATTTTAGCGTTTTCATTGTTTGCGTTATACAATGACTACTTACAGCGTAAAGCTATCCGCACAAACCTAGAAAGTCACCTTGAAGAGATCAGCAAAATTACCGCAAGCAACGTCCAGTCCTGGCTGTCAGGACGTATTCTTCTGGTTGATAACATTGCTCAAACAATCGCCAACAACGATGCTCCTGGAAGCGTGTTAAGTCTTCTGGAACAGAGGGGGGTCTTATCAACTTTCACCTCTACCTATCTAGGTAGTTCCGATGGTAGTTTCGCCATGCGCCCAAAGGACGAGCTACCAACCGGCTACGATCCGCGTACACGTTCTTGGTACAAAGATGCGATGGCCGCCGACGGCACTACCTTGACAGAACCATATTTTGACGCGTCAACCCACCAATTGATGGTAACAATTGCCACCCCAGTTAAACGGGGCGATCAATCCCGCGGTGTAGTCGGCGGTGATCTGACCCTAGAAAACCTTGTGAAAATGGTCAGCTCACTGGAACTGGGCGGCATCGGTTATGCCTTTCTTGTCAGTGCCGATGGCACGATCCTGGCCCACCCGGACAAGGATTTGCTAATGAAGAGCTTAAACGATATCTATCCGCAAAATACACCAAAAATCAGCACACAATTTAGCGAAACCGGACAGGCCGGATCGACCCGTATTTTGGCGTTTGCGCCAGTATCAGGCCTCCCTTCAGTGAAATGGTACATCGGCCTGTCCATCAACAAGGAAAAAGCTTACATGGCGCTGAGTGAGTTTCGCTCCTCGGTTATTGTCGCCACCTTGATCACCGTGTTCATCACCCTTTTACTGCTGGGAATGCTGATCCGCGTGCTGATGCAGCCGCTTCGGGCAATGGGCAAAGCAATGCAAGACATCGCCCTCGGAGAGGGCGACCTGACCCGACGTTTAATTGTCCACTCACGGGACGAGTTTGGGGAGTTAGCGGACGACTTCAACTGTTTCGTCGAACGTATCCATAACACTATCCATGAGGTGTCTTCTGCGACCCATCAGGTCAATGAAGTGGCAAAAAGGGTGATGAGTTCTTCCAGCGCATCAATGGCCAATTCTGGCGACCAGGCCAACCGTACCAACAGCGTCGCCGCGGCGATCAACCAACTGGGGGCTACGGCCCAGGACATCGCGCGCAATGCCGGTGATGCTTCCCAGCAGGCCTCCGACGCCCGCCATCAGGCGGAGAGCGGGAGGCTTGTCGTCGGCCAGACCATCACCGCGATGAGCGAACTTTCTGATAACATTCGCGCCTCTTGCGGTAACGTCGAAACACTGAACGGCAAGACAGTGAACGTCAGCCAGATTCTCGAGGTGATCAAGGCTATTTCCGAACAGACCAACCTACTGGCCTTGAATGCCGCCATTGAGGCAGCACGAGCAGGGGAAGCAGGTCGCGGTTTTGCCGTAGTGGCGGATGAAGTACGCAGTCTGGCGCACCGCACTCAGACGTCAGCCCGGGAAGTCCAGTCAATGATAGAGGAGCTGCAGATCGGCGCCCGCAACGTAGTAGATAACATGACCGTGAGTCAACGCTACAGTGAGGAAAGTGTAACAATCGCCAATCAGGCTGGCGATCGTCTTAGCAGCATAACCCAGCGCATCAGTGAAATTGACGGCTTGAACCAATCGGTTGCAACAGCTACTGAGGAGCAGACCTCCGTGATCGACTCGCTGAACATGGATATCACGGAACTCAACATTCTCAATCAACTGGGCGTGAAAAATCTCCACACAACACTACATGCTTGTGATGATTTAAAGCATCAGGCTGATAGCTTAAAAAAATTGGTTGATAGTTTTCGAACATGACTAGTTAACTTTACAGTTTAGAAGGCGCGGGTCCTAGTGCGCCGTCGCACAAATAAAGCTCCTTATGCCTGGAAGTCCATTGACTCACTGGCGCGCTGTATCTTGTTCAAAATTTCCGAATCCTTCTTAACTGTTAGGGAAACTCTGAAAAAGACTCCCAGATTTGCTGAAATACTCGCCTCACACGAATCGAACGGTTGAGCCCCGATGAAACAGATGTCTTTCGCCGATGCCGCGTATGCCGGCAAACGTAAGCAGACCCGTCGTGAGCACTTCCTGATCGAAATGGATCAGGTCGTACCCTGGAAGGGCTTGATTACCTTGATCGAGCCGCACTATCCGAAAGGCGAAGGCGGTCGTCCGGCGTATCCGTTGCTGGCCATGTTACGGGTTCACTTGATGCAGAACTGGTTCGGCTATGGGGCCGTAGGTGCGCAGGGGGGGTGAGTTCTGGACGGTGTTCTCTGAGTCTGTCCTGGCTCGCGTTCAGTTTATTCTTCCTCTGACGGATCACTACGCGGAGACGGTTGAGGTCATTCCAAATGTGAATGAATCGGCAACGATTTATCGTTTATTTAGTCAGTTATTCGTGATGGAAAATGATTCGAGAGTGA
>NZ_JZRI01000010.1:0-92944 GCF_000952175.1 Pseudomonas sp. ES3-33 | reverse complement strand
CGATCACGCCCACCGGATCGCGGCGGATCATCGAGGTGTGGCCGGGCAGGTATTCACCGCCAGCCGAACCGCTCATGCAGCGGCTGGCGCCGGCGAAGAAACGGAACACGTCGGCAATCGCCGGGATCTCGTCATTCAGAGCGGCGCTGTAGGGCTTGCCGCAGTTGTCCGATTCCAGCTTGGCCAGCTCTTCGCCGTGGGCCTCGATGACATCGGCAAGCTTCAGCAGCAGCAGGGCGCGATCTTTCGGCGGGGTCTGTGACCAACCATCGAACGCCGCATCGGCGGCCCGTACGGCAGCATCGACCTGGGCTTCGCTGGCTTCGTTGATCTCCACCAGGACACGGCCCAATGACGGGTTGAACACGGCTTGGGCGGGGCCTTCGCCAGTGATCAACTGGCCGTTGATCAGGAGTTTGGTTTGCATGGGGTTGTCCTCTCTGAAGCAATTCTTGTTTTCAAACCGGACCCTTGTAGGAGCGAGCTTGCTCGCGATGGACGTCAACGATGACGAGGGCTGCCTGAATGCACGCGGCGCCCTCAGGTCCATCGCGAGCAAGCTCGCTCCTACAGGGGGTTGTTGTTAAATTGAAGGTCTGTTGATCGCCGCAGCGGACACATCAGCAGCCTTGGCCGGCGGCCTGGAGAACTTCCATGCATCGCCTGCAGGTGCTGTGCCCTTGTCGTACGGTTTGCCGAGCAACATGTAGACCAGGCCGGCACCCATCACCACCAGGGTGGTCAGGATCATCGAATAGTTGATGAACCACGGCGCATCCGGCGAGCGCGGCCAAACCATATTGATGATCGCGCAGACGCCATAGATCAGCGCGGCGAGGTTCACCCACAGGCCCCAGGCGCCGAGGGTGAACTGCCCGTTCGGACGCCAGCCCTTGGCGCGGGCGATCAAGGCCGCAATGACGATCAGCTGGAAGGCGACATAAATACCAATGGCCGCGAAACCGACGATGGTCGCCACCGCATCGGCCATGAACATGCCGAGGCAGACGATGCCAGCCGGCACCAGGCCGCTGATCAACAGGGCGAACGACGGCACGTGGTTGCCCGACAGCCGCTTGAGCAGCGAGCTGCCGATGATCATTTCGTCACGGGCATAGGCAAACAACAGGCGGCTGGCGGCCGCTTGCAGGCTCAGTACGCAAGAGATGAACGACACCATCACCACCGCCATCACCAGGCGCGAACCCACCGGGCCGAAGGCGTTGGCCAGAATGGTCGCTACCGGGTCGGTGTCTTCACCAGCGAGGACCTTGGCCATGTCAGGCACCGACAGGATCAGCGCCAGGCAGGCGAACATCGCCGCCGCACCACCGATGTAGATGGTCATGCGCATGGCTTTGGGAATGCGCTTGCCAGGGTTTGGCGTTTCTTCGGCGACATCGCCGCAGGCCTCGAAACCGTAGTACTGGAACAGGCCGGCAAGCGATGCCGCAAGGAACGCCGGCAGGTATGAACCGTTGACTTCGAGATTGAAAGTGTCGAACAGCACGCTGAACGGCTGGTGCCGTTCAAAGATCAGCAGGTAGCCACCCACCAGGATGGCGCCGACCAGCTCGCAGAGGAAGCCGAACATCGCCACCCGCGCCAGCAGCTTGGTGCCGACCAGGTTCAGCGCGGTCGACAGTGCAATGATCGTCAGGGCGATATAGATATTGGCCTCGGGCCCCGGATTGAAACCCAGCATGATGGCCAGGTAAGGTCCCGCACCGACTGCGACGCCGGCGATGGTTGCACACAGCGCCCAGGCGTAAACCCAGCCGACCATCCACGCCCAGCGCTTGCCCACCAGACGGCGCGCCCATGGATAGACCCCACCGGAGATGGGGAACTGCGAGACGATTTCACCGAAGATCAGGCACACCAGCAATTGCCCGGCGCCGATCAGCAGGTACGACCAGAACATCGGCGGGCCGCCGGCGGCCAGGCACAGGCCAAACAGGGTGTAGACGCCGACCACCGGTGACAGGTAAGTGAAGCCCAGGGAAAAATTCTCCCACAGGCTCATGCTCCGATTGAAATCCGAGCTGTAGCCGAGGGCGCGGAGTTGTTCCGCGTCCTGATCGGCGCTGCTGCTTGCACGCGTGTTGGATGAGCCACTCATTTTATTTCCTCATTATCAATGGCAGTGGATTGCGGTGCTGGCGGGTTGGCCCGCCAATTATTGGATACCTCGAACCTGTGGGAGCCAGCCTGCTGGCGATGGCGACTTCAAGGCAGCCATCGCCAGCAGGCTGGCTCCCACATGGGCTCGCGTCAGGGTTTGGGTTCGGTGTCGTACTGCGAAAGCCATTCCACCGCTGCATCGCGATAACGGCTGAAACCCTTGTAATCGACCAGTTGCTGGTTCAAGTCCCGCAGCACCCGGTGCATGCGCCGCGCCCATGCGGGGTTGGTGGCGATGTCTTCGAGGCTGAGCAGATAAGTGCGAATCGGAAACACGATCGCGTTGCTGCGAGGCAGGCGGTGCAGTGGCTGTAACTCGATGCGCAGGTACACCAGCTTGCCGGCGTTCTGTGCCGTTACGATGGTGCGGTCCGGTGCCCATTCCGGCAGGCTTTCGGCGGAGACTTCCAGGCGCGGGTTGACCGTCAGTGACCAGTTCAGGCGACGCACCGGATGCCCGGTGCGCAAGCGCAACAGGAACTTCAAGGCGCGGTCGAGCATGCCGATCTCCTTGACCAGCGGCACCGGGCCGTGGAATTCCTCCCAGCTCATGCCCAGGTTGAAGCGCAGTGAGTAATCGGCACGTTGGGTGGCGATGCCGGCGCCCCAAAACAGCGTGCCGTCGCGTTCTTCCTGCAACACCCAATCGCCCTGGGCCTGACGGGTCACGTATTCCATCGGCTCGTAGGGCAGGGTCGCTGGATCACCGAAGGTGAAGTGGTCATCAATGTCCAGCAGACGGTTGGTCCAGTGCCACTGGCGGCCCTCGCGCTGCAGGCTGAAGTACTGCGGATAATCGCGGGCGTAGGACTCCATGATCAGTTCCAGCAAGTCCCACTGCGCCTCCATCATGTGAGGAGCCGAGACGTAGTGCATTCCCGGGTCTTTATCCAGGGTGATCGCCCGGTCCTTGCACTCGCTGATGTAATGTTCGTCGATGTCGAAAGCAGCGCGAAACGCGCCATCGCCTACCGGGACATGCGGCTCGAGATTCATCGAGTACATGTAGTCGTCATCAGGGAATGGGAAGGGCGCGCGGGCGATGGTTTCCGGGCTGTTGGCGAAGGTGTAGTCGTCGCGGTAGGTTTCGTCGGGATTGAATTTGATATTCATTTTTATGTTTTCCGTCGATCAGAGGTCGATGACCAGGCGATTGCATTTGGCGCGGGATACGCAGGGCATGATTTTCTTGCGGCTGGTCTTGTCCTCGTCCGACAGCCAGTCATCGCTGTGCAGCAGCTCGCCATCGAGTTCCAGTACGGTGGTTTCGCAATGACCACAGGCGCCGCCACGACACAGATAAGGCATGCTGTAGCCGGCGGCTTCTACCGCTTCGAGCATGGTCTGGTCGGGAGAGACTTCGATGGTCGTACCGCTGCGGCCGAGGGTGAAACTGAAAGCTTCGCCGCCGCTGCTTTGCTCCAGGAATCGCTCGAAGTGCACATGGCTGTCGGTCCAGCCCAGTTCCCGGGCGCACCCCAGCGTGGCGTCGATCATGCTGTCCGGGCCGCAGACGTATACGTGGCTACCCAGCGGGCGGTCGGCCAAGACCCGGCCGATGTCCATGCGCGAGTCGACACCCTTGCGATACAGGTGCACCTGTTCGCCATAGGTGGCCTGCAATTCCTTGCCAAGTTGTGCATGTGCTTCGCCGCGCACCGCGTAATGCAGTTCAAAAGGCACCTTGCTCAGGCGCAGTTCCTCCAGCTGCGAGATGACCGGTGTAATGCCGACGCCGCCCGCGATAAAGATGTGCAGCCGCGCCTGCTTGATGAGCGGGAACAGGTTGACCGGTGGCGTCACCTCGATCACATCCCCTTCACTGACATCGTCGTGCAGCGAGACCGAGCCGCCACGACCGCTGTCCACCCGGCGCACGGCAATCTGATAACTGCTGGTGTCGTACGGCGAGCTGAGCAGTGAATAGGGGTTGCGCAGGGTGTTCTGCGAGTGGGCGATCAGCACCACCACGTGGCTGCCACCGGAGAACGCGGGCAGGTGAGCGCCGGTCGGCGACACCAGGGTGAAGCGCTTGATTTCCGGGGTCACCGCTTCGATGCGGGCTACGCGCAAATTTAATGTGCCGTTGTTCTGGCTCATGTGTCGAGCTCCTCGGCTTCGGGCAATTCACCCGGGACTTCAGCGTCGGCCTTGACCGCCTGGAAGGCGGCCAGGCGACGGGAATAATGATCGCGCACCACCAGCGTCACGCCGCATCCAGGGCAGTCGTAGACCCGTTGAGTGACGTTCTCGGTGTAGGTGTCGCAATGCACGCACCAGACCCGGCGTACCAGGGTGCCGGAATGCTCGCGGAGCACTTCGTCGCGATTGAGGTCGAAATGCGTGGCCACTTGCATGGCGCTGCCGAGAAAGCTTTCCGAACCGGCGAGGTACAGGCGGGTGCCCATACGCGCTTCGCCGAGCAGGGTCCTGAGTGCTTCGATCAGCGCCTGATTGGACGGGTGCACGTGCAGTGGAAGCTGCGGATGCTCCTGTAACTGGCCGAGGAAATCCTGCCCGGAGAAGGACTCCTGGGAATACAGCAGGGTAATGGGGCCCGCAGAGGCGGCCATCTCGTCCAGTAATCGCAACATGGCGCGCCCGCCACTGCCCTGGCCGGCGATGATGTGGTGCAGACCGCCTGGCAGCGGTTCCAGCCGGTCATAGACCGGTCGGCTTTTGATCCCGGTGATCAACATTTTTATTATTCCTCCTGGCTACCGGCGCGGCGGTAAAGCCGGCCTTGTGCAAAGCCCAACGATGGTGGGTTTCAGATAGCAGGAGCACAGGTCGTGCCAGTTATATAAGTCTCTGAATCAAAAGGGATATATTGTTTGGTGGAGAAGGGAGAAAGGCAAAAGTAACTGGATATGTATGCGTTTCCGCAGCGCTTGCAGGTGAGAGTGGGTCCTGTAGGAGCTGTCGAGTGAAACGAGGCTGCGATCTTTTGATCTGGTTTTTGGAGGAGCCAGAAGATCGCAGCCTCGTTTCACTCGACAGCTCCTACAACAGCTCCGATACGCTGCTACGTTTTCAAATCACTCGCGCTGCAACTTGCGAATCAACGTGCCAATGTCGATACCCAGGTGCACCGCCGCCTTGCGCTTGCTGCCGCACAGGTGCACCGCCCGGAGGATCACCTGGCGTTCGAAATGCTGGACCTGCAGCTTGAGGTTCTGCTGCGCATCCTCTTCGTCGGCCAGTTGGGCATTCACTGATTCCCGAGGGCGCTGCGGTTCGAGCATTTCGGCAGGCAGATGATGTTCCTGTGCTTCATCATCGGCGAGGACGGCCAGGCGCTCGAAAATGTTCACCAGCTCGCGGATGTTGCCCGGGTAGTCGTAGCTCAGCAGCCGCTTGCGACAGCCCGCTGAGAGGCTCAGGGACGGTTCACGGTCTCCATTGATGCGGCTGAGCAGAATGTCGATCAGGAAGGGCAAATCATCACGATGCTGGCGCAACGGCGGGATTTCCACCGGCAGCACGGCCAGGCGGTAGTACAGGTCGGCACGAAACTCGCCGAGGCTGACCAGGTGTCGCAAATCCTTGTTGGTGGCTGCAATGACCTGCACCTGCACGGATTTGCTCAGGGGCGAGCCGACCGATTGAATGGTGCTGTCTTCGAGAAATTTCAACAGCTTGGCCTGGACGTGCAGCGGTATCTCGCCGATCTCGTCGAGGAACAGCGTCCCGCCGGCAGCCGCTTCGATATAGCCTTGCTTGCCGCCCGCCAGCGCGCCGGTAAAGGCCCCGCGTTCATAACCGAACATCTCCGATTCGAACAGGCTCTCGGGAATGCTCCCGCAATTGACATGAATGAACGGCCGATCGCCCCAGCCCGCAGCTCGGTGTATGTGTCGGGCGATCGCAGTCTTGCCCACTCCTGGTTCACCCAACAGCAACAGGCGCGCGCGTCGACGGAAGGCGCGCACGCCAGTGTCGGCGATGCCTGAGAGCTGTGGGGACAGATGCAGCGCGTTATCTTGCGGGTCGCGCAGGCCTTGGGATTCAACCGGCCTGGCGCCCAGGGACGCTCGGCGTTGCGGCTGGCTGCCGTCAAAATCTTTCTGGGTCAGCATGCGAAAAGGCTTTTCATAAGCCCCGGTGGGAATCGCATGGGTGCTGCTGAGCAGCACGCGGCCCTCTCGGGAACGCGTCAAGGCGCTGTTGCCGCCGCGATTGAGTGCCGCTTGCAGGTCGTCGTAGTTGAGTGCAGAGCGCTGGAAAAACTCACTGTCCGATAACCCGATGGCCTGCTGTTTGGACAGTCGATTGACCCGCTCGGCGGCCAGGTTGAGAAAGCGTACGCGGCCTTCGCCGTCAGTCACGATGAGCGCCTCGCTGAAGCTGTCGAGGAGGGCGTGCAGGGCCGGAGTCTGCAGTAACGCGCCGAGCACTTCGCTGCTGACATTGACCGAAGAGCGCATGCCCATCTGCAGGCTGGGTGGCAGGTTTGAGTCTTTCATGGGTGCAACTCTTGGGTGCCCACGCCCTGGCGCTGACGGAACACTGCAACGCGCCAGGCCACGCCTTCGCGAATCAGGATGCGCGAACAGTGCACATCGAAGTCCGGCGCACGCCCACTCAAATCCGGCAGCGGCAGACGGTGCCAGGTGCGTTCCGGCAGTGCGTTATCCAGCAACAGGCGAGCGATACCCGCGCCGTTGGTGATGCCGAAAGTCTCTTCAAACACTGCGTTGCGCCATTGCGGCTGCAAGTGTTCGTCAATCACCAGCACGGCGTCCGGTACTGCATCGAACACTCGGCGCAGCGCATCTATGCGTTGTTCTGCATCGTGTTGCATGCGCAGTTCCTGGCTGACATCGCGAATGCTGCCCCACATGCGTAGCAGGTGGCCGTTGACGATGGTTGCGCGCACGTCGTTCTCGACGTAGGCGGGCGATCCGTCATGGCGGCGGTCCACGGACAAGGCGCAGTCGACGCTGAATCCGGCTTCGATCAGGCGCCGCACAAATTCCTCGTTGGCCGGGCTGCGCGGCCAGTAGAGCCGGACCGGTTGCTGATTGAAATCGACATCCGAAGGCATTTCGTAGACGTCGGCCATCGCGCGGTTGCACAGGCGCCAGTGCGAGTCGTTTTCGAACACCTGGCGCACGATTTCATCCGGTGAGTTGTTGATGTCTACTGCTTCAGCAAACTCGATGCACCAGTAGGCCACCTTGGCGCTCTGCAGCATCTGGCTCATCACTTCATTGGCGTTGTGCATTTCCCGCAGGCGATGCCCCAGTGTGCCCAGCGGTATGTTCAACAAGTGCAGGCAGGCCGGCTGAACCTCGCGCCACTGCAGCAACCCGCTGGCAATCACGTGCAGCAGGCTGCCGTTGTGTCGGATCAGGGTCAGCTCAAGGCTCTGAACCTGCTCGTCCGCAGGCGGGTTGGCGAACAGTGCGCGCAGGGTGCGAACCGATTCGACGCTGTAGAGGTGTTCGATCGGCTGGTTCAACGAGTTTTCCGGCGAGTAACCCAGTTGATCGCTCAAGCTGGCGGACAGGCTCACGAGCAGCCCGTCGGCCCTCAGGGTGCTGGTGCAGGGCGGCGCCTTGTGGGCCAGCAAGTTCAGGATATCCATGGTGAATCGGCTCGGGTTGGCTGAGGGTCTCAAAAGCAGGGCACATCGCATGCCAAGCATATCTGTCGTAGCACCTGGAGCAGTTGTAGCAACTGCAGCAGGTGGAGCAGCTGTACAGCGTGTGCTCCCACAATCTTTGGCAGCTGCACAAAAGTGCTGCGATATTGCAGCACGTTCAGCATTTTTACAGCGATCAGCCGACGAAGCGGGCATGCGCAAATCCTGCTCTACATGAAAAACGCATGTGTATACGATCCAGGACCCCGGTAAACTGCGCAGCTTTTTCAAGGAGTCGATATGAGTCACTACCAGCCGGGCATCCTCGCCACCCCCGTTCCGCTGCAAGCCCGTCATCTGTTCTTCGCGCTGGTGTCCGTCGAAGCCCTGCCGGCTGCACTCGACAACCTGATGCAACTGGTAGACGGCAAATCCGCCGTAGTGGGCTTTGGTGAGTCCCTGGTCATGGCACTTCACGCCCGGATCGATGGCCTGCGGGCATTTCCGGCGATGACCGGCGTGGGCGTCGATAACCCGTCGACCCAGCATGCGCTGTGGTGCTGGCTGCATGGAATCGACCGTGGCGAATTGCTCAATCGCAGTCAGGCCATCGAAGCGGCACTGGCTCCGGCGTTGCGTCTGGTGCAGATGAATGAAACTTTTCGCCACCTGACCGGCCACGACCTGACCGGTTACGAAGACGGTACGGAAAACCCTCATGACGAAGCTGCCGTGGCGGCGGCGTTGCTGGGCGAGGGCGCTGAGGGCCTGGTCGGTGGCAGTTTTGCCGCGATCCAGCAGTGGCAGCACGATTTGAAAGGTTTTCGCGCGTTGCCGTCCCATGAGACGGACAACATCATGGGCCGGCGCCTGAGCGACAACGAAGAACTGGACGATGCGCCAATCTCCGCTCACGTCAAACGCACCGCTCAGGAAAGTTTTGCCCCCGAGGCGTTTGTGGTGCGTCGTTCCATGCCCTGGATTGAAGGCGACCGTGCCGGCCTGATGTTCCTCGCGTTCGGCTTCTCCCTGGACGCCTTCGAAGCCCAGCTGCGCCGCATGAGCGGCCTGGAAGACGGCATCACCGATGGCCTGTATCGCATCAGCCGGCCAATCACCGGCGGCTACTACTGGTGCCCGCCGCTCAAGGACGGCCACCTCGACCTGCGCGCGCTACGCATTGGCTGACACGGGATGGCAGGGTGAAGGAGCAGGCTCCTTCACCTGAAACTGCCGACTAACCTTATACCCAAACGTTATTTCCCAGCCGCAAATTCGCTCGATATGATCTTGTCATAACTCGTTATAACAAGTGAATAGCCATGACCGATAACGTCCTCTCCCTCGGCAGCGTCCCGCTGCACACCCAACTGCGTGATGTGCTGCGTGCGCGAATCCTCGACGGTGAATATCCGCAAGACAGCCAGATGCCTTCCGAAAGCGAGCTGGGCAACCTGTTCAAGGTCAGCCGCATCACGGTGCGACAGGCTTTGGGCGATCTGCAAAAGGAAGGGTTGATCTTCAAGATTCATGGCAAGGGCACGTTCGTGGCCAAGCCCAAGACCTTTCAGAACGTCAGCACCTTGCAGGGCCTGGCCGAATCGATGACCGGGCGCGGCTATGAGGTGATCAACCGCTTGCGCAGTTTCAAATTCATCGGCGCCGACAAGCTGGTTGCCGAACGCCTTCAGGTAGCCGAAGGCGACATCGTGGCGCAGATCAAGCGGGTGCGGCTGATCAACCGCGAGCCGATCTCCCTGGAAATCACCTATCTGCCCCAGGCCATTGGCGAGCGCCTGGAGAAGGCCGACCTGGTGACCCGCGATATTTTTCTGATCCTGGAAAACGACTGCGGGCTGTCGCTGGGGCATGCCGACCTGGCTATCGACGCGGTGCTGGCTGACAGCGACCTGACCCAGGCCCTGGGTGTGGAAGCCGGTTCGCCGATCATGCGCATCGAGCGCCTGACCCACGATGCCGCTGGCCGCCCCGTGGATTTCGAACACCTCTACTACCGCGGCGATGCCTTCCAGTACCGCTTGCGAATCGACCGGCAAAAAGGGGATCAGGCATGACCCACAGTTACGAGAACAGAAATACCCTCGAACAGGAATACGACATCGTCGTGATCGGCGGCGGCACTGCCGGCCCCATGGCGGCGATCAAGGCCAAGGAGCGTAACCGCGACCTGCGGGTGCTGCTGATCGACAAGGCCAACGTCAAGCGCAGTGGCGCCATCAGCATGGGAATGGACGGCCTCAACAACGCGATCATTCCCGGGCATTCGACGCCGGAGCAGTACACCAAGGAAATTACCATTGCCAATGACGGCATCGTCAATCAGGCGGCGGTGTACGCCTATGCCACCCACAGCTTCGAGACCATCGAGCAACTGGACCGTTGGGGCGTGAAGTTCGAGAAGGACGAAACCGGTGACTACGCGGTGAAGAAGGTCCACCACATGGGCGCCTACGTCCTGCCGATGCCGGAAGGACACGACATCAAGAAGGTCCTGTATCGCCAGTTGAAACGCGCGCGGGTGAGCATCACCAACCGGCTGGTGTGCACGCGCCTGCTGATTGACGAAGAGGGCGCGGTCAACGGTGTGATGGGGTTCGATTGCCGCACGGCCGACTTCCATGTGATCAAGGCCAAGGCGGTGATCCTTTGCTGCGGTGCCGCCGGTCGCCTGGGGCTGCCGTCCTCGGGCTACCTGATGGGCACCTACGAAAACCCGACCAATGCCGGCGACGGCTACGCCATGGCGTATCACGCAGGCGCCGAACTGGCGAACCTGGAATGCTTCCAGATCAACCCGCTGATCAAGGACTACAACGGTCCGGCCTGTGCCTATGTCACCGGCCCCCTGGGCGGCTACACCGCCAACAACAAGGGCGAGCGGTTCATCGAGTGCGACTACTGGAGCGGCCAGATGATGTGGGAGTTCCACCAGGAACTCGAAAGCGGCAATGGCCCGGTATTTCTCAAGCTCGATCACCTGGCCGAGGAAACCATCCAGAACATCGAAGAGATCCTGCACAGCAACGAAAGGCCCAGCCGCGGCCAGTTCCACGCTAACCGTGGCACCGATTACCGCACGCAGATGGTTGAGATGCACATCTCGGAAATCGGCTTCTGCAGCGGTCACTCGGCGTCCGGGGTCTGGGTCAACGAGAAGGCCGAGACTTCGGTGAAGGGGTTGTACTCGGCGGGCGACATGGCGGCCGTGCCGCACAACTACATGTTGGGCGCATTTACCTACGGCTGGTTCGCCGGCAACAACGCCGCAGATTTTGTCGCCGGGCGTGATTTTTCAGCGGTTGATGCCGGGCAGGTCGAAACGGAAAAGCAACGGGTCTACGCGCCTCTGGACCGCACACACGGCCTGCCACCGGCCCAGGTCGAATACAAGCTGCGCCGATTTGTGAATGACTACCTGCAACCGCCCAAGGTGACTAAAAAAATGCAGATCGGCCTGCAGCGCTTTAGCGATATCCAGCGCGACCTGGATCAGATCAAGGCACACAACGCCCACGAGCTGATGCGTGCGATGGAAGTCAGCATGATCCGCGACTGCGCCGAAATGGCTGCCCGGGCTTCGTTGTTCCGCGCTGAAAGCCGTTGGGGGCTTTACCACCATCGGGTCGATCACCCGCAGCGCAATGACCGTGACTGGTTCTGCCATTGCCACCTGAAGAAGGGTGAAGACGGCTTGATGACCAGTTTCAAGAAAGCCGTGGAGCCCTACATCATTCCACTCGACGCCGACGAATTGCAGGCCTACGACAAGTTGCGGGTCGGCGCTAACGCCGCCTGACAATCGATACCAGGAGAGCCCGAACCATGGCCTATCAACCCCAGGAAATTTTCTTCCGCTCCAACGCGCCGGTGACCGTCGACGAGGACCTGTGCATTGCCCACAAAGGCTGCACCGTATGTGTAGACGTCTGCCCGATGGACCTGCTGGCGATCAATCCGGCGACGCAAAAGGCCTACATGGCGTTTGATGAATGCTGGTACTGCATGCCTTGTGAGAAGGACTGCCCGACCGGGGCGGTGAAGGTCGAGATTCCCTATCTGTTGCGCTAAAGCCCAATCATTGTGGAAGCGAGTACAGACAACTTGTAAAGCCATCCGGCCACCCCCGGACGCTGGATTAAACCACCCCTCGTTTCCCACCGCGCCCTGATCGTGGCGGAGACGAATATTCTATAAATGATTCGAGGGGATACACCCATGTTATTGCGTGCAGCGTTTGCCGGTCTGGTACTGGCTTCATTGACCCTGTCGGCCTCAGCCGAAACCATCCGCATTGCCATCGGCACCCAGGACACCACGATCAATTGCGCCGCTGGCGGCCTGCTGATTCGTGAGCTTGGGCTGCTGGACAAATACCTGCCCCGGGATGGCCAGTACAAGGACGCCCAGTATGAGGTGCAGTGGAAAAACTTCACCAGCGGTGCGCCCCTGACCAATGAGATGGTCGCCGGCAAACTCGACTTCGGCGCCATGGCGGATTTCCCCGGCACCTTCAACGGGGTGGCGTTTGAAGCCGCTGGCAAGCACAGCCTGTTCATCAGCGTGTTGTCGGGCAGTATCAAAGGCAGCGGTAATGGCATCGTGGTGCCCAGCGCGTCCAGCGTGCAATCCCTGGCCGAGCTCAAGGGCAAGACCATCTCCGTACCGTTCGCCTCGACGGCCCACGGCATGTTGTTGCGAGCGGTGGCGGCGCAGGGCTGGGATCCGCTCAAGGATGTGAACATCATCGCCCAGCCGCCGGAGGTTGCAGGTTCTGCGCTGCAGGCCGGGAAAATCGATGCCCATGCCGACTTCGTGCCCTTCGCCGAACTGTTCCCGAGCCGGGGCTTTGCCCGCAAGATCTATGACGGTGCGCAAGCCAATGCACCGACCTTCCACGGCGCCCTGGTCGATCAGGCCTACGCGAAAAAGTACCCGGAAATCGTCGTGGCTTACCTGCGGGCGAGCATTGAGGCCAACCAGCTATTGGCCGCAGAGCCGGAGAAGTACAGCGAGTTGATCGCCAAGGTCACTGGCGTCGATGCCGAGGTCAATTACCTGTTCCACGGCCCGCTCGGTGTGCAGACTCGCGACCTCAGCTGGAAGCCGGAATACCGTCAGGCGGTCGGCACGGCCATCGATACGCTCAAGCTGCTGAAGAAGGCGGATCGCGGCCTCGACCTCAATACGTTCATCGACGACCAGTACATCCGCGCCGCGTTCAAGGCGTCGAACCTGGATTACTCCGCCCAGCTTGGCAATTACGCCCAGAGCCCGTTGAAGGCAGTGGATGCGGCGAACGGCCAGGTCATCACCGACTTCAGTCGCGTGGCCGAGATCTGGGTGCGCGGTGAACCCAAGGTTCGCCAGTATGCCTCGGCGCAGACAGCGTTCAGCGCATTGGCGCAGTTGAAAGCCGAGGGCAGGAACATCCGCGCGGTCTATGCCCAGGCGAGTGACAGCGGGATCAAATTGCTGGCGGACCAGGCGTGGTTTGCCAGCAACGCCAAGGGCGAACTCAGCGCCTTCCTGCTCAAGGGCCAGGCCCAGCAATACGCCACGGCCCAGGGCGGCAAAGTCCTCGACTTCACGGATGCCACCACCCAGGCGGTTGCTGCCCGGTAATCAAATTGGAATGCGGCCAACGTAGGAGCTGCCGAAGGCTGCGATCTTTTGATCTTTCTTCTGATAACCAAAATCAAAAGATCGCAGCCTTCGGCAGCTCCTACGGGGGGCGTGTCGCCATTGGGAATTGTTTATGTACCGATCATTTATCCGCTGGACCCCCAGGGCCGCTTCATTGCTGCTCTGCCTGCTGTTCTGGCAACTCGCTGCCAGTCATCACTGGAACCTGGGCCTGGTCACCTTCGCCAACGTGCCGACGCCGCTTGCGGTTGTCGAGGCCGCACTGGGGCTTGGGGAGTCGGGGAAACTCGGCCGCCACCTGGGCAGCAGCCTGAGCCGGGTATTCGCCGGTTACCTGGCGGCGCTGGTCATCGGTATCGCTCTGGGCCTGGCCATCGGCCGCTCGAAGCGGGCTGAAGACTGGCTGCTGCCACCCCTGGAAGTGCTGCGCCCGATTCCCGCCGTGGCCTGGATTCCCCTGGCCATCCTGATGTTTCCCTCGTCGGAGCTGTCGATGGTTTTCATCACCTTCACGGGCGCGCTGTTCCCGATCCTGTTGAATACCGTGCACGGCGTCGAAGGGGTCGATCCAAGGCTGATCGCCTCGGCAAAAAGCCTTGGGGCAGGGCGCCAGGCGATCCTTCTGGAAGTCATATTGCCCGGTGCTGCACCGAGCATTATCACTGGCCTGGCCATTGGCATGGGGACCTCGTGGTTCTGCCTGGTGACCGCCGAAATGATCTCCGGCCAATACGGTATCGGCTACTACACCTGGGAGTCCTACACCGTCCAGAACTACGCCGATATCGTGGTCGGCATGTTGCTGATCGGTGTACTGGGCATGGGCAGCAGCCTGCTGATCAAACGTCTCGGCGGCCTGTTCACGCCGTGGCACCGACCACGAGGAAAAGCCTGATGAGCATTGATCAAGCCATGCAAGGGCGCATCGACATACGCCAACTGTCGATCCGCCTGGGTGACGGCAGAACGGCTTTTGAAGCGGTGCAGGGCCTCGACTGCCAGATCGAGGCGGGGCAGTTCGTGTGCATCCTCGGCCCTTCCGGTTGTGGCAAATCCACCTTGCTCGGGGCGCTGGCCGGGCACCTGCAGACCTGCACCGGCACGCTCAGCGTTGATGGGGCGAAAGTCTCGGGACCGTCGCCCCAGCGCGGCATGGTGTTCCAGCATCACACGTTGTTCCCCTGGCGCACGGTGCGCGACAACGTCGCCTTCGGCCTGAAGATGCGTGGCATCGGTAAAACCGAGCGACACCAGGCCGCTGACGAGATCCTGGCCCTGGTCGGGCTTGAAGGGTTCGCCGAGCGCTGGCCTGATCAGTTGTCCGGGGGCATGCAGCAGCGCGTCGAAATCGCCCGGGTGCTGATCAATCGCCCGCGCCTGCTGCTGATGGATGAGCCCTTCGGCGCGCTCGATGCCCTGACCCGGCTGAACATGCAGGAACTGCTGCTGGACATCTGGACGCGAATTCGCACCACCGTGGTGTTCGTCACCCATGACATCGATGAGGCGTTGTTCCTGGCCGACCGATTGCTGGTCATGAGTTCGCGCCCGGGGCGGATCATCGAAGACCTGCGCCTGGACTTTGCGCGGCCCCGCGCCAGCGAACTGGTGACCAGCCACGAATTCTCCCGCTTGAAGCGTCACTGCCTCGAGTTGTTGCGTCACGAAGACGGTCGGCAGCTACCGCGCCTGAACCCTCTCGGACTTCCCCCAGAAAATAAACTGCCGCGATTTGCCCTATGACCTCTCTATTCGATGTAACCGATAACGCTGACATTCTTGCCCTGCAAACACGCCTGAGTGATGAGGATCCGGGCGTGCGCAGGATTGCCCTGATTGAACTGGCTGATCTCGAGGAGCCTGAAGGCCTGGTCTGGCTGGTCGACCGACTGGCCGAGGATCCGGCTGAAGAAGTTCGTGCCGAAGCCGCACGGCTACTGGAAGCCTGGGAGGATGACCCGGTCGTCGAGGCATTGTGCCAGGCCCTGACCGACCCTGCGCAGACAGTACAGGCCGCCGCCGCGCAGAGCCTCAGCCTGCTCAAGAGCGAGGCGGCAGGCAAGGTGATCCTGCCGTGGACCGTGCATGCCGAGGTGCAGGTGCGCGTCGCCGCGTTTCGGGCTCTGCGCGAGTTGCGCCTCCCCGATGCCGCCGCTGCCGCCTCTGCCGCCTTGCTCGATGTGGACCCAGGTGTGCGCCGCGAGGCGGTCGGCGTGCTCGGCTGGCTCAAGCAGCTCGATGCCTTGCCGGCGCTGGCGACGCTGGCCAGCCAGGATCCCGACACAGAAGTTCGTCGTGCCGCCACCGGCGCCCTCGGTCTGGCTTGCGGTGCCCAGGTCCTGCCGGCCCTGCGTCAGGCCCTGCGGGACAACGCCTGGCAGGTTCGTGAGGAAGCCGCTACGACCCTGGGCAAGGTCGGCCACGTTGACGCGGGTCCGGCGCTGGTCGATGCCCTGGGCGACGATTACTGGCAAGTGCGCCTGCGCGCCACCCGCAGCCTCGGGCGCTTGCGCTATGTCCCGGCGCTTGAGGCCCTGATCGACACCCTCGACCATCGCATCAGCAACCTGCGCAAGGAGGCGGCGCTGGCCCTCGGCGAGTTGCAGGACCCGGGCGCCATCGCGCCATTGCAGGCAGCGCAGGATGATGGCGATCCGGAAGTCCGTAAAGCGGTGCGCATTGCGTTGAGTCAATTGCAATGAATCCGCTGGCGGTTGGCAATTCCCAGGCTCGACAGCAATTGCGCCTCAACTGGCCGGATGGCCGTGAACAATTGCTGGACCATGCTGAACTGCGCCGCCAGTGCCCGTGCTCGCAATGCCGGGCGTTTCGGCTGCGAGGGCAGGCGCCGCTGGTGGACTCGCGGGTGCGGGTGATCGAGGTCAATGACCAGGGGTATGGGGTGCAGCTGGTATTCAGTGATGGACATGAGCGGGGGATTTTTCCGTGGGCCTTTCTTGCCGGACTGGCTAATAACTCCAATTGAACACGCACCCCCTGGACGGATGGTGCTTGTCACCAAAACCGCAGAAGAGTACAAATGTACTCCATGACGACTTTAACTCCCCGCCGTAACGCCATCCTGACCTTCATTCGCGATCGAATCGCCGAACACGGTCAGCCTCCAAGCCTCGCCGAGATCAGCGAGGCGTTCGGTTTCGCCTCCCGAAGTGTGGCGCGCAAGCACGTGCTGGCGCTCACCGAAGCCGGGTTCATCGAGGTCAACCCCCATCAGGCCCGGGGCATTCGTTTGCTCGGCCAGGCGGCACGCCCGGAACTGCTGGACATCCCGGTGCTTGGCCGGGTGGCGGCGGGGGCACCGATTGGTGCCGATGCCGAGGTTGACCGGCGCTTGATGCTCGACCCGGCGATCTTTTCCCGGGTGCCGGACTACATGCTGCGGGTCCAGGGCGACTCGATGATCGAGGACGGCATTCTCGATGGCGACCTGGTAGGGGTGCATCGCAGCGCCGAAGCCCTGAATGGGCAGATCGTCGTGGCGCGGCTCGATGGTGAAGTGACCATCAAGCGATTCGAGCGCGTGGGCGAGACCGTCCGGCTGTTGCCACGCAACCCCGCCTATGAACCGATCATCGTCGAAGCCGATCAGGACCTGGCCATCGAAGGGGTGTTCTGCGGTTTGGTGAGGCAAGGGTAATGGGTGCCGTCGTTGCGCTGGATACGCTGTTCAATGGCGGCCAGGTCTGGAGAGGCCGGCCTGCGCCCCCGGCCGCCAGCCCGCAACCCACCGGGCACGCGGTGCTGGATGCCGCGCTGCCCACCGGTGGCTGGCCGGAAGCGGCACTGACTGAAATTCTCCTGGCCGGGCAGGGCGTGGGTGAATTGCAACTGGTGTGGCCGGCCCTGGCGCGGTTGTCCGCAGCGGGGGAGCGGATTGTCCTGGTGGCGCCGCCCTTTGTTCCCTACCCACAAGCCTGGGAAAACGCCGGGGTCGATCTGCGTCAGCTGTCCATCATCCAGGCCAGCGAGCGCGATGCCTTGTGGGCAGCGGAGCAGTGCCTGCGCTCCGGCAGTTGCGGCGCGGTGCTGTGCTGGCCGCATAAAGCCGATGACCGTGCATTGCGTCGCTTGCAAGTGGCAGCAGAAACCGGCTCGACCCTGGCGTTTGCCTATCGCTCGATCCAGGAGGCCATCAACCCTTCGCCTGCGGCCTTGCGCATCGCCATCGATGCGCGCCCCGCGCAACTGCGCGTGCTCAAGTGCCGGGGCGGGCTGGCCCGTTCGGCGCCAATCGCCTTTGCCGTGGGGCATTGAGGTTGCCATGCGTTGGGTATGTATTCTCTTCCCGCAATTGGCGCTGGACGCGGTCTTGCGTCAGCGCAGCGACCCGGATCAACCGCTGGCGCTGTTGACCGGCCCGGCCCAGCGCCGTGTGTTGCAGGCAGTCAACGCTTCTGCACGGGCACTGGGCTTGCGTCCAGGCCAGTCAATGACTGCCGCCCAGGCATTGAGCAAGGCCTTTGTCACGGCGGAGTACGACGCCGCAGAAATCGAACACTGGCAGCAATTCCTCGCGGCCTGGGCCTATCGGTTCAGTTCCCAGGTCAGCGTGCATTACCCCCGTGCGCTGGTGTTCGAGATCGAATCCAGCCTGGGCCTGTTCGGCCCCTGGTCGCAATTCGAGGCCCGCTTGCGCAGCGAGCTGGGGGAGCTGGGTTTTCGCCATCGCATAGTCGCAGCCCCCAACCCGGTGGCCGCACGGGTATTGGCCAACCTGCATGACGGTCTGGTGGTCGCGGATGACGCCGCCTTGCAATGGCACCTCGCGCAATTGCCCATCGACCGCATTGCCCTGGAACCGACGGTAGCCACGGCTTTGTCGCGCATGGGGCTGCGCACCCTGGACCAGCTGCAGGCTTTGCCGCGTAACAGCCTGGCACGGCGGTTCGAAGCCCGTGTACTGCTGCACCTGGACACCTTGTGCGGGATCCGGCCATTGGCCCTGGCGTTCTACCTGCCACCTGACCGTTTTGATGTGCGCATCGAGCTCAATTTTGATGTGCAGTCCCACCAGGCGTTGCTGTTTCCATTACGCCGCCTGACCGGCGATCTCGCGGCGTTCCTGTGCGGGCGCGACAGTGGCGTACAGCGTTTTGACCTGCACCTGGAACACTCAGGCTTGCCTGACAGCGTGATCAAGGTCGGCCTGCTCAGCGCCGAGCGCGATCCGGCGATGCTCTTTGAACTGGCCCGTGGGCGGCTGGAGCAAGTGCAGGTGCAGGCCCCGGTGCGCGGCTTTCGCTTGCGAGCCGAAGACTTGCCCGCCTTTGTGCCCCAGCATCAGGAGCTGTTCGACGACCGCCCGCAACAGTCCTTGCCCTGGGAGCAATTGCGCGAGCGCTTGCGGGGCCGGCTTGGGGATGATGCGGTTCACGGCTTGCGCTTTCAGGCCGACCACCGACCTGAATGTGCCTGGCAGGCCGGGGCCGATAACCAGCGCGGCAACGGGTTGTGCGGTGTGCAACGTCCAGGGTGGCTGCTGACTGAACCGCTGGCGGTGCAGGAAGGGTCGGCGCGCATTGTCATGGGGCCGGAGCGAATCGAGTCCGGTTGGTGGGATGGCGGCGATGTGCGACGCGACTATTACCTGATTGAAACCCGCTCCGGCCAGCAGGCCTGGGCCTATCGAGCGGTAGGCGAGGGTGGTCCATTGTGGCTGCAGGGCTGGTTCGCATGACCAGCACCTACGCGGAACTGCATTGCCTGTCGAACTTCAGCTTCCAGCGCGGCGCATCCAGTGCGCTTGAGCTGTTCCAGCGGGCAAAAAAGCAGGGCTACCAGGCGCTGGCCATTACTGATGAATGCACGCTGGCAGGCATCGTCCGTGCCTGGCAGGCGGCCAGGTCGGTGGACTTGCCGCTGATCATCGGCAGTGAAATCCGCATCGAGAACGGCCCGAAACTGGTGCTCCTAGTGGAAAATCTCGAGGGTTATCAGCACCTGTGCCGGCTGATCACCCGGGCCCGACGTCGTACGCAGAAAGGTCAGTATCAGGTGCTGCGCGAAGATTTCAGCGAGCCGTTGCCGGGTTTACTGGCGCTGTGGGTGCCTGATGCTGTGGATGATACGGGCAGTGGTCAGTGGCTGCGGCAAGTGTTTGCTGAACGTCTGTGGCTGGCGGTGCAGTTGCACTGTGGGCAGAATGACCGGCGCCGACTGGCCGACCTGATGAGCCTGGCGGGCGAGCTGCAAATCCCGATGGTAGCCAGCGGCGACGTGCACATGCATGTGCGCGGGCGACGCGCGCTGCAGGACACCATGACCGCCATCCGCCATCACGTGCCGGTGGCAGCGGCCGGTTTACGCCTGCACCCCAATGGCGAGCGGCACCTGCGCAGTCTCGATGCACTGGACGCGCTCTATCCCCAGGCCTTGCTCGACGAAACAGTCGTGATCGCCCGGCGTTGCACCTTCGACCTGAGCCAGTTGCGCTACCAATACCCACGTGAGCTTGTGCCAGAGGGGCACAGCGGGGTTTC
This sequence comes from Pseudomonas sp. ES3-33, assembly GCF_000952175.1. Classification (NCBI taxonomy): domain Bacteria; kingdom Pseudomonadati; phylum Pseudomonadota; class Gammaproteobacteria; order Pseudomonadales; family Pseudomonadaceae; genus Pseudomonas; species Pseudomonas sp. ES3-33. The sequence goes on along the minus strand of NZ_JZRI01000010.1, from coordinate 73,009 downwards.
GTGGCTGAGGGTACTGACCGAGCGCGGGATTCGCCAACGTTGGCCCGAAGGTGCGAGTGACAAGGTTCGGCAACTGATCGACAAGGAACTGGGCCTGATCGCCGAGCTGGGTTATGAAAGTTATTTCCTCACCGTGCATGACATCGTTGCGTTCGCCCGACGCGAGCGCATTCTCTGCCAGGGACGCGGCTCGGCGGCCAACTCTGCGGTGTGCTTTGCCCTGGGCATCACCGAGATCGACCCGGCACGCATGAACATGCTGTTCGAGCGTTTCCTCTCCAAGGAGCGTAACGAACCGCCAGACATCGACGTCGATTTCGAACACGAACGTCGCGAAGAAGTCCTGCAATACGTGTTTCAGCGCTACGGTCGCACCCGTGCAGCCCTGACCGCGGTGGTCAGCTCCTATCACGCTGCCGGGGCGGTGCGTGACGTGGCCAAGGCGCTGGGGTTGCCGCCGGACCAGATCAACGCCCTGGCCGACTGTTGCGGCCACTGGAGCGATCAGACGCCGCCATTGGAGCGCTTGCGCGAAAGCGGTTTTGACCCCGAGAGCCCGATTTTGCGTCGGGTGCTCAGCCTCACCGGACAACTGATCGGCTTTCCCCGGCACCTGTCCCAGCATCCGGGTGGCTTTGTCATTTCCGAGCAGCCACTCGACACCCTGGTGCCGGTGGAGAACGCGGCCATGGCCGAGCGCACCATCATTCAATGGGACAAGGATGACCTGGATGCGGTCGGTCTGCTCAAGGTCGATATCCTGGCGCTGGGCATGCTCAGTGCCATTCGCCGCTGTTTTGACCTGTTGCGTCGCCACCGCAACCTCGACCTGAGCCTGGCCACGGTGCCGGCTGAAGACCCCCAGACCTACGAAATGATTGGCCGTGCGGATACGGTCGGGGTGTTCCAGATAGAGTCCCGGGCGCAGATGTCGATGTTGCCCAGGCTCAAGCCCAAAGAGTTCTATGACCTTGTCATTGAGGTAGCGATCGTGCGGCCCGGGCCTATCCAGGGTGGCATGGTGCATCCGTATCTGCGGCGACGAAACGGTGAAGAGCTTGAAACCTATCCGTCCGAGCAATTGCGCGAGGTGTTGAAGCGCACGCTCGGGGTGCCGTTATTCCAGGAGCAGGTGATGCAGATCGCCATTGTTGCCGCCGACTACAGCCCCGGGGAGGCCGACCAGTTGCGTCGCTCCATGGCGGCCTGGAAACGCCACGGCGGGCTTGAACCGCACAAGTTGCGCCTGGCTGCCGGGATGAAGAAAAACGGCTATACGGCGCAATTCGCCGAGCTGATCTTCGAGCAGATCAAGGGGTTTGGCAGCTACGGTTTTCCCGAATCCCACGCCGCAAGCTTTGCCTTGCTGACCTACGCCAGTTGCTGGCTGAAGTGCCACGAACCTGCGGCATTTGCCTGCGCGCTGATCAACAGCTGGCCCATGGGTTTCTACAGTCCCGACCAGATCCTGCAGGATGCACGCCGCCACCATTTACAGATTCGCCCGGTGGATGTGCTCGCCAGTGACTGGGATTGCAGCCTTGAACCCATTGCCGGGGCGCAGCCGGCGATCCGTATGGGCTTGCGCATGATCAAGGGCTTTCGCGAGGACGATGCCCGACGCATCGAGGTGGCCCGGGCTCGAGGGGCATTTGTCGACATCGCCGACCTCGGCGAACGGGCACGGCTCGAAGCCCGCGCCCAGGAACAGTTGGCCGATGCCGGAGCCCTGCGCGGGCTGGCGGGAGATCGCCATCGCGCGCGCTGGGAAGTGGCAGGGGTGCACAAGCAACTGGGGCTGTTTGCCGGGCTGGCGATGCAGGAGGAGGAACCGGTGGCCTTACCCAAGCCCACGGTTGGCGAGGATCTGCTGGCTGACTACACCAGTGTCGGTACCACCCTCGGCCCACATCCGCTGGCCTTGTTACGCGGCGAGCTGAAAGCGCGGCGCTGTCGCAGTTCCAGGGAATTGCTGGAGGTCGAGCATGGCCGTCCGGTCAGTGTCGCCGGCCTGGTCACCGGTCGCCAGCGACCGGGTACCGCCAGTGGTGTGACCTTCGTCACCCTGGAAGATGAGTTCGGTAACGTCAACGTGATCGTCTGGCGCGACCTGGCCGAGCGTCAGCGAAAAGTGCTGGTGGGCTCGCAGTTGCTCAAGGTCGATGGGCGCTGGGAGCGCCAGGGCGAGGTTCGTCACCTGATCGCCGGACGCATGAGTGACCTGAGTGAGTTGCTGGACGGAATCAGCATTCGCAGTCGGGATTTCCATTGATGAATCCTCCCTCTTTCCTCCTCTCCTACCAGCTCCGACACCGCTCCTATGCTTCGGGCCAGACCCGCTCGCCGCCGCCCGGTGCTTCCGTCCAGGCCTGCAGCGATCGCGTCGGCAAGTCGAAATAGTCCCGGGTGCGCGCATACCCGTGGCCGCCCATACGGCCAATGGCATCCAGGCCCAGTTGATCGATGTACAGGGTTTTCGGGTCGATCAGTTCATCGCGGACATGGACCATCAATACTTCGCCAAAGATGATTTCCCGCGACTGCCCGATCGACAGCGCCATCATCCGCCGGCATTCCAGTGCCACTGGGGCTTCGCCGATTCGAGGGCATTTGACCAGGGTGCCGGGGATGGCCGTAAGGCCGGCAGCGGTCAATTCATCGAAGCCAGGGGCGAAGGGCACGGCGCAGACGTTCATTGCTTCGACCAGGGCATCGCTGACGATATTGACGGTGAATTCCTGATTCAACTGGATGTTGCGCGTGGTGTCCTTGGGGCTCTGGTCGCCATAATTTTCCACGCCCAGGGCAAGGATCGGCGGATCGGCGGACAATGCGTTGAAAAAGCTGAAGGGCGCGGCGTTGATGCGGCCCTCGCCATCGATCGTGGTGACCAGGGCAATCGGGCGGGGCACCACACTGCCGATCAGTATCTTGTATTTGTCCCGAGGGCTCATCGTGCTGAAGTCGAAGCTGTGCATGGGCAGTACTCTAAAGTAAGGGGTCTATAGCGCTTAAAGGCGCGGTTGCGCTGTAGTCGTCGGCGAACGCAATGGCCGGTTTGAACAGGGTTTTCCAGTCCGGTTGGCCTGTGGCCCGGTCGGCATGGCTGCGCATCAGTTTTTCGAATTGTCGCTGGGCCTGGCGTTGCAGGGCGGGGTAGTCGATGCCCTGCACCTGGCCGTCCTGCATCACGCAGCGGCCATCGATATAGCTGGCGATGCAATCGTCTCCGCGTCCGGCCAGCACCAGGTTTTTCAAGGGATCGAACAGCGGGCCCAGGTGCAGGCCGCGCAGGTTGAATATGCTGATGTCGGCCTTGGCCCCTGGAGCCAGGCGGCCCAGGTCGTCCCGCCCCAGTGCCTTGGCGCCACCCAGGGTGGCGGCGTTGTAAAGGTCCAGGGTGCTGGTCAGCGAATTGCCGCCCTCCAGCAATCGGGCGATGTTCAAGCCCTGGCGCATGTTTTCCAGCAGGTCAGCCGGCCAGGTGTCGGTGCCCAGTGCGAAGTTGATGCCCAGGGCCCTATAGCGCCCGAACGAGTTCAGCGCCTCGCCGTCACGGGCAAACACCACCGGACAATGGACCAGGCTGGTCCCGCCATTCACCACGCGCTGCAGGTCCTCATCGCCTGAGGTGTAGATGCCGTGTGGCAGGAGGCTGCGCGGGGTGAGCAGGTTTAGTTTTTCCAGCCAGCCCAGCGGTGAACAACCGTGCAGTTGCTCGACCATCGCGACCTCGCCAAGCCCCTGGCAGCAGTGCAGGCGCACTGGCGCTGCAAGTTCGTGGCTTAAGGCGGCGGTACGTTGCAGTAATGCTGGTGTACAGGTCTGGATGCGGTCCGGCAGCAAAGCGCCGCGAACCAGCCCGCCGTGGGCACCGTCGAAATCCTGGAAAAATCGTTCAGCCGCCGCCAGCCCGGCCAGCCCCCTGGCCTCATCAAAGTGATGCCCCAGGGTTGCGTCGGCACGCCAGTAGCTCATGCCGCTCATGTAGCAAGGGCCGAGGTAGGTCCGCAGGCCCAGCTCGCCGGCAACCTGGGCGACTGCGGCAAACTCGTCGTAGGTCTCGGCCCACTCGCGGTAGTACATCGAGGTGATCGGCATTGCCGTGGTGATGCCATTGCGGATCAGTTGGGTGAAGGCGTAGCGATATTTGAATACCTCCTCCTCTGGACTGAAACTCTCCCGTGGGCCTCGCGCCAGGTATTGCTCGGACCACATGCGGCCCATCTCGCGTTCGTCGCCGTTGTCCAGGGTCAGTACCGTGGAGTCCAGGTCGCCGAGGGCATCCAGGTCGATGAGCCCAGGGCTGATCAGCGCGTTACCGTAATCGATCCATTGTTCGACCGGGCCCGCGTAACCACGCCCGACAAACAGGATGCGCGAGCCTTCGAACACCACCTCGCCATCACGCCATAGCACGTGTTGCCTGCCGTCGAAGCCGACCACACAAGCAGCTTTGAGGCCGATGGTGGTTGCCGGGCGACTCACAGGCGACTGTCCAGCAATCGTCCATCGCAGGCAATCAACTGGCCGTGGCGATAAACCTGGCGCAACGGCCGCGCGACCACTGCTTCGCCCAGCGTCTGCACCGGCATCAACAGGAAGTCCGCCGGGCAACCGAGCTGCAAGCCGTAGTGTTCGATGCCTAAAGCGCGGGCGCCATTGACGGTCGCGGCATCGAACGCTGCGGCCAGTTCATCGTCCTTGTTCAGGTCGAAACGAAAGGCCAGGAGCATCGCCCGTTCCAGCATGTCGCCGTTGCCCATGGGCGACCAGGCATCGCGGATGCCGTCGGAACCCAGACACAGGTTGACCCCGACCTGGCGTAACGCGAGGAACGGTGGCACTGCGCAGTCCGCGGGGGCCGAACTCATCAGCGAAATACCGAGCGCAGCCAGACGCTCGGCCACGGGTTTGACCTGGTTCCAGGGCAACATGCCAAGGCAGTAGGCATGACTGATCATCACCTGTCCCTGGCGTGCGAAACGCTCGGTGTAGTCGGCAATCAGGGTGATCTGCCACAGGCCCAGTTCGCCTTTGTCATGCAGGTGGATGTCCACCCCACGGTCGAATTCGCTGGCGAGTTTGAACACGAAATCGAGCTGTGCGACGGGATCATTGTCGATGCCACAGGGGTCCAGGCCGCCGACGTTTTCCACCCCCAGGGTCATGGCTTCGCGCATCAGGTCGGCGGTGCCCGGGCGGCTGATCAGGCCGGTTTGCGGGAACACCACCAGTTGCAGGTCGATGAGGTCGCGGTAGCGCTCGCGCAGTTGCTGCATGGCCTCTACATGGCTCAGGCCGAACTCAGGGTCGATGTCGACGTGACAGCGCATGGCCAGCGAGCCGCGGGCGATGCAGTTTTCCAGAAGCGCGCCAGCCCGTTGGGCGATGGGCGAGTCGACTTCACGCAGCACACGTCGCTCGTTGGCGATGTAGTCCTTGAGAGTCGGCCCGGCGCTGTTCGGGCGCCAGGGCTGACCCCAGAGGGTTTTGTCGAGATGCACATGGCTTTCCACCAGGCCCGGGGTGAGCAGCTGATGACCGCCGTCGATGTCGGTGGCGCTGAGTGCTGAGTTTGTTGCCGGGCGGCGTTGCTTGAGCAGGCCGTCTTCGATCAGCAGGTCTTCGGCGGGGGCACCGTAGGGGCGCACGTTGCGTAGCCATTGGATCATTACGTATCTCCGGATCTTGTGTGGTCAGAGCTGGCTTCATCGCCAGCAGGCTCACTCCCACAATGGATCCGTGGGGGCCAGGACCCCTGTGGGAGCGAGCCTGCTCGCGATGGCCGCACTCGGTTTAGAGCCAGGCAATCAACCCTTGAGCTTCGCCCAAATCCGGTCCTGCAGCTCCCTCGCCTTGTTGCTGCACTCTTTCTCCGGGCGCAGGCGCGAGGCGAACTCGTCTGGCATGTTGATGGCGTCCATGACCTTCCATTTGGCCTCCAGCAGCTTGTCGCTCTGGATTGCGTTGGCATAGGCAATGGCATTCGATACCGCCGCTGCGTTTTCCGGCTTCATCATCCAGTCGATGAAAATCTTTGCATTGCCGGGATGTGGCGCGCTTTTGGGCACGGCGAAGTTGTCCTGGAACATCGCCAGGCCTTCGCGTGGGTAGACGTACTTGATGGTGTTTTTCTGCAGGGTGGCGCGGGCGGTCGAACCGTTCCAGTTCTGCATCATGATCACTTCACCGGAGGCCATGCGGTCGACGGTGTTGTCGGAGCTGTACATCTTCAGGAACGGCTTTTGCTTTTGCAGCAGTTCCAGAATACGCTTGGCGTCCTGGGGGTTTTCACTGCACTCGTCGACATTCAGGTAATGGCTGGCGGCGTTGATCACGCTGCTGGAAGTGTCGAGGGCGGCCAGTTGGCCTTGCAGTTCCTTGCGCGGCTCGAAAAACTCTTTCCACGAATCGTCCAGCTTGCCGCCGGGCACCCGGGCGCTGTCATAAGAGAAACCGGTGGTCCCCCACAGATAAGGCGCAGAGAACTTGCGTCCAGGGTCGAACGTCGGGTCGCGAAAGGCCGGTTTAACGTACTGGAAGTTGGGCAGGGCAGCGGCGTCGATCTGCAGCAGCAAATCCTGCTTGATCAGGGTTTGCATGATCGACTGCGAAGGCACGATCACATCGTAAGCAGCGCCCCCGGCCTGCAATTTGGCGAGCAGGGTCTCGTTGCTGTCGTAGCCATCCATGGTGACCTTGATGCCGGTCTCTTTCTCGAATTTGGCCAACAGGTCGACCGGGTAATAATCGGTCCAGTTGTAGAAGAACAGCTCCTTGGGCTCGGCGGCTTGCGCAGTAAAAACCGTCAGGCAACTGAGTGCCAGACCGGCGACGCCATAACGCAGGGTTTTGATTTTCATGACAGAACGCTCCAGGGTCATTGGTTTTTGCCGCGCTGTCCCAGCCAGAAGGCCAGCACCACCAGCACGATGGAAATCACCAGCATCAGGGTCGAAATCGCATTGATCTCCGGCGTCACGCCGGCCTTGATTGCCGAGAAGATGTAGACCGGCAGGGTGGTGGAACCCGGGCCGGCAACGAAGAAGGTCATGATGAAATCGTCCAGGCTGACGACAAAGGCCAGCACCGAACCCGACAGCACCGCCGGCCACAGCAGCGGCAGGGTGACCCGGCGAAACACCTGCCATGGGTTGGCGTACAGGTCGTTGGCCGCCTCCAGCAGGCTCTTGTCCAGGTCATTGAGTCGGGCGCGGATCGGCAGGTAAGCGAAGGGGATGCACAAACCAATGTGCGCGACGATCACGGTGAGCAACCCCAGCTTGATGCCCAGGGCCATGAACAGCAGCAGCGTGGCCACCGCAGTGACGATCTCCGGCAGGATCAGGGGCAGGCTGATCCCGCCCTCGACCATCTTCTGCCCATAGAAGGGCCGGTAGGTCGCCAGCGCTGCGAGCAGGGCGATGGCCGTGGCGCAGACCGTGGCGATGCTCGCGACGATGATCGAGTTCAACGCGGCGGTCTGGATTGACGGGTTCGCCAGGATGCGCCCGTACCAGGCGAAGGAAAACTCGGTCCAGACCGTCGCCGAGCGGTTGGCATTGAAGCTGTAGGCGATCAACACCAGGATCGGCAGGTACAGGTAGGCCAGGATCAGCAGGCTGATCTCGCGGGTCAGCGGCAGTTTTTTCAGGTGCAGGGCGATCATAGGGTGGCTCCACGACGCAGGGTCTTGGCCGCATTGCGGCTATAGAGGGCGTACAGCACCAGGGACAGCAGCAGAATCCCCAGTAACAGGAACGACAAAGAGCTGCCCAGCGGCCAGTTGCGTGCGGTGCCGAACTGTTGCTGAATCAGGTTGCCGATCATCAGCGTCTTGCCCCCGCCGAGAATCGCCGGGGTGATGAAGGCGCCCAGGCTCGGCACGAACACCAGCAGCGCGCCGGCGATCACCCCCGGCATCGAAAGCGGCAGGATGATTCGCTTCAGCGCGTGCCAGCGATTGGCGCCGAGGTCGTAGGCGGCTTCTACCAGGCGCCAGTCAAGTTTCTCCAGGGTCGAGTAGATCGGCAGGATCATGAAGGGCAGGAAGCTGTAGACCAGCCCGACGCTAACCGCGAAGTCGTTGTACAGCAGGGTGATGCCACCGGCCTGGGGGAACAGTGCGTTGAGACTTTGCGCGACCCAGCCGTGTTCGCGCAGGATGATCAGCCAGGCGTAGTTGCGGATCAGCAGGTTGGTCCAGAACGGGATGGTGATCAGCAGCACCATGAGGTTGCGCCGGCCCGGGGTCAGGCTGGACATCCACAGCGCCACCGGGAAGCCGAACATGAAACACAGCAGCGTGGTGCCTGCGGCCTGGAACACCGAGCGCAACAGTGCATGGGCGTACACCCAGTTGAGCTCCAGTTCACCGTCGAAACCTTCCTGGAAAAACAACTGCACATAGCTTTGCAATTGCCAGTCGGCCTGCCAGTCGACTCCGCCGTAGACGTTGCGCGGCAGCAGGCTGATGTAGCCCATGATGCCCAGGGGAATGGCGATCAGGGTGAGCAGGGTAAGGACCACCGGGCTGAGCAACAGCGCACGGCTCAAGGCGGGGGAAGAACTGCTGACGCTCATCTCAGGCCTCCATCAACAGGCAGGCGTGGGGTGGCAGGTTGACGGCGACCCGGTCTCCTACGGCCCGGCCGCGGTTAAGGCCTTCGTTGTTCTCACGCAACATGACCTTGATTTCATTGTTCAGCCGGCACTGATAAAGCGTGGCCGTGCCCACGTACAGAACAGCCTCGATTACGCCCCGCAGGTGATGCGGTTGCATGGGATCGACCAGTTGCGAACGTTCCGGACGAAACGCCAACTGCACGTTGGCACTGTCCAGGCCGTGGTCCTGGCAAGGGATTTCCACCGGCATGCCGTTCGGAACGAAGAGGTTTTCATTGTGCTGGCCGCGCTTGAGGTGCCCGGGAAGGAAATTGATGTCGCCGATGAACTGGGCGACGAACTGGTGTTGCGGGCGTTCGTAGATGTCGTTGGGGCTGCCGATTTGCAGGATCTTGCCCGCCGACATCACGGCGATGCGATCAGACAGGGTCAGGGCTTCTTCCTGGTCGTGGGTGACGAAAATAAAGGTAATGCCGGCTTCTTTCTGCACTCGCTTGAGTTCAACCTGCATTTCCTTGCGCAACTTGAGGTCCAGGGCCGACAGCGGCTCGTCCAGCAACAGCACCTTGGGCTTGGGGGCCAGCGCCCGGGCCAGCGCCACTCGCTGCTGTTGCCCGCCGGACAATTCGGCGGGTTTACGCAGGGACAGATGCTGCATCTGCACCAGCGCGAGCATTTCTTCCACCCTCCGGGCCGTCTGCTTGCGATCAAGACCCTGCATCTCGAGGCCGAAGGCGATATTCTGCGCGACAGTCATGTGTGGAAACAGCGCATAGCTCTGAAACACCGTGTTGACCCGGCGCTTGAAGGGCGGCAGGTCATTGACCGGTTCACCCCCGAGGCGGATCTGGCCATCACTGACATGCTCAAAACCGGCGATGGTGCGCAGCAGGGTGGTTTTGCCGCAGCCGGAAGGGCCGAGCAAGGTAAAGAATTCGTTGTCGGCGATGTCGACCGATACGTTGTCCAGGGCTGGGGCCAACCCGGGATCGTCGGAATACCGCTTGGAAACGTTACGCACTTCGATAGCGATTGGTTGACCCATAATGGTGCAATCCTCTAATTATTGTATGCAATATCTGGATGCAATCTACAAATAACCGGATTAATCTGCCGGTGCAACCCCCTTTTTTCATTGGCCATTCTTTGCCAGAGGGCTGTTGTCCGGCACAAAGGAGTATTCAGATGAGCGAAAAGAAACTTGAGACAACCGTGGACCGCGTCTACCAAGGGGTTTACGAAGCGATCAGCAAGCGTTCGTTACGTCCGGGGATGAAGCTTGGCGAGGCGTCACTGGCCGAGCTTTTTAATGTCAGCCGCACGTCGGTGCGTGCGGCGCTCAAGCAGTTGGAAGCCGACGGGCTGGTGACGACAGAGCCCAATAAAGGTGCATCGGTGTCTTTGCCCAGTGATGAAGAGATTCGTTCGCTGTTTGAAACCCGCCGCCTGATCGAGATCGGCATCGTCAGTGAGCTGTGTCGCCGGCGTGATTCGGCAGTTGCCCAGGACCTGCGCGAGCACCTGCTGCTGGAAGATGAAGCGCACCGCAACGGCGACCACGAGCGGTTGATTCATCTGCTTGGGGAGTTCCACATCAAGCTGGCGCGCAGCCTGAACAACCCGGTGCTGCTCGACTGGTTCCAGAAGCTGATATCCCGGGCCTCGCTGTACGCGGCGGCGCTGGACGACGACAGCCACGAGGCCTGCCGCGATGACGAACACCTGCGGCTGATCGAGTACATCGAGGCGGGGAACCAGAGCGCGGCGATCGAGTTGACCTGCATGCATTTAAACGGCATCGAAAAGGCCATCCTCGACGTCGCCGCCACGCTGAAAACTGGCTACCATCCCCTTAAGCATCTGATTGAAGTGTGATGATGTGGACATTCAGGTAGGAGCTGCCGCAGGCTGCGATCTTTTGATCTTGTTTTGCTAGAGCCAGGATCAAAAGATCGCAGCCTCGTTTCTCTCGACAGCGCCTGCGCGTGCTTCAAACCGCTACGATGTGCATGTAAGCAATGAAACCATTGGCGCCGCGTGCGCTCGAAGCAGACAGGTGTCATTTCAGGGACTAAAGAGTCAGTCGATGCAGTTTCTAGACGCAAGCCACGGGTGTGCCGGCTGGAACGGTGAGATGGCCGGACGCATTCGTGCATTCGACTGGAGCCTGACCGAGCTTGGGCCTGTCCAGAATTGGCAGAAAAGCCTGTGCAGCACCGTGCAGTTAATGCTTGCGTCGCCCTTGCCGATGGTCATGCTCTGGGGTCGGGCCGGGTACATGATCTACAACGACGCCTACTCGGCATTCGCTGGCGGCCGCCATCCTTACCTGCTGGGCTCTCCGGTGGAACTGGGTTGGCCGGAAGTCGCCGAATTCAACCGGCATGTGGTGGACACGTGCCTGGGCGGCGGCACCTTGTCCTATCACAACAAGGAACTGGTGCTGTTACGCAACGGGGTCCCCGAAGATGTCTGGCTCGATCTCTATTACAGCCCGGTGGCCAATGACGAGGGTCGGCCCGCAGGCGTCATGGCGATGGTGGTCGATACAACCGACCATGTCATTTCCGAGCGCCGGCGCCGGGCGGCTGAAGATGCCTATCGCGCCGATAACGAGCGGGTCCGCCTGGCACTCAATGCCGGGGCCTTGCTGGGCTCCTTCGTCTGGGACCTCAAGGCCGACATTCTTTCCGGCGACGAACGATTCGCCCGCACATTCTCCTTTCCGCCAGGCTACGACCTGTCCAACCTGCCCAGTGCCGTCGCTGAATCGCGGATTCACCCCGAGGACGTGGGCTGGGTCCGTGAGCAGGTTAACCAGGCGCAGAAAACCGGTGAACCCTTTAACGCCGAATACCGCGTGTTGCGCCCCGATGGCAGTCATCTGTGGGTCTTGGCCAGCGGTTGCTGCGAGTTCGATGAACACGGCGAACCGTTGCGCTTCCCCGGGGTGTTGATCGACATTCATGTGCGCAAGACGGCTGAAGAGTCACTGCTAAAATTCACCCGCAACCTGGAGCAACGCGTCGCCGAAGAGGTCAGCGCGCGGCTGCAGGCCGAGGAGCAACTGCGTCAGTCGCAGAAGCTCGAAGCCATCGGCGGCCTCACGGGTGGCGTAGCTCACGACTTCAATAACCTGCTGCAGGTGATCGCCGGTAACCTGCACCTGCTGGCGCGGCATGAGCCGGACAACGCCAATGTGCAACGTCGGGTCAAGGCCTCGATTGCAGCGGTCGAGCGCGGGGCCAAGCTGTCCTCGCAACTGCTCGCGTTTGCCCGGCGCCAGCCTTTGTCCCCGGCGGTCTACGATCCTCGGCAAATCTTCGAAGGCCTGGCCGAGTTGCTGCAGCGAGCGCTGGGCGAAACCCTGCAGATCGATGTGCGGGTCCCGCAAGAGTCCTGGCATCTCAACGTCGACCGTAACCAGCTGGAAAATGCCATCCTCAACCTGGCAATCAACGCCCGGGACGCCATGCGGGGCGAGGGAACGGTGATACTCAGCGCCGAAAATGTTGCACTGGACCGCCAGTTCTGTGCCGGCAAGGGCATTGTCGCCGGCGATTATGTGCGGGTTGCGGTGGTTGACACGGGTGTTGGCATGCCACCCCAGGTGCTGGCGCAGGCGTTTGAACCCTTTTTCACCACCAAGGCCGATGGCCAGGGCACCGGGTTGGGCCTGAGCATGGTGTTCGGCTTCGTCAAGCAAAGCGGCGGGCATATCGAGATGTCCAGCTTTGAAGGCCAGGGCACTAGGGTCGAGCTGTATTTTCCGCGGTGCCTGCGCGGGCTGTCTGTTGAATCAGCGGTGCACGACGCGCAGCATCCAGGTGGCCACGAAACTGTCCTGGTGGTGGAGGATAACGAGGCGGTGCGCGCCGCGGCCGTGGAGCTGCTGCACGAGGAGGGTTACAAGGTGCTGATCGCTGCCAACGGGGACATCGCCATGCAGATGTTGCTGGAAGGCGTAGCGGTGGATCTGATTTTCACTGACGTGGTCATGCCCGGGCTGATCAAGAGCTCGGACCTGGCCGCCTGGGCCAAGGTGCAGAAACCGCCGGTTGCTGTGCTGTTCACGTCGGGGCATACCCGCGACATTATTACGCGCAATCACCAGCTCAGTCCCGATACCCATCTGCTGAGCAAGCCTTATGGGCCGGAAGCGCTGACGCGCATGGTTCGTAATGTCCTGAGCGGTTGATCTGGTAAACCTGAGATTAAGCATCCTCAATCGAATCAAGGCAGCCTATGAATTCCGATCCAACCTCCGGCATGGTCAGGGTGCGCGGTGCCCGGGAACACAATCTCAAGAATGTGGATGTCGATATACCCCGCAATGCCCTGGTGGTATTTACCGGAGTCTCCGGCTCGGGTAAGTCATCCCTGGCGTTTTCTACGCTCTATGCCGAAGCGCAACGGCGTTATTTCGAGTCCGTGGCGCCCTATGCCCGGCGCCTGATCGATCAGGTTGGGGTGCCTGACGTCGACTCCATCGATGGCCTGCCGCCTGCCGTGGCCTTGCAGCAACAGCGCGGCACGCCGAGCACGCGCTCGTCGGTGGGCAGTGTGACCACCTTGTCGAGCCTGATCCGCATGCTCTATTCCCGGGCCGGCAGCTACCCGCCCGGACAACCCATGCTGTATGCCGAGGATTTCTCGCCGAACACACCACAGGGGGCCTGCCCGGAATGTCATGGCCTGGGGCGTGTCTATGAAGTCACCGAAGCGCTGATGGTTCCGGACCCAAGTTTGACCATCCGCCAACGCGCAGTCGCTTCCTGGCCCATGGCCTGGCAGGGGCAAAACCTGCGCGACATCCTGGTCACGCTCGGGTATGACGTCGACAAGCCCTGGCGCGAGCTGCCGAAAAAACAGCGTGACTGGATCCTCTTCACCGAGGAAACCCCGACGGTACCTGTGTACGCCGGGCTCACCCCCGAAGAAACCAGGGTCGCCCTCAAGCGCAAGATGGAGCCGAGTTATCAGGGCACGTTCACCGGCGCCCGGCGCTACATCCTGCACACCTTCACCCATTCGCAAAGCGCGCTGATGAAGAAGCGGGTTGCCCAGTTCATGCTCGGCAGTCCATGCCCCGTGTGCGACGGCAAACGCCTCAAGCGCGAAGCGTTGTCGGTGAAGTTCGCCGGTTATGATATCGGCGAGTTGTCGCAGATGCCCTTGCTGCAGTTTGCCGAGGTGTTGAAACCGGTGGCGGCGCAGAGCTACCTGGACCAGGCCGAAGAAGCGGGTGATGTCTTCACGCCAAGCCAAACCCTGGAAGCCCGGGCCCAGCGCGTCGCCCACGGGGCCAGTGCGCATGCCAATGCGCCGGATGTGCGGCATACGCCTAACTTGTCAGTGGAAAAGCGCCTGGCGGCCCAACGTATCGCTCAGGATTTGCTGGAGCGGGTCAGCACCCTGACTGACCTGGGCCTGGGCTACCTGGCACTGGAGCGCAGCACGCCGACCCTGTCGTCCGGCGAGTTGCAACGCCTGCGCCTGGCGACCCAACTGGGTTCGCAACTGTTCGGCGTGATCTACGTGCTCGACGAACCCTCCGCGGGCCTGCACCCGGCAGATGGCGAGGCGCTGTTCGATGCCTTGCAACGGCTGAAGGCCTGCGGCAATACCCTGTTTGTGGTCGAGCACGATCTGGAAACCATGCGCCGTGCCGACTGGCTGATCGACGTCGGCCCGGCGGCCGGTGAGCATGGCGGGCGGATCTTGTACAGCGGGCCACCGGCCGGCCTGGAGCAGGTCAAGGAATCGCAAACCCGCGACTACCTGTTCGCCGGGGCAGCGAGCCAGGCGCGCGCCTGCCGCAAGCCAGCCGACTGGCTGCGACTCGAGGGTATCACCCGCAACAACCTGGACAACCTCAGTGTGGAATTTCCGCTGGGCTGTTTTACTTCGGTTACCGGTGTTTCGGGGTCGGGGAAATCGAGCCTGGTCAGCCAGGCATTGCTGGAACTGGTGGGCGCGCACCTGGGCCGCCCGATGGCTGAGAGTGATGCCGAGGAGCCGAGCCTGGAGGACGATGCGCCCCAGGTCAGTGGCGGTCAGGTGACCGCGGGGCTGACGTCGATCAAGCGCCTGGTGCAGGTCGACCAGAAACCGATTGGCCGTACGCCGCGCTCGAACCTGGCGACCTATACGGGCCTGTTCGACAGCGTGCGCAAGCTGTATGCCGGCACTGATCAGGCGCGGGCGCAGGGCTACGATGCCGGGCAGTTCTCTTTCAATGTCGCCAAGGGCCGCTGCCCAACCTGTGAAGGCGAAGGTTTTGTCAGCGTCGAGTTGCTGTTCATGCCCAGCGTGTATGCGCCATGCCCAACCTGCCATGGTGCGCGCTACAACCCCCAGACCCTGGCTATCACATGGCAAGGCTTGAACATCGCCCAGGTGCTGCAGCTGACCGTGGATGAAGCGGTGTCGGTTTTTGCCGGGCAAGCTGGCATCCGCCGTTCACTGGAGGTGTTGCGTGACATTGGCCTGGGGTATTTGCGCCTCGGCCAGCCAGCCACCGAGCTGTCGGGCGGCGAAGCCCAGCGCATCAAACTGGCTACTGAACTGCAGCGCAACCAGCGCGGCGCCACCCTGTACGTGCTCGACGAACCGACCACCGGGTTGCACCCGCGGGATGTCGATCGGCTGATGGAACAGCTCAACACCCTGGTGTCAGCGGGGCATACGGTGATAGTGGTCGAGCACGAGATGCGCGTGGTGGCGCAGAGTGACTGGGTGATTGATATCGGGCCCGGGGCAGGGGATCAGGGCGGTAAAATTGTGGTGGCGGGGGTGCCGCTGAAAGTTGCCAAAAGCAGGAAGAGCAAGACTGCACCGTTTTTGGCCAGGACGCTCAACCTGTAGAAGCAAGACCGGAATGAGCAAGATCTGTAAGAACAAGACCTATGAAAGCAAGCCCATGAGAGCAAGATTCTGTGGGAGCAAGGCTTGCCCGCGATGAACGATAACAAGGTCTTGCAGACTCACCGCGCCGCCTTGATCGCGGGCAAGCCTTGCTCCCACAGGTCTTGCCCGCACAAACGGTAGATCAAACCCCATCAATCGTACGCCGCACCTTGTCCAGCAGCTCGTTGATCTGGAATGGCTTGACCAGCATTTCCATGCCATCGCCGAGGAATACCTGGCGGTTGATCGCGTTTTCCGCATAGCCGGTCATGAACAGGATCGGCAACTGCGCGCGCCAGCCTCGGGCTACGTCCGCCAGCTCGCGGCCGGTCATGCGCGGCAGGCCGACGTCGGTCAGCAGCAGGTCGATCGACGTGTCGTTCTGCAACCGCTCGAGTGCGCTTTCAATGTCGCCGACCTGGGTGCAGCGGTAACCAGCGTCCATCAGCACCTCGGTGACGAACATGCGCACTGACGGCATGTCCTCGACGATCAGCACGTGCTCGCCATCGCCCTGAGCATCTGCCGTGAGTGGGGTGGGCTGGCTGGAGGTCGGGTCGGAAGTGGCGGGCAGCATGATCGTGACTTCGGTCCCGCGGCGCGCCACGCTACGGATGTGCGCGTCGCCGCCGGACTGGCGGGCGAAGCCGTAGATGGTCGACAACCCGAGCCCGGTGCCCTGGCCCAACGGTTTGGTGGTGAAAAACGGATCGAAGACCTTGTCGATGACGCTGTGATCGATGCCCGTACCGTCATCGCGTACGGCCAGGGCGACATACGCACCGTCCGCCAGGTTGGGATCTCCGTGGGAGAAGGCGGCATAGGTACTGACCCAGATATTACCGCCCTGGGGCAGCGCATCGCGCGCGTTGATCACCAGGTTGAGCACGGCACTTTCCAGCTGGACCGGGTCGACCAGGGCGATCGCCGCCTTGGACGTCAGCTCAAGTTTCAGGGCGATGCGCTCACCGATGGTGCGCATCAGTAATTCTTCCAGCGAACGCACCTGGGCGTTGATGTCCACCGGCCGGGTGTCCAGTGGCTGCTGGCGGGCAAAGGCCAGCAGGCGATGAGTGAGGGAGGCGGCACTCATGGCAGAGCTCAAGGCGGCTTCGGTATACAACTGGACCTTGTCGGTGCGTGACGCGGCGATGCGCTTCTGGATCAGTTCGAGGCTGGTGATAATGCCGGTCAGCAGGTTGTTGAAGTCATGAGCGATGCCGCCGGTGAGCTTGCCCAGCGCGTCCATCTTCTGCACCTGCAGCAGCTGCGCCTCGGTGCGTGCCCGTTGTGCGACTTCGTTGGCCAGCTGGGTAGTGGCGTCATCCAGGCGCGCCAGGTGCGAGCGCTCACGATGACGGTGCTCGGTGACGTCCTCGACGAACACCAGGCTCAGTTCAGGTGTGCGGTAGGGTGAGAGCTGCCATTCGGTCTCGCGGACTTCGCCGTGCACGCGCATATTCAGCGTGCCTTTCCAGCGCTCGCCATAGGCCAGGCGCAGGCGCAGTTCGTCAATGACCGCGCCCTGGTCCGGGGCAAAACACTCGCGCAGGGCATCCGGGTCGAGGTTGTCCTGCATCAGCTGCGTGAACGCGTGATTGCATTCGTGCACCTTGAGCTGCGCGTCCAGCACCGCGATGGGCGCAGACACATTGACAAAGATTTCCCGAAAACGCGCCTCGCTCTCGCGCAGCGCATTTTCCGTTTCACGCACCCGCAGCAAGGTGCGCAGGGTCGCCAGCAGCACATCCGGGTCCACCGGGTGAATCAGGTAGGCATCCGCGCCAGCGTCCAGGCCGGTGATGATATCGCCAGTCTGGATCGACGCCGCCGACACGTGAATCACCGGCAGCAGGGCGGTGGCGGGGTCGCAGCGCAGCTTGCGCACGATGTCGAAACCGCTCATGTCCGGCAGGTTCACGTCGAGAATCAGCGCGTCGAGGGCGACACTGGCGATCAGTTCGAGGCCCTCGCCACCGGTGCCGGCCTCCAACACCTCATAGCCGTGGCTTTCCAGGCGACGGCGCAAGGCGTAGCGCGTGGCGACGTTGTCATCGACGACCAGCAGGCGGATGTCACGTTTCATCTACGGGCTCCATTGCAATTGCCAGCGGGATGATCACGAAAAAGGTCGAGCCCAGGCCCGGCTTGCTCTCCAGGCCGACTTCGCCACCCAGTAACTGAGCAAAGCGTTTGCACAGGGACAGTCCGAGTCCGGTGCCGCGAAGGCGCTTCTGCAGCGGAGAGTCGACCTGGGAAAAGTCCTCGAACAATGCGCCATGTAGCTCCGGGGCGATACCTATTCCGGTGTCGCTGACGGCAAAACGTACGTGAGTAGCGTCGTGCAGCCGTGCCGAGACCCGGACTTCGCCGCGGGTGGTGAACTTCAGCGAGTTGGAAATGAAGTTGCGCAGGATCTGTGCGAGCTTCTTGTCATCGGTGAACAGCTTCGGCAGGCCCACCGGTTCTTCGAAAATCAGGTCCACGGCGCTGGCATCGACAATCGGGCGAAACATGCCGCGCAACGCGGCGAACAGGTCGAACATGTCGAACCAGGCGGGGGAGATATTGATGCGCCCGGCTTCGATCTTGGCCAGGTCCAGCAGGTCGTCGACCATGTCGCTGAGTTCGCGCGCGGCGGTGCTGACAAAGGCCACCTGCTTGTGCTGTTCGGCGCTCAAGGGGCCGTCGAGCTCATCGGTCAACAGGCCGGTGATGCTCAGGATCGAACCCAGTGGTGTGCGGAACTCGTGACTCATGTAAGACAGGAAACGGCTCTTGAGGTCCGACGCCTGGCGCAACTGGTCGGCCTGGGTATCCAGTTCAGCATACAGCGCCAGGACACCCTGGTTGGTCTCGTCCAGTTCCTCTCGCAGGGCATTGGCCTCGGCCTGCAACTGCGCGACCAATGCCGCCTGCTCGTCGTGATTGATGGGTGCATCAGCCATGATGGGCCTCCAGCTCAATGACCACGACCGTGACGTCGTCGCTTGCGCGGCAAAAATCGCGGTGCAAAATGGCGGCAATCACTGCGGGATGGCGGTGCACCAGGCCGGGGTAATCTTGCAGGTTCCAACGGGACTGCAGGCCGTCGCTGTACATGATCAATAGTTGTCCGTTCACTTGAGCATAGTCAAAGGGTTGCGCCTTTCGATATTGCCCACCGACGATGCCGGGGTGGGACGCCAGGCCGCGTGATTTTCCAGGGGCGATCAGGCAGGCACCGATGTTGCCGATGCCGACGAATTTCAGTGCATCGGCGTCACCGTCGAACTGTGCAATCGCCAGGGCGCCGCCGCGGGTGCCGATCATGTCGCGATGGATGTCTTCGAGCAGCATCACCGGCGTGGTGAACGGCGCCAAGGCGAAGGTCTGTTCACCCGCACGTGCGGCGCGTTCGGCGTCCTCGCCGTGGCCCAGGCCATCGATCACCAGGGCACTGATACGCGGGCCGTCAAAGGCCAGGTGCCAGACATCACCGCAGGCGGGGTCGTTGCGCAGGGAATGCTGGCTGACGCCGAACCGCTGGTCCGCAGCCTTGTCGTTGCGTGGGTACAGCCGGGCCAGCAGCACAGCGCCCCGGGCGTCGGCATACACATCAAAGACTTGGGTCTGGCGCGACACCGCGCCCAGGCCGATGCCCTGGGTACCACCGGTAGAAAAACCGTCGGCCAGGCAGGCCTCCAGGTCAAATCCGTTGGCCCGGTCGATGGCGAGCATTTCAAGCCCGGCACCGGCTGCGCGAGTCAGCACACGCAGGTGCAACTCACCGCTGGCGGCATGTTTGAGGATATTACTGGCAAGTTCGGTGGCGACCAGTGCCACGCGCCCGGCATCCGTGGCGTCGAAGCCGTGCTGCTCGGCGAGTTGCTGCGCGGTACGGCGGGCGTGACCGATCTGGCTGGTGTCTTCGATGGGGAGTACTTGCGTCATCGAACCGCTGATGTTCATACCCATCGTGTGATCGTTATGCGAGTACCCTTGCCGGGCGCGGTATCGAGTTCGAATTCTTCCACCAGGCGTTTGGCGCCGGTCAGGCCAAGGCCCAGGCCACCCCCGGAAGTCCAGCCGTCGGTCATCGCCAGCTTGATATCGGGTATGCCCGGCCCCTCGTCGCGGAACACCAGGCGCAGCCCGGTGCGGGCGTTTTCATCGAGGATTTGCCAATCCATGTCGCCACCACCGCCATACACCATGGTGTTGCGCGCCAGCTCGCTGACCGCGGTCACCATCTTGGTCAGGTCGATCAACCGCATGCCGCATTCAGTGGCCAGCTTGCGCGCAGTCTGGCGCGCGAGGACCACGTCCTGTTCGATTTGAATGGGTTGGCTGCCACTGCTGCGCACGTTCATCGTTCACGTACTCGATCCTGCAGCAGTTTCATCCCGCGTTCGACGTTCAGGGCGGTACTGACGCCCGGCAGGCTCATGCCGAGCTCCACCAGGGTGATCGCCACGGCCGGTTGCATGCCGACCAGCACGGTCTGGGCGTCCATGATGCGCGACAGGCCGGAGATGGTGCCGATCATGCGCCCGATGAACGAGTCGACCATGTCCAGCGCCGAAATGTCGATCAGCACGCCGCGAGCGGAGGTGCGGCTGATGCGCTCGGACAGGTCATCCTGGAGCGTCAGGGCCAACTGGTCGTGCATGTCGACCTGGATGGTCACCAGCAGGAAGTCGCCCATTTGCAGAATTGGAATGCGTTCCATTGGCTCAACCTGCCTTGCTGACAGTCAACCCCAGGCGGGTCAGGGCCAGTTTCAGCGCGTCGGCCAGGTTAGCCTTGGTGACTACGCCTTGCAGGTCCAGGCCCAGGTGCACGATGGTCTGGGCAATCTGCGGGCGTACGCCACTGATGATGCAATCGGCGCCCATCAGGCGAATCGCGGTGACGGTCTTGAGCAGGTGCTGGGCGACCAGGGTGTCGACCGTCGGCACGCCGGTGATGTCGATGATGGCGATTTCCGAGCCAGTGTCGACGATGCGCTGCAGCAGCGACTCCATGACGACCTGGGTACGTTGGGAGTCCAGGGTGCCGATCATTGGCAGGGCAAGTACGCCATCCCAGAGTTTGACCACCGGCGTCGACAGTTCCAGCAGTTCTTCCTGCTGGCGCTTGATGACTGCTTCGCGGGATTTCTGGAAGGTGCGGATAGTGTGCATGCCCAGAGCGTCGAGCAGCTCGGAGACTTCCCACAGTTGTTCGGCAAGCAGTGCAGGGTTGTCCTGATAATGATTCTGCAGCATCGCAAACATCGGACCCTTGAGCGAGAAGATGAAACTGGCGGTCTGATGGGAGTCCTGGCCGAGGAGGGCACGGCTGTGGGACAGCTTCTCGAGGAACTGGCGAATCTCGTCCCAGCCTGGGGCAGTAACGTTCTGACCATTGCCTTGTTCCAGGCCGGCGACGATCAGTTGCAGAAATTGCGCAGTCTGTTGCTTGAGGTCCTGTTCCTTGACGTTGCGCGAGGCACCGTTGGCTTCCAGGCGCTGCGCCCAATCAGCCAGCAGTTGATTCTGGTTGATTTTCATTGCATCGAGTGTGCTGGTCTGCAGTGCTGCCATGTGCCTGAACTCCTTGAAATTATTGGCCGATTACGTGAATTTTGGATCGGCGCAAAGCAATGACATTTGCCGTTCGAAATAGTTGTCGTGCTGCGCAGTTATTTATCATCTCACACAGCGTAGGTGATCATGGATGGAACGTTGTTCGAGGCGCAGATTCGAAGCTATAAGGCGAGTGTCTCAGCCTGCCCTGTACTGATGAATGAGGTACCTATGAAAGACGACTCGATGACGCAGCAACAAAATCAAGCGGTGGACCGCAACGATCCGGCGATTGACCCGCAGACCCCCGGTGACAACTCTGCTTCGCAGCAGCAGACCAGCGAGCCGGACAGCGCCGACTCGGCGGTGGATCAGAAGAATCAGCACGACGACAACGACAATGAATTCAGCCCGGGCTTCAAGCCTGAACCGGATCGGGCCAAACCTGGTGATAACACCGATGGCGATATTGATACCGATGGCGGCTAGGCGCGTTGTGGCCACATGAAAAAGGCCGCATCGATTGATGCGGCCTTTTTGTTGGAGCGCCTTACTTGTCTGGATGCGCAGCTTGCAGTTTTTTCGCCTCTGCCAAGTGTTTTTCCAGCGCTGGCAGCATTTTTTGCGCGAACGCCTTGAGCTCGGTGGCGCCTTTTACCTTGTCGTCGGTCACGGTATTGGCTTCTTTCTTGAACAACTCGATGGTTTCCTCGTGTGCCTTCACCTGATTGTTGGCGTAGGCGGCGTCGAAGGACTCATCACGCACTTCCAGGATCTTTTCCTTGGCCTTCTTCACCAAGGTCGTGGTGTCCGGCACTTCGATGTCGTTCTTGCGCGCCAGCGCTGCAAGTTCATCGTTGGCTTTGGAATGATCAGTGATCATCATGTTGGCAAACGCCTTGATATCGGCCGATGAGCTCTTTTCCAGGGCCAGTCGGCTGGTCTCGATTTCGGCGATCCCGCCAGCGGCGGCATTGTCGACGAAGTCGTTGGAAGTGGCGGCAAACGCTGTGCCCATACCGGTGCTCAAGGCTACGGCCAGGGCGAGGTTACGCAAGGTGAATCCGTCCATTGATCATTCTCCACACAGTTTTTATGAGCGATCCGTTGATCGTTAATAAATGGAGGGGGATGAATGGCCAAAGGTTTGATCGCGTTTGCGCCAGGACGACGAACGGACACTCCCGGTATCGACAGAACCTGCCAACCGAGGCCATTCTGGCAATTGGTGAGCGCAATTGATCGCGTTCACTGCCGATCAACAAACGGAGGTGTTCCATGCCGGTGACCCACGATCTGTATCAGGACCTGAAACTGTCAAAGGAAGAGATCCAGCAAAAACGCACCAAGGATCCATTACTGGATTCACTGATCAACAAGTATTCGCAGGCCGATGCGGAGGTGGTGAAGGCAGAGACCGCCCAGTCGGATGCGCCCAGTGATGATGCGCTGAAGAAGCTCAAGGAGAAGCGCTTGCAGGTCAAGGACAAGATCGTCCAGCAACTCCAGGCCAGGTAACTAACCTGACAGCAGGAGCCTGCACCTGGCCGGCTCCTGCATAGTCCGATTATTGGAGCGCCTTCGCCAGGGGCAACCGCACCATGTGATTGGCCTTCAGCGACCCAAAATACAACCACTCGCCATACTCGCGCACGGTGGTGATGGGCGAATAATTGTCGCGACTCCCATCTTGTAGATTGGCAATCACCTGTCCTTGCAAATCCATGCCCAGCGCAAACCCACGCTTTTCCACCGGCTTGGGCAGCACGCTCATGGCCCGGGCGATCATTTTGCGCACGAAGGGGTGCGGCGCCGAGGCATCCAGCAGGGCATTGCGCGGGGCGTAGAGCGCCACCCAGAAACGGTTTTCGCCGTTGAACGACAGGTTGTCTGGCATACCTGGCAGGTTGTCGATAAACACATCATGAGTGCCGGCTTTCGGACCGCTCAACCAATAGCGGCTGATGCGATAGGCGCCGGTTTCGTTGACCAGCACAAAGCTGTCGTCCGGGCCCAGCGTGACGCCGTTGGCGAACTCCAGCTTGTCCAGCAGCACGGCTGTCTTGCCGGTCTGGAAGTCGTAGCGTAGCAAGCGCCCGTCACCGCCATGCTCGATGATGGCATCACCATCGCTGCCATAGCCGAACCGGCTGGAAGCGTCACTGAAATAGGCGTAGTGCCCGGACTTGTCGATGGCCACGTCGTCGGTAAAACCCAAGGGCACTCCCTTGGCCTCTGTGACCAATGGAATCAGGCGGCCCTGGGCATCCAGGGATAACAAGCCCTTGACCCCGTCGGCAATCACCAGCAAGCCGTTTGGATGTCGCGCCAGGCCCAACGGTCGGCCTCCGGTGTCGGCCAGGACCTGGGTGGTCTTGCCGTCGAGGCTGGTACGGATCAACCGACCGTCGTGCAGCCCGGTGATCAGCGCATTGTCTTCGAGCAGCAATGCCTCCGGGCCTTCGAGGTTGCCGGCGCCCACTTGCTCGACGTCGTTGAGGCGCTGATTGTCTACGTAGACGCCACTGGTGAGCGAAGGCGCCGGTGGCGGGTTCCAGGCCACCGGTCGGACCTTGGTGGGCATCAACAACAGGAACGCCGCAATAGCCACCAGCACCAGCAATACGACATGACGAAACCTTATGGATCGACTCACGCAGTGGCTCCTGTGGGGGCCAGGTGCTGTTGCGCCATTGCGCGCAAGGCCAGCATGGATTGCGCAGACTCGCGGTCAATGCGGTGCTTGAGCAGAAGGTGATTGGCCAGGCGCATCGCCAGGCTCTCGAACTGATAGTCCAGGGTGCGGATAAACCGTGTGCCATTGCCCTGGGCCGCGCACTCATAGGTCAGCACCAGCGACAGGCCGTTATCGCCCTGGGCGCGGGCAATCCAGCGCCGTCCCGGCAAGTATTCCTCGACCACCCAGCTCAGGTGACCTTCACGGCCTCCGGCGCGAATGTCTTCTTCGAAGCGTGACCCTGCATGCAGCGGGCCGGCCTGTCCGTCGACTGTCAGGGACGACGGGTGCCACTCCGGCCAGCGGGTTGCGGCGCTGGCGTAGGCGAGCACCTCAATCGGGTTTGCGGCGATGTCGACTTGATGCTGCATGCGGGTCATGGGCCTACTCGTCGGGGGTGTGGTGAGGTGTTCCGGTTCCCAGTAGAGGGTGCCGAACAGGTAATCCATCAAGGGCAAGACAATGTTGAAATTGCGTTCCTGCATCAGTTCGCGGCGGTGATGCAATTCGTGCAGGCGACGCATCTGGCGGATCCACGGCAGCCGGGTCAGACGGTTGCTCGGCGGCAAGTGTTCGCAGGCATGGAACACTTCATAGGTGAGGTAACCAAGCACCAGGCAGCCACCGAACAAACCGGCAACGTTGGTATTGATCAGCGACAGCAGCCACCACAGGGGCAAGGTAATCACCAGGGTGTGCAGCACGATCAACCACGCCGGAAACAGGATCACGCGCCAATCCCGGGCGCTGTCATAGCTCATGTGCCCGGGGGTGAAGAAACTGTGGTGATCGCCGGCGTGTCGGGCGTAGAACATTCGCGCAAAGCTTTTTTTGTGGTGCCCGAGGTGACGGTGCACCAGGTAGACGCCGGCGTTGAACAGCAGCAGGGTCAGCGGCACGGCCAGCCATTCCCCTGGCTGGACCTGTTGCACAGTACTCCAGAATGCGCCACAGGCCAGCAGTCCGAATACCAGTACAAAAACGCCGTGCAGCCAGGGGTTGTAGCGCGGGTGCACGGCAGCGCGGTAGCGGCTGCGGAATAGATCGGTGGTCTGCCTCACTGCATTCACCCCGGATGATGGTCACCCCAGCAGATTAGCCGATTCCAGGCGTCTGCCCGGATTGATCTCGACGGCACAAATGCCATGCTCCGGTGCAGCGCGCGCTCAGATCAGCGGGTCCCAGCGCTGTGACCAGTCACCATCGCGCTTGATGACTTCGCGTAGCAGATCGAATGCCTGCTGCAGCGTCGCCGAATCGCGGTCGCGGGAGTAGACCAGATAGGTCGGGTAGTTGAACTCCGGGGCCTTGGGCACTATTTCCATGACGCCACTTTCCAGGTAGCTCTGGACCACTCGAGTGCGGAAATAGCCGCTGCCACCGTGTTCGAGAATGTATTGCAGGCCAAGCGGGCCAAGGTTGAAGCTCAAGGCGGCCCGGGCATTTTCTGGCAGCGCCGCATCGTGCTGGCGGCGGAAGTCCGGACCCCAATCGATATAGACGTAAGGGTCGGGTTTGGCCACCAGGCGAACCCGAATCAGCTTTTCTTCCAGTACCTGCTCAACTTGCAGGCGCGGCCAGTACTCGGGGTGATACACCAGAGCTGCGTCCAGTAGCCCGAGCTCCAGTTGGCGCAACAAATGTTCGCCATCGCGGACTTCCATGCGCAGCGCATGGCCGGGAATCTTCTCCCGCAGTTCGCCGGCCCAGCCGAGCATCAGCGGGTTACACAGGCTGACTTCGCCACCAATGTGCAGGACATTGTGATAACCCTCGGGCAGCGGCAAATCCCGGCGCGCCGCTTCCCAGGTTTGCACCAGCTGGTTGGCGTACACCACAAAGGCCTCGCCGTTGGGCGTCAGGCGGGCGCCGGCGCGATTGCGCACAAACAGCGTACTGCCGAGCTGGCTTTCGAGTTTTTGTACCCGTGCAGTGATGGCGGTCTGGGTAACATGCAGCTTCTGCGCTGCGGCGGCGAGGCTGCCGTGACGAACAATTTCGAGGAAGGTGCGGGCGAGATCGATGTCCATGGGGCGGCCGGTGCGGGAGGTTCAGGCATTGTAGCAACTGTGTTCTCAAGCCAGGCGCCCCCAGTGCACGTCACACATGCACGGGGACCTGGAACGTCGCTTAGAATGCAAAACACGAACACCCGAACGCTCCCCAGAAGCCCTGGAAATCACTGACCGGAGCCGAGGACAGCCGCGCCCGCTCATGGCTGTGGGCGTGCACCGCGCAGGCGCCCACACATTGATGAACCTGTGCGGTTAGCGGCGCCAGGGGTTTCCAGTGGCCGGGCACTGTGACCACCGGGGACCATTCAGGCACCACTGGCACTGGCGGGGGGCCGAGTTTGCCGAACTCGGCAGTGCCGTAGACGATTTTGCCATCGACAATCGTCAACACCGATTCGATCCATTTGACCGCCTCGTCTTCGATGTGGAAATAGTCGGCTGAAAGGGCGATAAGGTCCGCCAGTTGTCCCACCTTGATCTGACCTTTCTTACCTTGTTCGGAAGAAAACCAGGCGCTGCCATGGGTGAACAGTTCCAGCGCGGTGTCGCGGCTCAGGCCCTGGGGATACAGCTCCAGACCCCCGACGGTGCGACCGCTGACGAGCCAGTAGAGCGAAGTCCAGGGGTTATAGCTCGACACCCGCGTGGCATCAGTGCCGGCCCCGACGGGCAGGCCTTCGGCGAGCATGCGCACGATGGGCGGGGTGTGTTCGGCCGCCTTGGCGCCGTAGCGCTCGACAAAATACTCACCCTGGAACGCCATGCGATCCTGAATCGCGATACCGCCGCCGAGCGCTTTGACCCGTTCGATATTCTGCGGGGTAATGGTTTCGGCATGATCGAAAAACCAGGGCAGCCCATCGAAAGGGATATCGCGATTGACCTTCTCGAACACATCGAGCATGCGGCTGATGGATTCGTTGTAGGTGGCATGCAGGCGGAATGGCCAGCGTTGTTCCACCAGGTGCCGAACCACGGGTTCAAGTTCCTGTTCCATGGTTTGCGGCAGGTCGGGACGAGGCTCGAGGAAGTCCTCGAAGTCGGCTGCGGAAAACACCAGCATCTCGCCGGCGCCGTTATGCCGTAGAAAGTCATCGCCCTGGCCGTAGCGAGAGGTGCTCGTCCAGTTCTTGAAATCGGCAAGCTCTTCCTTCGGCTTCTGTGTGAACAGGTTGTAGGCAATGCGGACCGTGAGTTGCTTGTCCCGAGCCAACTGCTGGATGACCTGGTAATCATCAGGATAATTCTGGTAGCCGCCACCGGCATCGATGGCGCTGGTAACGCCCAGGCGATTAAGTTCGCGCATGAACTGGCGGGTCGAGTTGACCTGGTATTCCAGCGGGAGCTTGGGCCCCTTCGCCAGGGTCGAGTAGAGGATCATCGCGTTGGGTCGAGCAATCAACATTCCGGTTGGATCGCCATTGGCGTCGCGCTGGATCTCGCCACCGGGAGGGTTGGGCGTGTTCCGGGTGTATCCGACGACCTTCAACGCTGCGCGGTTGAGAAGGGCGCGGTCGTAAAGGTGCAGGACAAATACCGGGGTGTCCGGGGCGGCCTTGTTCAGTTCGTCAATGCTGGGCAGGCGTTTCTCGGCGAACTGGAACTCATTCCAGCCACCGACCACACGTACCCATTGTGGCGTTGGCGTGCGATCTGCCTGGTCCTTGAGCATGCGCAAGGCATCGACCAGGGATGGGACGCCTTCCCAGCGCAGTTCGAGGTTGTAGTTCAAACCGCCGCGAATCAGGTGCAGGTGCGAGTCATTGAGGCCGGGGATGACGGTGCGTCCGTGCAGGTCGACGATTTGCGTACCGGGACCTTGCAACGCCATGGCCTGAGCATCGCTGCCAACCACCACGAAACGCCCGTCCTTGATCGCCACGGCACTGGCCTGGGGCTTCTTGCGATCGACTGTGTGCAGGCGTCCATTGTACAAGATGAGGTCGGCGGGGGCGTCGGGCATGGTTTTACTCCCTGCAAACAGCGGGCTGATCCAGGCACCGACGGCACCTGCCGAAAGGCCTTGCAGTACACGGCGGCGGTTAAATCCGTCGTGGTCGTCAGGTGGGCTCATGGCAGTGCTCTCCACAGGACTGGGTTCATCGCAAGTTAGCGTTGGCAGCCAGATTCTGAAGCAGGCGGCCAGAAGGAATATAGCCGGCAAATCCACGCACGGCCTTTTACCGGGGCGAAAAACGACAAATCCCGCCTTGAAGGGCGGGATTCGTTTGCAGCCAGCGCGGCCCCGAAGTTCGGGGCCCATCGCTTAGGCCGGGAACAGCTCGGACAGTTTCATCGCCAGCATCATGTCGCCTTCAGCGCGCAATTTGCCGCCCATGAACGCTTGCATGCCGTCGGTTTCGCCGCTGACGATGCCTTCCAGGGTTTCGCCGTCCATCACCAGGGTCACCTGGGCGTCCGGGTTTTCGCCTTCCTGCAGCTCGCAGGTGCTGTCCTTGACGATCAGCGAGAAGTTCTTGGTGTCGTCGATGCGAAAACCGAAGACCAGGTCCAGACCGGCAGCAGCGGCTGGGTTGAACTTGGCTTTCATTGCTTGTACGGCGTCAGCTACGGAGGTCATGGTTTGATCCTTTCTTGGGTAATTAGAGCTGGGTGATTACAGCCAGGGTCACAATAGTCCGGACTCAGCGAAATGTGATGAGTTCCGGGGCCTTCAGCAGTTGCAGGTGCGCATGGCTGTTGAAGGAAGCCAGTGCCACCTCGCGCCCACGAAACTTCAGGTGGTTGAGCGAGGTGTTGACGATTTGCCAGTTCAGTTCAAAAGCCTGCCGGGCAGGCATTTGGGTGATCAGGTGGAGCAGGGCAGTGATGGTCCCGCCGGAGGTGAACACGGCGATTTTCTGGGTGTTGTCGGCGCTTTCGAGGATGCGGTGCAGGCCGGCGCGGACGCGCTCGACAAATCCCAGCCAGCTTTCCAGGCCCGGCGTGTCATAGGTGCCGGCGAGCCAGCGCTCGATGATCAGCGCGAAGATGCGCTGGAACTCGCCGCGGTTCTGCGCGGCGTTGCGCAGGATGTGCAGGGCTTGGGGTTCTTGCGGCAGCATTTCAGGCAGCAATGCGCGGATGACCGCATCGGCGTCGAATTCGTTGAACGCCGCATCGGTTTCCAGGATCGGCACGGGCAGCCCGAAGGCGGCGAACTGGTCGAGGGCGCCGGTGGCGGTATCCTGTTGCCGGCGCAGGTCGCCTGCCAGGCAGCGATCGAAGCTGATACCCAGTTCGGCCAGGTGCTGGCCGAGGATTTGCGCCTGGCGCACCCCGGTCGGCGACAGGACGTCGTAATCGTCTGCACCAAAAGAGGCTTGGCCATGTCGAATCAGATAGATGCTGCCCACGTCCGCTTCATCCCGGTACGTTGAAGGTCTGGCGAGGTTATGGGGGATGACGGTGTGCTGTCAATGAAAAAACATACGCTTGTTTGAAATGCTCGTTCCAGGCCTGTTACCACAGGTTTCGCGGCTGGCCGACAGGCCGGCGCATGGGTATGCTGGTAACCACCCCGCGTGCGTTTTCATGCCGCGCTTAGTAATGAAGGAGTTGCTGTGGAGTTTTTTGCAGAGTACGCCAGTTTCCTGGCCAAGACCGTGACACTGGTGGTCGCCATTCTGGTGGTCATGGCCAGTTTTGCGGCATTGCGCAGCAAGGGTCGCCGCAAATCCGCCGGCCAGTTGCAGGTCAGCAAGCTGAATGATTTCTACAAGGGCCTGCGCGAACGCCTGGAGCACACCTTGCTCGACAAGGACCAGCTCAAGGCCCTGCGCAAGTCCCAGGCCAAGACCGAGAAAAAGCAAAAGAACAAGCCCGAGGCCAAGCCACGGGTTTTCGTGCTGGATTTCGATGGCGACATCAAGGCCTCCGCCACTGAAAGCCTGCGCCATGAGATCACCGCATTGCTGACCCTGGCGACCCCCAAGGATGAAGTGGTGCTGCGCCTGGAAAGCGGCGGGGGCATGGTGCACAGCTACGGCCTGGCGTCGTCGCAACTGGCGCGCATCCGTGATGCGGGCGTGCCCTTGACCGTGTGCATCGACAAGGTGGCGGCGAGCGGCGGCTACATGATGGCGTGCATTGGCGAGAAGATCATCAGCGCACCCTTTGCCATCCTCGGTTCCATCGGGGTGGTTGCGCAACTGCCCAACGTCAACCGCCTGCTGAAGAAACATGATATCGATTTCGAGGTGCTGACTGCCGGGGAATACAAGCGCACCTTGACCGTGTTCGGCGAAAACACCGAGAAGGGCCGGGAAAAATTCCAGGAAGACCTGGACATCACCCATCAGCTGTTCAAGAACTTCGTCTCGCGTTACCGCCCACAACTGGCCATCGATGAGGTCGCCACCGGCGAAATCTGGCTGGGCATGGCTGCGTTGGACCTGCAACTGGTCGACGAACTCAAGACCAGCGACGAGTACCTGGCAGAACGGGCGAAGAAATCCGAGCTGTACCACCTGCACTATGCCGAACGTAAAAGCTTGCAGGAACGCATCGGCATGGCGGCCAGCGGTTCAGTCGACCGGGTACTGCTGACCTGGTGGAGCCGGTTGACTCAACAACGCTTCTGGTAAGTAACCCTGTCGCCACTGAGCCCTTTCACTTGTTGAAGGTGAAAGGGCTCAGTCTTAATGAGGCATGGTCCCGGGCGGGGTCATGCCTTTGCAGCATCAGCGACGACGGAACAGCGGCAGCGGTTCGTCAGTGGCGGCCTGATAGGTCACCGAGAAATCCTTGAGACTTTCCAGCGCTTCGTAAGGGTCTTTGTCAGCGCGCAATGCGAAGGCATCGAAGCCGCAGCGACGCAGATAGAACAGCTGGTCGCGCAGCACATCGCCGATTGCCCGCAACTCGCCTTTGAAGCCGTAGCGGTCACGCAGCAGGCGGGCGTTGGAGTAGTTGCGACCATCGGTGAAGGCGGGAAAGTTCAGGGCGATGACCTGGAACTGGTCCACGTCGTCACCGATTTCTTCCGCTTCTTCATCCGCATCCAGCCACACGCCAAGGCCGCCATCGCGGGCCTTGAGCATGCGGCTGTGTTCACGCCACAGCTGCAGCGGGACGATCAGGTCGTCGCAGTTGCTGATCTCGTCGATGTTGAAGTCCTTGGGCAGCAGGTGCCAGGTTTCGTCGACGACTTCGTTGTTCTTAATGATTCGCTGCATAGACGCGCTCCTTGAAGAGGTCGATGCCGATACGCTGGTAAGTGTCGATGAAGCGCTCGTCT
This sequence comes from Pseudomonas sp. ES3-33, assembly GCF_000952175.1. NCBI lineage: Bacteria > Pseudomonadati > Pseudomonadota > Gammaproteobacteria > Pseudomonadales > Pseudomonadaceae > Pseudomonas > Pseudomonas sp. ES3-33. The sequence goes on along the minus strand of NZ_JZRI01000010.1, from coordinate 41,932 downwards.
TCGGTACGTTGTTCGACGTACACGTTGATCAGCTTCTCGATCACATCAGGCATGGCTTCCTGGGCGAAGGACGGGCCGAGGATCTTGCCCAGGCTCGCATCGCGACTGGCGCTGCCACCCAGGGAGACCTGGTAAAACTCTTCGCCTTTCTTGTCCACCCCGAGAATGCCGATGTGGCCGACGTGGTGGTGACCGCAGGCGTTCATGCAACCGGAAATGTTCAAGTCCAGTTCGCCGATGTCGAACAGGTAGTCCAGGTTATCGAAACGACGCTGGATCGATTCGGCGATCGGGATCGACTTGGCGTTGGCCAGGGAGCAGAAATCACCGCCCGGGCAGCAGATGATGTCGGTCAGCAGGCCGATGTTCGGCGTGGCGAACCCTTGCTCGCGCAGTTCACCCCACAGGGTAAACAGTTGGCTCTGCTCGACGTCCGCCAGAATGATGTTCTGTTCATGGGATGTGCGCAGTTGACCGAACGAGTAACGGTCGGCCAAATCAGCCACGGCATCCAGCTGTTTGTCGGTGATGTCCCCCGGCGCCACGCCGGTAGGTTTCAGCGATAATGTCACGGCAACGTAACCCGGCTTCTTGTGCGCCAGGGTGTTGCGCGTGCGCCAGCGTGCGAAGCCCGGGTGCTGCTGGTCAAGCTCGGCCAAGGCCGCGCTCTGGTTGTCCAGCGCCTGGTACTCGGGGTCCACGAAGTGTTTGGCCACCCGATGCACTTCGGCTTCGGTCAGCGTGGTCTGGCCACCGCGCAGGTGCTCCATTTCCGCGTCGACTTTCTGGGCGAAGACTTCGGGGGTCAGCGCCTTGACCAGGATCTTGATCCGCGCCTTGTATTTGTTGTCACGACGGCCATAGCGGTTGTAGACACGCAGGATGGCGTCGAGATAGCTCAACAGGTCCTGCCACGGCAGGAATTCGTTGATGAAAGCGCCCACCACCGGGGTACGGCCCAGGCCGCCACCCACCAGCACGCGGAAACCCAGCTCGCCGGCCGCGTTGTGCACTGGCTCAAGGCCAATATCATGCACTTCAATGGCGGCACGGTCGGAGGTCGAACCGTTGATCGCGATCTTGAACTTGCGCGGCAGGTAGGCGAACTCAGGGTGGAAGGTGGTCCACTGGCGAACAATCTCGCACCATGGGCGCGGATCAATCAGCTCATCGAACGCGACACCGGCGAACTGGTCGGTGGTGACATTGCGCAGGCAGTTGCCGCTGGTCTGGATCGCGTGCATCTGCACGGTGGCCAGCTCTGCCAGGATATCCGGGATGTCTTCCAGCGCCGGCCAGTTGAACTGTACGTTCTGCCGGGTGCTGATGTGGGCATAGCCCTTGTCATAGTCACGGGCGATCTTGGCCATCATTCGCGTTTGGCGCGAAGTCAGTTGGCCGTAAGGCACCGCGACCCGCAACATCGGCGCGAAACGCTGGATGTAAAGGCCATTTTGCAGGCGCAGGGGGCGGAATTCTTCTTCGCTCAGCTCGCCTGCCAGATAGCGTCGGGTCTGATCACGGAACTGCTTGACGCGGTCCTCGATGATCCGCTGATCGTACTCGTCGTATACGTACATATAAGTCCTGTTCTCAGGCTTGGGCCGGTCGGTTCCAGCTGCATGTGGGGCTTGCTGAAGTCCGATACTGCCTCGGCAATTCTGCGCGCACGGCCGCGCACTCCCAACGGAGCCGGGGCAAGATACCAGTTTGTAGTTATGCGCAAAAGTGATGTTTGAGTATATGTAAAGAACCAAAACGACTAACGAGAATCGTTGTTAGCAAACCCGCGTTTGTGGTGTGGGCAATCATCGTCTTAACTGTGAGCGAGTCTTCGTGCAATCACCGATAAAACCGACAAGAGGCGATGCAATGAGCAACCCTACCAAAGCTTCAAAACCCGACAGTACGGTTGATGCCTGGGCGATTTTGTTCCTGATCATCCTGGTCGTGGGCACTGCCGTGTTCTGGGTCAGTCATCAATAAACCGCCTCGTCCGGGCCTGATTTCGACGATTGTCGGACAAAACATGCGGTAAAGACCGATTTTCCGGGCTTCGCTGGCTATAATGCGCGGCGATTTTCGGGGCCCGGACGACCAATGCTCAAGTACTGTTTCACTCTATTGCTGGCACTCAGCGCTGCCTGGGGCTCAGCCGCGCGCGCCGAGTCGGTGCTGTTCCTCAGTCCCGGTGGCACCAACGAAACCTTCTGGGTGACCTACGCACAGTTCATGCGAGCGGCGGCGGATGACTTGGGCATCGACCTGCAGGTGCGCTATAGCGAACGCATGCCGGAATTGACCGTGGTGCAAGCCCGTGAGGCATTGCAGGGGCCCCAGCGTCCGGATTACCTGATCTTCGTCAACGAGCAATACGTTGCTCCGCAAATCATGCGCCTGGCCCAGGGTAGCGGCGTCAAGCTGTTCATGGTCAACGCGTCCCTGACCGACAATCAGAAAAGCCTGCTGGGCGAGCGTCCGGACTTGCTGGGTAGCCTGGTGCCCAACGACGAGGAGGGCGGCTACCTGATGCTCAAGGAGTTGATCCGCCAGCATCCGCCCGCCGCACCCGGCCAAGTGATCGAGTTACTGGCCTTTTCCGGCTTGAAAATTACGCCCTCTGCCCATTTGCGCGAGCAAGGCATGTATCGCGCCCTGGCCGAACATCCGCAGGTACGCTTGCGCCAGTTGGTGTACAGCGGGTGGACCCGGCAGCGGGCGTACGAGCAAGCCCGAATGTTGTTCCAGCGCTACCCCAAAGTGAGCCTGGTGTGGTCAGCCAATGACGAAATGGCATTCGGCGCGATGCAGGCGTATTCGGAGACCGGCGGGGTCCCCGGCAAGGACGCACTGTTCAGCGCGGTCAATACCTCGCCTTCGGCGTTGCAAGCCAAGGTTGACGGACGCCTGAGCGTGTTGATGGGCGGGCACTTTACCCTTGGGGGTTGGGCGCTGGTGCAGTTGCATGACCATGAGCTCGGTGTAGACCTGAACCGGCAAGGTGGACGGGACCAGATGCTTGCCCTGTTGCAAGTGGTCGATCAGGCACAGGCCCGGCGTCTGCTGGCCATGCAGACGTCGACCGATTACCGGGTGAACTTCCGCCGCCTGTCGGCAAAAGGCCGCCCGGCGGCTTACCGGTACCCCTTCAGCATGCACACCCTGATGCACTGACAGCGATCTCAGATGCCGGCCAGGTGCAGCACCAGCTTGACGATGGCAAACAACGTCAAGGCAAACACCGCCGTGAACAGGATGCCCAGGATGACAAAATGACTGGGCTTGCCATGGGTGAAGTCGCGTGCCCGATTCTTCCCGCTTTGAACCCCGAACGCCGCAGCCATGACGCTGTGTAGCATCTGCCAGAAGCTCGGCGGTTTGTTGTCGACCGGATCGTCCATAAATCCCTCTTCACCTGTGTGAGAAAGGTAAGCATAGACAAAGCAGAACAGATCGCAGCCTGATGACCTGTAGGAGCTGCCGCAGGCTGCGATCTTTTGATCCGGGTTTGAAGATCAAAAGATCGCAGCCTCGTTTCACTTGGCAGCTCCTACGGGCTTGTGCGGGCTGCCGTGGGCTGCGATCTATAGATCTTAGTTGTCATAACCCAGGTTCGGTGCCAGCCAGCGCTCGGTCACGCTGAGCTCCTGGCCTTTGCGTGAGGTGTAACTCTGCACCTGGTCCTTGTCGATCTTGCCCACGGCAAAGTACTGCGCCTGCGGATGGGCGAAGTACCAGCCGCTGACTGCAGCAGCCGGGAACATGGCGTAGTGCTCGGTGAGAAACACGCCGCTGCGGCCGGCCTGCATTTCGCTGGCTTCAGGATCGAGCAGGCTGAACAGCGTGCTTTTCTCGGTGTGATCAGGGCACGCCGGGTAGCCCGGCGCAGGGCGGATGCCGCTGTACTGCTCCTTGATCAGTGCCTCGTTGTCGAGGGTCTCGTCCTTGGCATAACCCCAATAACCCTTGCGCACCTGCTGGTGCAGCCACTCGGCGCAGGCCTCGGCCAGGCGGTCGGCCAGGGCCTTGACCATGATCGAGTTGTAATCGTCGCCGGCGTCCTGGTAAGCCTTGGCCACTTCTTCGGCGCCGATGCCGGCAGTGGTGATGAACCCGCCGACGTAGTCGGTGATCTCACTGTCCTTGGGCGCCACGAAGTCGGCCAGGGAGAAGTTTGGTTTGCCGTCGGTCTTGATGATCTGCTGGCGCAAGTGATGCAGCTTGGCCAACGGCTTGCCGTCATCGCCGTAGACTTCGATGTCGTCGTCGCGCACCTGATTGGCCGGCCAGAAGCCGAACACCGCACGGGCACTGATCAGCTTTTCGTTGATCAGCTTGTCCAGCATCTCCCGGGCATCCGCATAAAGCGCGGTGGCGGCTTCACCCACGACTTCGTCGGTAAGGATGCGCGGAAACTTGCCAGCCAGGTCCCAGGAAATGAAGAACGGCGTCCAGTCGATGTATTCGGCCAGCACCTTCAAATCGATATTATCCAGCACCCGGGCACCGGTGAACGTCGGCTTGACCGGCGTGTAAGTGCTCCAGTCGAACTGCGGCTTCTTGGCGATCGCGGCCGGGTAGCTAAGGCGTTCAGTGCGGGCGCTGCGATTGGCGGTGCGTTCGCGAACCTCGACGTAGTCCTGGCGAGTCTTCTCGACGAAAGCCGGTTTCAACTCCTTGGACAACAACTGGGTCGCCACGCCCACGGCGCGGGAGGCGTCGGTGACATAAATCACCGCGTCATTGCTGTACTTGGGCTCGATCTTCACCGCCGTGTGTGCCTTGGAGGTAGTGGCGCCACCGATCATCAGCGGCAGGTGGAAATCCTGGCGCTGCATTTCGCGGGCTACGTGGACCATCTCGTCCAGCGACGGGGTGATCAGGCCGGACAGGCCGATGATGTCGCACTTCTGCTCCCTGGCCACCTGGAGGATTTTCTCCGCCGGCACCATGACGCCCAGGTCGACGATGTCATAGCCGTTACAACCCAGGACCACGCCGACGATGTTCTTGCCGATGTCATGCACATCGCCCTTGACCGTGGCCATCAGGATCTTGCCCTTGGCTTCGGGCTTGTCGCCTTTTTCCAGTTCGATAAACGGAATCAGGTGGGCGACGGCCTGCTTCATCACCCGGGCGGACTTCACCACTTGCGGCAGGAACATCTTGCCGGCGCCGAACAGGTCGCCAACGATGTTCATGCCGGACATCAGCGGCCCTTCGATCACTTCGATCGGGCGGGCGAACGACAGGCGCGACTCTTCCGTGTCCTCGACGATGTGGGTGGTGATGCCCTTGACCAGTGCGTGCTCCAGGCGCTTGTTGACGTCCCAGCCGCGCCACTCTTCGGTCTCGGCTTCCTTGACGCTGCCGTCGCCCTTGTACTTGTCGGCGATGGCGAGGAGGGCGTCGGTGCCTTCCGGGGTACGGTTGAGCACGACATCTTCCACGGCGTCACGCAGTTCGGCCGGGATCTGGTCATAGATCTCCAGCTGGCCGGCGTTGACGATGCCCATGCTCAGGCCGTTGCGGATCGCATACAACAGAAACACCGAGTGGATGGCTTCGCGCACCGGGTTGTTGCCCCGGAACGAGAACGACACGTTGGACACGCCGCCCGACGTCAGCGCATACGGCAGCTCGTCTCGGATATAGGCGCAGGCGTTGATGAAGTCCACGGCATAGTTGTTGTGTTCTTCGATACCGGTAGCCACGGCGAAGATGTTCGGGTCGAAAATGATGTCTTCCGGCGGGAAGCCGACTTCGTTGACCAGAATGTCGTAGGAGCGCTTGCAGATTTCCTTCTTGCGCGCTTCGGTGTCAGCCTGGCCGGCTTCGTCGAAGGCCATCACGACCACCGCCGCACCATAGCGCTTGCACAGCTTGGCGTGATGCATGAACTGCTCGACGCCTTCTTTCATGCTGATCGAGTTGACGATGCCCTTGCCCTGGATGCATTTCAGGCCGGCCTCGATCACTTCCCATTTCGAGGAGTCGATCATGATCGGGACGCGGGAGATGTCCGGTTCACCGGCAATCAGATTGAGGAAGGTCACCATCGCCTTCTTCGAATCGAGCATCCCTTCGTCCATGTTGATGTCGATCACCTGGGCGCCAGCCTCGACCTGTTGCAGGGCGACTTCCAGGGCTTCGGTGTAGTTGTCTTCACGAATCAGGCGGGCGAACTTTGCCGAGCCGGTGATATTGGTGCGCTCGCCGACGTTGACGAACAGCGAGCTGCGATCAATGGTGAACGGCTCAAGCCCGGAAAGGCGGCACGCCTTGGGAATGTCCGGAATCTGCCGCGGCGCATATCCCGCCACCGCCTTGGCGATGGCTTCGATGTGGCCCGGGGTGGTGCCGCAGCAGCCGCCGACGATGTTGAGAAACCCGCTCTGGGCGAACTCTTCGATGACCTTGGCGGTTTGCGCGGGCAGCTCGTCGTACTCGCCGAACTCGTTGGGTAGCCCGGCGTTAGGGTGCGCCGAGACGTGGGTGCCTGCCTTGTTCGACAGCTCCTCCAGGTACGGGCGCAGCTCGCTGGCACCGAGGGCGCAGTTCAGGCCAACCGATATCGGCTTGGCGTGGGCCACGGAGTTCCAGAAGGCTTCGGTGGTCTGGCCCGACAAGGTTCGGCCAGAGGCGTCGGTAATGGTGCCGGAGATCATGATCGGCAACTCGATGCCCAGCTCCTCGAACACCCCCTGCACGGCAAAGATTGCGGCCTTGGCGTTCAAGGTATCGAAGATGGTTTCGATCAGGATCAGGTCGCTGCCACCCTCGATCAGGCCTTTGGCCGCTTCGGTGTAGTTTTCCACCAGTTCATCGAAGGTCACGTTGCGGTAGCCGGGGTTGTTCACGTCCGGCGACAGCGAGCAGGTGCGACTGGTCGGCCCGATCACGCCAGCGACGAAACGCGGCTTGTCCGGGGTTTCCAGGGTCTTGGCATCAGCCACCTTGCGCGCCAGGCGTGCGCCTTCTACGTTTAACTCGTATGCCAGGCCCTGCATGCCGTAATCGGCCAGGGATACCTGGGTGGCGTTGAAGGTGTTGGTTTCGAGGATGTCGGCGCCGGCATCCAGGTAGGCTTTTTCGATCGAGCCGATCACGTCCGGGCGAGTCAGCACCAGCAGGTCATTGTTACCCTTGACGTCGCTCGGCCAGTCTGCAAAGCGTTTACCCCGGTAATCCTGCTCCTCGAGCTTGTAGCTCTGGATCATGGTGCCCATGCCGCCATCGAGAATCAGGATGCGCTCTTTGAGGGCGTGCTTGAGAGCTTGAAGGCGAACACTGCGATCGGACATGTGGACTACTCGGAAAGACCATTACGAAGGGCCGGGATCATAGCAAACCTGCGCGCTTTTAGAGCATGTACCGGTTTTGCATGAATATCGCTCATGTTGGTGATAGCCCCGTGCCGGTAGAATCGCGGCGTTTTCTCATGATCGGGACCAGGGACATGTCGTATCGCTTCGTCACCAGCATGATTGTGCTGTGTTTGAGCTGGGGCGCTGCGGCGCAGGAGCCGGCCATTTCCTATACCCGCGATATTCAACCGATCTTCACCGAAAAGTGCGTAGCCTGCCACGCCTGCAATGACGCCGCCTGTCAGTTGAACCTGGGCAGCGGCGAGGGCGCGGCGCGGGGCGCCAGCAAGACCCCGGTCTACGACGGCGAACGCACCAGCGCGGCCGCGCCAACCCGGCTGTATTACGATGCGTTCGGCAAGCAGGCCTGGCAGCAGAAGGGCTTCTATTCGGTGCTCGACGCTCAGGCGAGCCAGGCTTCCCTGATGGCGCGGATGCTGGAACTGGGCCACCGCACGCCGTTGCAGCCCAATGCCAAACTGCCCGAGGAGATCGCGCTTGGCCTGAACCGGGCCAACATGTGTGCCATGCCGGGCGAATTCGACGGCTACGCCGGTGCCCACCCCAAAGAGGGCATGCCGCTTGCAGTGACAGGCCTGACCGACCAGCAATACCAGACGCTGCAACGCTGGCTGGCCTCGGGCGCGCCCATTGATGAGCAAGGCCTGCAGCCGTCCGCCCGGGAAGCATTGCAGGTGCTGCAGTGGGAAAACCTGCTCAATGCGCCGGGTGCCCGGGAAAGCCTGGTGGGGCGCTGGTTGTTCGAACACTGGTTCCTGGCCCACCTGTACTTCAAGGACGGCGAGCCCGGGCACTTTTTCCAGTGGGTGCGCTCGCGAGCACCCACCGGCCAGCCCATCGACCTGATCAAGACCCGGCGTCCCAACGACGACCCCGGGACCCAGGTGTATTACCGCCTGCGGCCCGTGCAAGGGGTAATCGTGCACAAGACTCACATCAGCTACCCCTTGAGCGCGCCGAAGATGGCCCGGGTCAAGAGCCTTTTCTACACCGGTAACTGGCAGGTCAATGCCTTGCCCGGCTATGGCCCTGAACGGCGGGCCAACCCGTTCAGTACCTTCGAAGCGATCCCGGCCCAGGCGCGCTATCAGTTCATGCTCGATAACGCCGAGTACTTCGTGCGCACCTTTATTCGCGGTCCGGTGTGCCGTGGCCAGATTGCCACCGACGTGATCCGCGATAACTTCTGGGCACTGTTCCAGGCGCCGGAGCACGACCTCTACATCACCGACCCCAACTATCGCGGCCAGGCCACGCCGCTGCTGGCGATGCCCGGGCAGGACGATGAAGTCGGCAGTGTGCTGACCCTGTGGCACGACTACCGCAATAAACGCAATGAGTACGAAGCCTTGCGCCGCGACAGTTATGCCGACGCGCCGGCGCCGAGCTGGTCGACGCTGTGGGCGGGCAATGACAATGCGCTGCTGAGTATCTTCCGCCATTTCGACAGCGCGTCGGTGACCAAGGGCTTGATTGGCGAAGTGCCGCAAACGATGTGGCTGTTCGATTATCCGCTGCTGGAACGCACCTATTACCAGCTGGCGGTCAACTTCGACGTGTTCGGCAACGTGTCGCACCAGGCGCAGACGCGGTTGTATTTCGACCTGATCCGCAATGGCGCCGAGCAGAATTTCCTGCGCCTGATGCCCGCCGATTCCCGGGAGGGCTACCTCGACGACTGGTACCAGAACAGCGGTAAAATCAAGATGTGGCTGGATTACGAGAGCATCGACGACGACAAGGACACTGCGCTCAAGCTCGATGAAAAGGACCCCAAGCGTGACTTTGCCCGGCAGTTGCTGGCCCGCTACGGCGACCTCAACGCCAGCCCCGACCCGATCAATCGCTGTGACGGTGCGTATTGCTCGCGCCCCAACATCGACCCGGACTTGCAGAATGCCGATCAAGCCTTGAGCCGCTTGACCTCGCGCCCGGCCGCCGGGCTGAGGGTCATCGACCTGTTGCCGGAAGCCACCCTGTTGCGCGTGCAGAGTGCCAGCGGTCAGCGTGAGGTCTACAGCCTGCTGCGCAATCGCGCCCACAGCAACGTCGCGTTTCTCCTGGGCGAGTCACTGCGTTATCAACCCGGCCTGGACACCCTGACGATTTTTCCAGGTGTGCTGAGCAGCTATCCGAATTTCATCTTCAACATTCCTGCCGACCAGGTGCCAGCTTTCGTTGATGCCATGGAGAATGCCAAGGACGCCAACCGCCTGGAGATAATCATCGAGCGCTGGGGCATCCGCCGCAGCCATCCGCAGTTCTGGCAGTACTTTCACGACCTGAGCCGCTATGTGCACGAGACCCAGCCGGAGGAAGAGGGCGTGCTGGACATGAACCGCTACGAGAATCTTTGATAGACCTTTGTCGGCGCGCCGTTGTCCGATCTACAGGGCACACTTATGTACCTGTGGCAGCGAGCCTGCTCGCTCCCACAGGTCGATTGCGGTGGTTTGTGGATGTTCAACGGAGGGCAATCAATGCTGATTTCTGTACAGGCATTACGCGCCCTGGCCGCCTGGACGGTGGTTTGCCACCATTTCATGCAGATATTCTTCGACTTCAAGGCCCGTGGCCCGATCGGGCAGATGTTCATCGACAAGGGCGCGGTGGGCGTTGATATTTTCTTTGTGATCAGCGGCCTGGTGATCTTTCTGTCCACCGAAGGCAAAGCACTGCCGCCCGGAAAATTCCTGTTGTATCGACTGTTTCGCATCGTTCCGGCCTACTGGTTCTACACCCTGTTGATGGCGCTACTGGTGGTGTTCGCCCAGCCGGTGCTACCAGACCAGACCGTTGACTGGTCGCACTTCCTCCTGTCCCTGCTGTTCGTTCCCAGCGAAAACCCCGGCGGCTACGGCATTTATCCGACACTCAATGTCGGCTGGACCCTCAACTACGAAATGCTCTTCTACGTGCTGTTCGCCTGGGCGCTGTTGTTCCGCCTGCAGGTCAGGCTGCTGGTGGTCGGGGCGTTATTGTTCGCGGTGTGCCAGGCATGGACGGGTTATGGCTGGGTCAGCCAGTTCTATCGCTCGGACATCGTCTATGAGTTCCTGCTGGGTATCGCCATCGGCATGCTGTACCGCCGCGGCTGGATCCGCCCGGGCCTGTGGCTGCCACTGGTGGGCATCAGCGGCGCGTTGCTGATGATCTACCATTCGCCCCCGCAACCGCGCTTTGTGGTCTGGGGCCTGCCAAGCGCGGTGCTGGTCATGGCGTGCATGGCGCTTGAGCGTTTCTTTGAACACAATCGAACGCTCAAGCTATTGGGCGATTGTTCCTACTCGGTGTACCTGATGCATGTGCTGGTGCTGTCCGCCGGTGGTTTTATCGCACAACGGTATGGCGTGAACCCCTACGTCATGTTTGTGCTGTGCGTGCTGGCGATCGCCGTGGGCTCCTGGGCCAGCTACCACTGGGTGGAAAAATCCAGCTATCGGTGGCTTAAACAGCGTGTTGATGGCAAAACCGAGGCTCAACCGTCGCCGGCTCTTTCCCGACAAAAATACTAGGACTTTGTCCCGCGCGTTGATTGGCGTAAACTGCGCCCAAGCCTGCGAGGAGTTTCCATGACCGCTATTACCATCACTGACGCCGCCCACGATTATCTGGCTGATCTGCTCTCCAAGCAGAACACCCCGGGTATCGGCATTCGCGTCTTTATCACCCAGCCCGGCACCCAGTACGCCGAAACCTGCATTGCCTACTGCAAGCCGGGCGAAGAAAAACCTGAAGACACGGCGCTGGGGCTAAAGAGCTTCACCGCTTACATCGATTCGTTCAGCGAAGCGTTCCTGGACGACGCGGTAGTCGACTACGCCACCGACCGCATGGGTGGCCAGTTGACCATCAAGGCACCCAACGCCAAGGTGCCAATGGTCAACGCCGACAGCCCGATCAACGAGCGCATCAACTACTACCTGCAAACCGAGATCAACCCGGGCCTCGCCAGCCACGGCGGCCAGGTCAGCCTGATCGATGTGGTCGACGACGGCATCGCCGTCCTCAAGTTTGGTGGCGGTTGCCAGGGCTGCGGCCAGGCAGACGTGACCTTGCGCGAAGGCATCGAGCGCACCTTGCTCGAGCGTGTGCCGGAGCTCAAGGGCGTGCGCGATGTGACTGACCATACGCAGAAAGAAAACGCCTACTACTAAGTAAGGTGTTCGCTGCGCAAGCAAAAAAACGGCACCCGTGAGTGCCGTTTTTTTATGCCTGAAGCCAAAAGACCGTCCGAACGCGGCCCGAGCCTTCGGCAGCGCCTACAGAATAACGCACCTCCCGTAGGAGCTGCCGAAGGCTGCGATCTTTTGATCTTTTGATCTTTTGATCTTTTGATCTTTTGATCTTCTATTCTTGGGGCCTGTACAGATGCGCATGCCCCGCACGATACAGCGAAGACTCGCTGAACTGATCACTGCCCAACACCCGACCCACCAGAATCAGCGCTGTACGCCGGAAACCCTTCGCTTCCACCTTCCCGGCAATATCTGCCAAAGTCCCCACCACCCAATCCTGGTCAGGCCAGGTGGCCCGGTGAATCACCGCGATCGGGCAGTCGGCACCGTAATGCGGGATTAATTCGAACACGATCTTGCGCAGGTGGCTGACCCCCAGATGGATCGCCATGGTCGCGCCATGTTGTGCCAGGCTGGCCAGTTCTTCACCGGCCGGCATCGCCGTCTTGTCGGCGTAGCGGGTCAGAATCACGCTCTGGGAAACGTCCGGCAGGGTCAATTCAGCACCCAAGAGCGCGGCACAGGCTGCCGTGGCCGTCACCCCGGGAATGATCTCAAAAGGGATACCCAGCTCGCGCAGGTGGCGAATCTGCTCGCCGATGGCGCCATACAGGCTCGGATCGCCGGAATGCACCCGCGCCACATCCTGGCCCTTGGCGTGGGCAGCCTTGATCAGTTCGATGATCTGTTCCAGGTGCAATTCGGCACTGTTGACCACCTGTTCAGCATGATGGCCTTCGAGCACGGCGGCGGGCACCAGCGAGCCGGCGTAAATGATGACGGCGCAGCTGCGAATCAGGCGCTGGCCTTTGACGGTGATCAGTTCCGGGTCGCCGGGGCCGGCGCCGATGAAGTAAACGGTCATCGTCGTATCCTGTGAAAAAGCGACATGGGCAGGCTTCAGATGAAGATTGCTCATGATCAGGCATGGGATTATCGGGGATTCTAAACGGCGCGGGCCAATGCGAGGGTGGCCTGGGCGTATTTTTGTCGTGAAATCAAGAGTATTGCCGGGGTGCGGGCTAACTGTTCGGCCAGGGCGAGGGCAGCGCTTTCAGCGATTCCATAGCAGCCGGTACGTTCGAAAGCGATGTCCGAGTGATGGCTGAGCTGGCCCTGATACCTGGCCAGTGCCTCACTGCTGAAAAACTGCACCTCAAGCCCAAGCTGGACGCCGAGCTCAATCAGGCCTGGCTCTTCTCGCTTGAGGTCAATGCTCGCCAGGGCACTGATCTGCTCGAGCTCGATAGAGTGGGCCTGCAGCGCCTGGTCCAGCAGCGCCCGCAGCGTGCTGAGAGGGCAGCCACGCTGGCAGCCAAGGCCGACGACCAGCGTCGGCACTTTGCCAGCTTGGGTCATGCCGGGTATTGATCAGGATTTTTGCGCCGGAACAGCCAGGCGCTGATCAGGCCCAGTGCCAGCCAGAACGCCACGTTGGTCAACTGTGAGGCAATCTTGAACTGGGTTTCCAATGCCTCTGGCGCGAGCATCGAATGCACCTGGGGTTGTGGTGCTCCGATCACGTGTGGCACGGCCAGGATCGCCACGCCAAGGACCTTCATCAGCCAGTGACGGCTGAAGACGATCAACGCAATACCGACCGCTGTGGAAGCGGCTGTACCCATCCACCAGATCTGCCGTTGAGTCAGGTCCGCCGCTGCAGTGCCCGGCAATTCAGGGGGCAGGCCGAGGGTTGGCGCCAGGACGAAGGTCGCGTAGCCGGCCAGGCCCCAGAGCAGGCCCTGGGACGTGCGAGTTGGCGCGCGCAGGGTGTAGAGGCCGGCCAGCATCAGCGCGAAACCCACGGCGACTACCAGGTTGCCGCCAGTGGTCGACAGCAGGCGCTGCCAACCGTTTTCCGGTTCCCAGGCTTCAGCGTCGTGGCTGTGCGCTGCGGTAGCGCCGGCTGCGTGTTCGTGGATTTGAACCGTGGCAGGTTCGGATTGTTCGTAGGTTTCCGCCTGCAGAATCAGCGGAGAGACCCAGAGGCTTTGCAGCAGGGTCAGCAGCAGGGCGGCCAGCAACCCGGTAAAACCTGCGGTTTGCGCGATACGCTTGATCATCTGGGCAGGTCTCAGTGGCACGGGAACGCGGAGCTGTGACGGGTATCGTGCGCCGCGTTGTGCACCGCCTCAATGTGCGAGAAACCGGCGAAATACACCAGGCCGGCGCCCAGGATCGACGCGAAAACAGCGGCGGTCAGGCGTTGGGTCAGGGTCGTGGTACTGCTGGTGGTACGGCTACCGGTGGTGCTGATGGTCGACATGGCGCTTCCCTCTGGTCTGTCAGCGGGGTTATGGAGCGCATGGAAAACTCCTGCGAACGGGCACGCCGAAGCTCAAACAGCGCCCGCCCACCGCGGGTTTGTTGGTCAGCGAACCTGATGTTCGCCATGCGTTGCGGGCCGGTCTCCGGGCTCGCGAGGGGTGCGGGCTTGCGCCTGTACCTGCAAGAGTCGCCTTCCCATGCCGTACTGCTGGCACAGTGGATCTGACTCTTCGCTCGCTTACCGTTGCGGGGGCAGCACCGGACTGACATGAGCTTCTAGTAAAGCACATGATTCACCGGTTTCCCGTTTCACCCTGTGAAGGGCACCCGTAACAAGTTGCGTAGGAGAGCATGAGGCGGGGTTTGGCGTCAATTGGCAGAGGTTCTCAATTGGGGGTCGGCCCCGGTAGGAGCTGCCGGAGGCTGCGATCTTTTGATCTGGCTGTTTGACAGACACAATCAACTGATCGCAACCTTCGGCAGCTCCTGCAGGGGATAGTGTTTACCGCAGGAGCATTGACCCGCCCCGATACCATGCGTAGCCTTGCGCTTTCGAGGTTCTTCGGCGTTGGCCGAAGCTAAGAAGGGAACGCGGTCAATGCCGCGGCTGCCCCCGCAACTGTGAACGGTGATGTTCGCTGCCACGCCACTGCAAGCCCTGTACAACGGGTTCGCGGGAAGGCGCAGCGAATGCCAGGCTGCATGCCCGGCACGCCGTCAGCCAGGAGACCTGCCTCGATACAGATTCTCACTACAACCGGGCGGGGTGATCCGGTGGCGAACTCTCCCGCGCGCGCTTCAGTCGCAGCGATTGTCGTCCCGTATGCCCGCCACCTTGCCAAAGGGCATCCGATGAAAACACTGGCCAAACTTCCCGTCACCATCGTTACCGGCTTCCTTGGCTCGGGCAAGACCACCTTGCTGCGGCACATGCTCGACAACGCCCAGGGCCGGCGCATCGCGGTCATCGTCAACGAATTTGGCGAACTGGGTATCGATGGCGAAATCCTCAAGCAGTGCTCCATCGGTTGCACTGAAGAAGAAGCCAGCGGCCGCGTCTATGAACTGGCCAACGGATGCCTGTGCTGCACCGTCCAGGAAGAGTTCTTCCCGGTGATGCGCGAGTTGGTGGCCCGTCGCGCCGACCTCGACCACATCCTGATTGAAACCTCCGGGCTGGCCCTGCCCAAGCCCCTGGTGCAAGCCTTCCAGTGGCCGGAAATCCGCAGCGCCTGCACCGTCGACGCCGTGATCACCGTGGTCGACAGTCCGGCCGTGGCGGCGGGCACCTTTGCTGCGTTCCCTGACCAGGTTGACGCCCAGCGCAAACTCGACCCGAACCTGGATCACGAATCGCCACTGCACGAACTGTTCGCCGACCAGTTGGCCAGCGCCGACCTGGTCATCCTCAACAAGGCCGACCTGATCAGCCCGCAAGACCTGGCCCGGGTGCGCCTGGAAGTCGCCGAGGAACTGCCGCCGGCGGTCAAGGTCATCGAAGCCAGTAGCGGTCGTGTGCCCCTGGACGTGCTGATTGGCCTGGGTGCCGGTTCCGAAGAACACATCGACAGCCGTCACAGCCATCACGATCATCACCACGAAGGTGAAGACGATCACGATCACGACGCCTTCGATTCGATCTCCATCGAACTGCCCCAGGCGGATGAAAGCCTGCTGCTGGACGCCCTGACGCAACTGGTAGTCAAGCACGGCATCCTTCGGGTCAAGGGTTTCGCAGCTATTGCGAACAAACCGATGCGCCTGCTGATCCAAGGCGTGGGCACGCGTTTCGACAAGCATTTCGACCGTCAGTGGGGCGCCGATGAAGCGCGCACCACCCGCCTGGTGCTGATCGGCCAGGAGCTGGACGCCGCCCAACTCGAAGCACAACTGCGCGCCGCGCTCAGCGTATAAGCCATGCACCTGCTCAGGACCCAGCCCGGCGGTTTCGTTTCGGATGACAATATTGCCGATCTTGGACAGACCCCTGCTGAGCTGGTGATCCTGTGCAGCGGCGACTCCAGCCTGGCGTTGCTCGCCGAAGCCGCGCAACAGTTGCCCGACGACTATCCAAGCGTGCGCCTGGCCAACCCGATGCAGGTGCAGAATCATGCCTCGGTCGACCTGTATGTCGATGAAGTGCTACGCCATGCCAAGGTGATTCTGATCTCGCTGCACGGCGGCATCGCCTATTGGCGTTATGGCGTCGAGCGCCTGGTGCAATTGTCCGAACGTGGCGTGCAACTGATTCTGGTGCCAGGCGATGACCGTCCCGACCCGGAACTCAGCGACCTCAGTACCGTGGGCGCCGAAGACCGCGACCGGCTCTGGCAGTTTCTACGCCAGGGCGGTCTGGGCAATGCCCTGGATTTCTTTCGCTGCCTGGCCAGTCGTTGGCTGGAACGCGACTACCCCTGGGCGGAGCCGCAGGCTTTGCCGCGCACGGCGATCTACCATCCGCAGCGAAGCCCAGCTGTACTAGCCGATTGGCAAGCCGACTGGCAGGCCGGGCAGCCCGTGGCCGCCGTGCTGTTTTATCGCTCGCACCTGCAGGCGGCCAATACCGCCTTCATCGATATTTTCTGCCAGCGCCTGCAGGCGGCTGGGTTGAACCCGCTGCCGATTGCCGTGGCCAGCCTGAAAGAACCCGGCTGCCTGGCGGTGGTCGAGGACTGGCTGGACGAAGTCAGCGCCTCGGTAATTCTCAACACTACCGGCTTTGCCCAGTCGAGTCCCGAAGCGCCGCATATCCGGCCGTTTCGCCGCAATATTCCGGTGATCCAGGCCATTTGCGCCCAGGATAACGAGGCCGGTTGGCAAGCCAGCGACCAGGGTCTCGGCCCGCGGGACCTGGCCATGCACATTGCGCTGCCGGAACTGGACGGGCGGATCATCAGCCGACCGATCAGCTTCAAGGACCTGGCGTGGCGCAGCGAGCGCAGCCAGTCGGACGTGGTGTGCTACCGCGCGCAGCCCGAACGAATGGATTTCGTCGCTGAACTGGCGCGGCGTTGGACCGATCTGGCCCGAGTACCCAACCGCGAAAAACGCATTGCGCTGATCCTGGCCAACTACCCGACCCGCGATGGTCGCATCGGCAATGGCGTCGGGCTCGATACGCCGGCGGCGGCGCTGAATATCCTGCGCGCGCTGCGCCAGGAAGGTTATCCGCTGCCGGATCAACTGCCGGAAAGCGGCACCGCGCTGATCCAGCAACTGCTCGGCGGCGTCAGCAACGACCTCGACACTATTGATCAGCGTCCATGCCAGCAAAGCCTCGGGCTGGATGACTACCTGGCGATGTTCAACGCGCTGCCTGAGGCCAACCGGCTGGCCGTGCTGCAGCGTTGGGGGGCGCCAGAAAAGGATCCGATGTTCCGCAGCGGCCGGATGATGATCGCCGGCCTGCGTTTTGGCCTGACCTTTGTCGGCATTCAACCGGCTCGGGGGTATCAGGTTGACCCTAGCGCGGTGTACCACGACCCGGACCTGGTGCCGCCGCACGGCTATCTCGCGTTCTATTTCTGGTTGCGCAACACCTACGGTGCCCACGGTGTGATTCACGTCGGCAAGCATGGCAACCTCGAATGGCTTCCGGGCAAGGGTGTCGGGCTGTCGCAGCATTGCTGGCCGGATGCGCTGCTCGGGCCGTTGCCGAACATCTATCCCTTCATCGTCAATGACCCGGGCGAGGGCGCCCAAGCCAAGCGGCGCACCCAGGCCGTGATCATCGATCACCTGATGCCGCCGCTGACCCGCGCCGAAACCTATGGCCCGCTGCGCAACCTGGAGCTGCTCGCCGACGAGTACTACGATGCGCAGCTGCTCGACCCCCGTCGGGCGCGGGAGCTGCAGCGCGACATCCTGCAACTGGTGCGCGACAGCCATATCGACCGAGAGCTGCAGCTGGACGAACAGCTGGACAGTGATGCCGACGCGGCCATCTGGCTGCCGCGCCTGGACACTTATCTGTGTGATCTGAAGGAGTCGCAGATCCGCGACGGCCTGCACATCTTCGGCGAGTCGCCGAGCGGTCGGCTGCGCATCGACACCTTGCTGGCGTTGCTGCGTATTCCTCGTGGCGATGGACGCGGTGCCCAGTCGAGCGTGCTGCGGGCGCTGGCGAAGGCGTTCGAATTGGGCTTTGATCCGCTGGACTGTGCATTGGCCGAGCCGTGGACCGGGCCGCGTCCCATTGAACTGCAATCCATCAATGATGATACATGGCGCACCGCGGGCGACACCCGCGAACGCCTGGAACTGTTCGCCACGCAACTGATCGTGCAAACCACCTGTGGGAGCGCAGTGTCAGCCAAACTTGATTTGCCTGACACACCGTATTCGCTCCCGCAAGGTGAGAACTGGGCGCAAGTATCGGCCATCCTCGACCACCTGCGCGAAGCCGTCGCCCCCCGCCTGGACGCTTGCGGCCCGGCAGAGATGCGCGGTCTGCTCGATGCGTTGAACGGCCGCTTCGTCCCTGCCGGCCCAAGCGGTGCACCCAGCCGGGGACGACTGGACGTGCTGCCCACGGGCCGCAACTTCTATTCGGTGGACGTACGCAACCTGCCGACCACCACCGCCTGGCGCATCGGCTTCCAGTCGGCCAACCTGATCCTTGAGCGCCATCTGCAAGACCACGGCGATCACCTGCGCCAGATCGGCCTGTCGGTCTGGGGCACCGCGACCATGCGCACCGGTGGCGACGATATCGCCCAGGCGATGGCCTTGATGGGCGTGCGGCCGGTGTGGGCCACCGGCAGTCAGCGGGTTGACGACTTTGAAATTTTGCCAGTGAGCCTGCTGGACCGCCCACGGGTGGACGTCACGTTGCGGGTGTCCGGGTTCTTCCGCGACGCGTTCGCCAATCTGATCCGGCTGTTCGATGCCGCCGTGCAAGCGGTTGCCGAACTCGACGAGCCCGACGACCTCAATCCGCTGGCTGCCAAGGTGCGTGCCGAGCGGGAAACCCTGTTGCTGGCGGGGCTTGACCAGGAGGCTGCGCGCCGCCAGGCCGGGTGGCGGATTTTCGGGGCGAAACCGGGGGCCTATGGTGCTGGCGTGCAGGGCGCGGTCGAGGGTCGCTTGTGGCAGAGCCGCGAAGACCTGGCCGAGGTTTACCTCAACTGGGGCGGCTACGCCTATGGCGGTTCAGACGAAGGAACGGCTGCCCGGGAACAGTTCGCCCAGCGCCTGAGTCAGGTCCAGGCCGTGGTGCAAAACCAGGACAACCGTGAGCACGATTTGCTCGATTCCAACGACTACTATCAGTTCCAGGGCGGTATGCTCGCTGCCGTCGAAAGCCTGAGCGGGGAAGCGGCGGCCAGTTATCACGGCGATCACAGCCAGCCCGACCTGCCGAAAATCCGCACCCTCAAGGAAGAACTCAACCGGGTTATTCGCTCCCGCGCAGCCAATCCCAAGTGGATCGACGGGGTGAAGCGCCACGGTTATAAAGGCGCGTTCGAAATGGCGGCGACGGTCGACAACCTGTTCGCCTTCGACGCCACCACGCAGTTGATTGACGATCACCAGTACGCGTTGCTCGCCGATGCTTACCTGCTGGACCCGGCGACCCGCGAGTTTGTGCGCGAGCACAATCCCCATGCCCTGCGCGACATGACCGAGCGCATGCTCGAGGCGCAGCAGCGCGGCATGTGGAAAGAACCCGGCGAGTACCAGGAGGCGCTGGAGAATCTGCTGCTGGACATTGAAGAAGATACTTGAGACTGCAATTACCCCCCCTGTAGGAGTGAGCCTGCTCGCGATACTGCGACCATGACCGAGACTGACTAATGACTGAAACACCGCATTTTCCTTTATCCGCCGTGGTCGGCGCCGACGATCTGAAGCTCGCCCTGTGCCTCACCGCCATCGACCCGAAGATCGGCGGCGTGTTGATCGAAGGCCCCCGGGGTATGGCCAAGTCCACCCTGGCCCGGGGCCTGGCGGACCTGCTCGCCAGCGGCCTGTTCGTCACGCTGCCGCTGGGTGCGACAGAAGAGCGCCTGGTCGGTACCCTCGATCTTGATGCGGCACTGAATGAAGGCCGCGCGCGATTTTCGCCAGGCGTCCTGGCCAAGGCCGACGGCGGCGTATTGTATGTCGATGAAGTCAACCTGCTGCCCGATCACCTGGTGGACCTGTTGCTCGACGTGGCGGCCAGCGGCATCAACCTGATAGAACGCGATGGCATCTCCCATCGGCATTCGGCGAAATTCGTCCTGATCGGCACCATGAACCCTGAAGAAGGTGAGCTGCGTCCGCAGTTGCTCGATCGCTTCGGCCTGAACGTTGCGCTCGGTGGCCACACTGTACCCACCGAACGCGGCGAAATCATTCGCCGGCGCCTGGCGTTTGATCATGATCCCGCGGCGTTTTGCGCCGAATGGGAAGCCGCCCAGCACGCCTTGCGCGAGCGTTGTGAGCAGGCCCGGAGTGTACTGGCCAGCATTCCTCTGGATGACCAGGCCTTGGGCAAAATCACTGAGCGCTGCTTCGCTGCCGGCGTCGATGGCTTGCGCGCTGATCTCGTCTGGTTGCGTGCCGCCCGGGCCCACGCGGCCTGGCGCGGTGCACAAGGGATAGGCGAAGAAGATATTGAAGCGGTTGCCGAGTTCGCCTTGCGCCATCGTCGGCGCGAACACACACCACCCGCGCCGCAAGCCAGCCAGCCACCCACAAGCCAAGGTTCGCAGCCAGGGGAAGGGCAGGGCCAATGGGGCGAAATGCCCGCCCAGGCACTGCCGACTGGCGCTCGCCGCGAAGTGCCGAGCTGGCCAAAAAAGCCCTAGGCATTCGCCCTCGATCTGCAGCGGGGGCGAATGCCAAAGCCCGCGCCGGACATCTCGACAGCGGCAAGCAAGGCCCGCAGCGGGTGACGCGCGAAGGTTCGGTCAACTGGCCAGGCACCTTGCTCAATGGGCGACCGCGCCAGCGTGATGACTTGCAATTTCAGGCACGCACTCGCTCGCCCCATGAACTGTGGCTGGTGATCGTCGACGCCTCTGCGTCCACTCGTCGCCACCAGGCACTGAGTGATGCCAAGGGTTTGCTCGCGCAGGTGTTCGATGACGCCTATCGCCAGCGTGCGCGGCTGGCGTTGCTGACCGCCAGCGGTACGACCCCGAGCTGGCAGGTACAAGGTTTAAAGGCGTCCAGCGGTTTGCACGCCTGGCTGGATCAATTGGGTGCCGGAGGCGGCACACCTTTGCTGGCAGCACTGTCCGAGGCGGAACAATGGCTGGCTACGCGGCAAAAGCGCTTGCCCGCCGAGCAACAGCGGCTATTGCTAGTCACCGATGGGCGGTTGAAGGAGTGGCCGATACTGACGTCGCTCAAGTGCCCCGGGCTGCTGATCGACATAGAGCGCGGCCCGATTCGCTTGGCACGAGCGAAGCAATTGGCCGCAGAGTTAATCATCGACTACCGCCACATCGACGAACTTGTCCCCCTGTAGGAGCTGCCGAGAGAAACGAGGCTGCGATCTTTTAATCTCGTGGCCTTTACCGGTTCATCCCGCCGCCCCGTGTCATCGTTTACGACCATCGCTGGCAAGCCAGCTCCTACAGGACGTAACCGGCCCTCAACGAAACAGATTAGTCCGCGCCAACTCGATCACCTCATCCCCGCGCCCGCTCATCACCGCCTTGAGCATGTACAAACTGAAACCCTTGGCCTGCTCCAGTTTGATGGTCGGCGGCATGGCCAGTTCCTGGGTTGCGGTCACCACGTCCACCAGTACCGGCCCGTCATGCGCCAGCGCCCGACGCAATGCCGCGTCCAGATCTTCGCTGGCCTCGACGCGAATCCCGAGGATGCCCATCGCGTTGGCCATCGCCGCGAAATCCGGATTGTGCAGGTCGGTGCCCGTATCCAGCAGCCCGCTGGACTTCATTTCCATCGCGACAAAGCCCAGGGAGGCGTTGTCATAGACGATGATTTTCACTGGCAACCTGAGTTGCGCCAGGGAAATAAAATCCCCCATCAGCATGCTGAAACCACCGTCACCCGACAGGGAAATCACCTGGCGGTCCGGGAAGGCTGCCTGTGCGCCGATCGCTTGCGGCATCGCGTTGGCCATTGAACCGTGGTTGAAGGAACCGAGCAGGCGCCGTTGGCCATTCATCTTCAGGTAGCGTGCAGCCCACACCGTTGGCGTGCCGACGTCAGCCGTGAAGATCGCGTCTTCATCCGCCAGTTCACTGAGCAGGCGGGTCAGGTACTGCGGGTGGATCGGACGCCCTGGCGCCGACGGCTGGGCCAGGTCATCCAGGCCCTGACGGGCTTTTGCGTAGTGCTTGAGTGATGACTCCAGGAAGCTTCGATCAGCCCGATAGGGCAGGCGTGGCAACAGGGCCGCGAGCGTCTCGCTGACGTCGGCGACTATGCCCAGGTCCAGGGCCGTGCGCCGCCCGAGGGCCTGCGGGTCGTGGTCGATCTGGATGATGGTTGCGTCGGTGGGATAGAACTGGCGATAGGGAAAGTCAGTGCCGAGCATCACCAGGGTGTCGCAGTTGAGCATGGCGTGGTAACCGGAGCTGAAACCGATCAGGCCGGTCATGCCTACGTCGAACGGGTTGTCCCACTCCACGTGTTCCTTGCCGCGCAAGGCATGCACCACTGGCGCGCCAAGGGCGTCGGCCAAGGCCACCACCTGATCATGGGCGCCCGCGCAGCCGGCTCCGCACATCAGGGTAACGGCCTTGCTTTGGCTCAATAGCTCGACCAGTCGATCGAGGTCATGGGGCGCCGGCAGGATGCGGGGTTGGGCGAGCGCGGGCCAGGGCTTGAAGGCGTCGTCAACTTCCTGCAACGCCACGTCACCGGGAATCACCACCACCGCCACGCCGCGGTTGAGGATTGCGCTGCGCATCGCCCGGTGCAGCACCTGGGGCATCTGCGCCGGGTTGCTCACCAGTTCGACGAAATGGCTGCACTCCTTGAACAGTTCCTGGGGATGGGTTTCCTGAAAGTAATTAAGGCCGACCTCCGACGATGGGATCTGGGCGGCAATTGCCAGCACTGGCACGTGGTTCCTGTGGCAGTCGAACAACCCGTTGATCAAATGCAGATTACCCGGCCCGCAACTGCCGGCGCACACCGCCAGTTCGCCAGTGACCGCCGCGTCGGCACCGGCGGCGAAGGCGGCGACCTCCTCATGGCGCACGTGCATCCACTCGATACTGTCCATGGTGCGCAGCGCTTCGGTCAGGCCGTTGAGGCTGTCGCCCGTCAGGCCCCAGATGCGCTTGACGCCGGCCTGTTCAAGGGTGGTTGCCAGTAGCTGGGCAAGGGTGATTTTCGCCATGGGGTACTCCGTTTTCCAAAAATCGAGCGATGAATTGTCCTCGGGTTAAAAGAGGACAACTCAATGCCGGTCATGACTCCCCTGTTTATTTCGCGCTCAGGGACAAGCCGCTCTGCACCGGAATCGGATGACGCATCAAGGTGCCGACTGCCAGCGCGCCCAATCCCGCCAACAGCCCGGCAACCAGCAGTAACAAGCTGAAGCCACTGATGAATGCTTGCCGGGCCAGAGGCTCCACCAACGTGCGAGCGGCCTCGGGCAGCAGGCTCATGGCTGCGGGCATGTCCCCGGCGACCACTCGCGAGCTGATACCTTGAGTGTGCTCCAGCCATTGCGGACCCTGGTTCGTCAGTTCGGCGTGCAACACCTGCGAGGAGTGGCTCGTCAGCAGGGCACCGTACACGCCGATTGCCAGGACGATGGCGCTGAAGCGCATGGTGGTGCTCATGCCCGATGCCATCCCCGTGCGTTCGCGGGGCACGCACGCCATGATGTTTTTCTGGGTGTCGCCATTGAGTAATCCGGCCCCGGCGCCGGTGACTGCAATCGCCAGGGCGAAGGGCAGGTAGCTGGCGCTGCTGACCGCCAACGCACTCAACAGGTTGCCGCTGGCGACCAGGGCCAGCCCGGTCGCCATCAACGTGCCTGGCGTAAATTTAGTGGCCAGGCGTGCACCGACCTTCGGGAAAATCAGCATGGTCGCAGCAAACGGCAACATGCCCAGGCCCGAACTTATGGCAGATAAGCCGAGGCCGTTTTGCAGATAGAACGGTAGCAGCGTCATCATTACCTGGGCGCAACCAGCGTAGGCGAACATGCCGAGCAGGGCGCCGATAAACCGCGGATGGCGGAGCAGCTGCAGGTCGACCATCGGCCTTTGCTGCATGCGCTCGATGAGCACAAACGCCCCCATCAATAAAGCGCCGCCGATGAGCCGGGCGTAGGTCAGCGGATTGCTCCAGCCAATGCGGTTGGCCTCGATCAGCCCCCAGATCAGGCACAGCAGGCTGGCACTGAAGGCCAGGCTCCCCCAAGGGTCCAGACGAGCGGACTGCGGGTCGCGCGATTCGGGAACAGCGCGCCACACCATCACCATCAGGAACGCTCCCACCGGCAGATTGAGGTAGAAAATCCAGCGCCAGCCAATGGTTTCCGTGATCAGCCCGCCGAGGGTCGGTGCGGCTGTCATCGCCACGCCCATGCAGGCACCCCAGAACGCCCAGGCCTTGGCCCGTTCGACCTCATCGTGAAATGTATGGCCGATGGACGCCAGGGCCGAGGTCAGCAGCAGCGCTGCGCCAACGCCCTTGATCGCCCGCGCGATGTCCAGGACCAAAGCGCTGGGTGCGGCCCCGCAACCGATAGAGGCCAGGATAAAAATGCCCAGGCCCCACAGGAGGGTTTTCTGTCGGCCGAATCGGTCGGCAATACTGCCCGCCGGCAGCAACAAGGCGGCGAACGCCAGCATGTAGGCGCTGACTACCCATTCGATGTCGGCAAAATTGGCACCCAGGTCGCGGGCAATGGTGGGCAAGGTGACGGCGACGATGTTGGTGTCGAGGACGATCAGTGAGCAAACGCCTGAGGCTGTAAGTAACGTCAGGCGTGGGCTGACCCGGGGTTTGACGAGCATGGCGGTTGTTCTCTAGGGTGGGAGTCGTTCAAGCTTATGGCTGCCAGCTACTGTCCGCGTTAGGCGAGCACCATGACTTCGTTACCTTTGAGCTAATACGCCTATGGATATCCGTCATTTTCGTTATTTCCTGGCCGTCGCCCGTCAGCGCAACTTCACCCGCGCCGCCGAGCAACTGGGTATCGCACCGCCGACTCTGAGCCGGCAGATCCAGGACATGGAAAGCGAACTCGGCACCCGGCTGTTTAACCGCCATCAACGTGACGTCAGCCTGACCGAGGCCGGCGTCGCGCTGATGCCCGAGGCGGACGCTGCCGTGCGCCAGTTTGAGGCGGCGCAGAATAATGCCCGGCGTGCCGGCCGCGGGGACATCGGCCACATTGAATTGGGATATGTGGCCTCGGCAGTCTATTCCGGGCTCCTGCAAAAACAGGTGCAGGCCTTCACTCGCGAGTATCCGGACGTCAGCGTGAGTGTGTGCGAAAGCCCGATGGCCGCCCTACCGGCGATGGTCCTGGATGGACGATATGACGTCGGTTACGTGCGCTCGCCCATGACGTTGCCGGACGGCCTGGAAGCTGTACGCCTGGATGCCGAAGGTTTTGTCCTGGCGGTGTCGGGCGAGTCATGGCTAAGCCGGTTGCCGATGATCAGCCCGAGGCAACTGCAGGATGAGACCTTTATTCTGCCCGAGCAGATCAGCGGTACGTTGCAGGTGGCTGCCGAGGGCGGCTTTGCGCCAAAACTGGGGGCCCAACCGGGTGGATTGGTGGCGGTGCTGGCGCTGGTGTCCCTGGGGCAGGGCGTGGCCGTAGTGCCGGAATCGGTGGTCGGCCATGTGGGTTTGCCCGGTGTCTGGTATCGGCAGATTGACGGCTGTGAGGCGAGTTCGTGGTTGTCCTTGATCTATCGGCGGTTTGAAAAGTCTGCGGCGGTGGGCCGGTACATCGAGCAGATTCGTTGCAGGAGCGAGCTTGCTCGCGATGGTCGTCAACGATAGCGCGGCAAGCCTGTCACCCTGCAGCGCCCTCAGGTTTTTCGCGAGCAAGCTCGCTCCTACAGATTTTGTAATGATTTCCATGTGTAGGAAAAATAGGATTCCGCTGTACGCTTGGAATCCTTATTTTCCCGCAGGAATTGCATGAACACCCTCTCGGAGCCTCCCAGTTACCCGATCGCCCGGCGCCGCCGCGCAGTCTTGATGCACGCGAAGCACCCAGTCTTCCGCCCCCAGATATCCATTTCCCAAGTATTTTCACGGCCTGTGCGCCGCGCTTTGCCGTGCCTGGCATTCTGAATCAACTGAAGAGGTAGAGAGATTTTCATGGAATGGATTGCTGATCCCACCGCGTGGCTGGGCCTGTTGACCCTGATTGTGCTGGAACTGGTACTGGGTATCGATAACCTGGTGTTTATCGCGATTCTGGCGGACAAACTGCCCCCCGAGCAGCGCGACCGCGCCCGGCTCATCGGTTTGTCCCTGGCGTTGTTGATGCGCCTGGGCCTGCTGGCCAGTATTTCCTGGCTGGTGACCCTGACGCAGCCGCTGTTCGAGGTGTTCGACAAGAGCTTCTCCGGCCGCGACCTGATCATGTTGTTCGGTGGTGTATTCCTGCTGTTCAAGGCCACCATGGAACTGCACGAGCGGCTCGAGGGCCATGTCGGCGAGCGCACGTCCAATACGGCGTACGCGATGTTCTGGCCAATCGTGGCGCAGATCGTCGTGCTCGACGCGGTGTTCTCCCTGGACGCGGTGATCACCGCCGTGGGTATGGTTGATGAACTGGCGGTGATGATGATCGCCGTGATCATTTCCATTGGCCTGATGATCGTCGCCAGCAAGCCGCTGACCCGCTTCGTCAACGCGCACCCGACAGTGATCATGCTGTGCCTGGGCTTCCTGATGATGATCGGCTTCGCGCTGACCGCCGAAGGCTTGGGCTTCCATATTCCGAAAGGCTACCTGTACGCGGCCATCGGCTTCTCGATCCTGATCGAGGTCTTTAACCAGATCGCACGCGCTCGTCGCAAACGCTCGGTGCAGGGCGTGCGGCCGATTCGCGAACGCACCGCGCATGCCGTGATGCGTTTGCTGGGCGGGCGCACGCTGGCAGCGGAGGAGGTCGACGACGAGATCGCCGACCTGCTGGACAATGGCGAGGCACCGAGTGAAGCGCTATTCGACCGGCGCGAGCGGGTGATGATCAGCGGTGTATTGCAGTTGGCCGAGCGGCCGATCCGCACCTTGATGACGGTCCGTGCCGACATCGATCACATCGACCTGGCGGATGACGCCGAAGCCATTCGCGCGCGGCTGATGCACTCGTCCTATTCGCGCCTGCCGCTGATTCGCGACGGCGCGGTGGACGAGCCCCTGGGCTTTGTGCACAAGAAGGAATTGCTCAAGGAATACCTGGCCGGCAACGAGCCGGACCTTGAACACCTGGCGCGCAAGACTATCAACCTGCTGGACAGCTATTCGATCCTCAATGCCCTGGAGCAGATGCGCAAGGCCTCGACTCACATTGCCTTCGTGGTCAATGAGTTCGGTGACTTCGTCGGTTTGCTGACCATGACCGACATCCTGGAATCGATTGCCGGTGAGTTGCCTGACGCCAGTGAAATCGAAGGCCCGGACGTGATTGAGGACAATGGCGGGTTCATCGTCAGCGGCGCCTTGAACCTGATGCGGGTGCGCCAGCGCACTGGTTTCGCGGCAGAACCCACCGAGGACTATCAGACCCTGGCCGGCCTGGTGGTGAGTGTGCTGGATCGCCTGCCGGTCATCGGTGACAGTCATGAGTGGGACGGCTGGCGGATGACCGTGATGGCCGTTGAGGAGCGCCGGGTGACGCGCGTGTTGCTGGTGCCTCGCAGCGTTTAATCTTGCCGGGCCCTTGAAGGCCTCATTGCAAGCAGGCTCGCTCCCGCAGATTTTGTGATCGATCACAATTTCCTGTAGGAGCGAGCCTGCTTGCGATTTAATCTCTCAGCTGGCGCACGTTCAGAATCGGCGCACCCAGCACCCAGCATCCAGACCAGGAGAAATACCCATGAGCATCACTCGATACGGCACCGGCAGCACTGCAGGCGGCGGCCAGCCGCGGCCCTTCGCCCGCGCCGTGGAGGCCGATGGCTGGCTGTACGTGTCTGGCCAGGTCCCGGCGCTGGATGGCGAGATCATCGTCGGCGGTATCGTCGAGCAGACTCACCAGACCATGAGGAATCTGGTCGCGATCCTCGAAGAGGCCGGTTATGGCCTGAAGGACGTGGTTCGTACCGGTGTGTGGCTGGAAGACCCGCGGGATTTCTGGAGCTTCAACAAGGTGTTTTCCGAGTACTTCAGCCCTGAGCATGCCCCGGCCCGGGCGTGTGTGCAGGCGAACATGATGGTCGACTGCAAGGTTGAGATTGATTGCGTGGCCTACAGGAAAAAAGCCTGAATCGTCACCGAATGCAGGACAGCGGCTGTGTGACGTCGCGAAATCCGAGGAGTTCGACCATGACTACTGCCCCAATCAACGTCGCCGTGGAAAAAGGTGCGGCCTCCACCGGCGCCAGCCTGGTGCGCGACGTCAGCCTGCCGGCCCTGGTTTTGCACCGGGAAGCGCTGGAACACAACATTCGCTGGATGCAGGATTTTGTGCGCAACAGCGGCGCCGAGCTCGCCCCCCATGGCAAAACCAGCATGACGCCGGCTTTGTTTCGCCGCCAACTGGATGCCGGCGCCTGGGGCATTACCCTGGCCAGCGCAACCCAGGCCCGTGCCGGCTACGCCCATGGCGTGCGGCGGATACTCATGGCCAATCAACTGGTCGGCACGCCGAACATGGCGTTGATCGCGGATCTGCTGGCAGACCCGGGCTTTGATTTTCACTGCATGGTCGATCATCCGGATAACGTCGCCGACCTCGGTGGCTACTTCGCCTCGCGCGGTGTGCGCCTGAACGTGATGATCGAATATGGTGTGGTCGGCGGCCGGTGTGGCTGCCGCACGGAACAGGAAGTGCTTGATCTGGCCAAAGCCATCTGTGCGCAACCGGCACTGGCACTGACCGGTATCGAAGGCTACGAAGGTGTGATCCACGGTGATCATGCCGAGAGCGGAATTCGCGCGTTCGCCACCTCCCTGGTGCGCCTGGCGGTCCAGTTGCAGGACAGCGGCGCATTCGCCATCGCCAAGCCGATCATCACGGCCTCGGGGTCGGCCTGGTACGACCTGATTGCCGAATCGTTCGAGGCGCAGAATGCCGCCGGACGCTTTCTCAGTGTGCTGCGTCCTGGCAGCTATGTGGCCCACGACCACGGCATCTACAAAGAGGCGCAGTGCTGCGTGCTCGAGCGTCGCAGCGACTTGCACGAAGGCCTGCGCCCGGCACTGGAAGTCTGGGCCCACGTGCAGTCGCTGCCGGAGCCGGGGTTTGCGGTGATTGCCCTGGGCAAGCGCGACGTCGCCTATGACGCCGGACTGCCGGTCCCGTTGCGGCGTTACCGGCCGGGGGTGGTGCCTGCAGTGGGCGACGACGTGGGTGCCTGCAAAGTGACTGCGGTCATGGACCAGCATGCGTTCATGACCGTGGCGCCCGGGGTTGAACTGCGGGTGGGGGACATCATTTCCTTCGGCACTTCCCATCCATGCCTGACGTTCGACAAGTGGCGGGTAGGGTGTCTGGTGGATGAGCAGTTGAATGTCATCGAGACCATGGAAACCTGTTTTTAACAGTCAAGACCGAGGTGCGGCAATCGCGAGCACGCTTTGCTCCCACAGTGGCCGCAGGATCAATCGCGGTAGAATACCTGCACCAGGTGATAACCGAACTTGCTCTTGATCGGCCCGTGCACCACCCGCAATGGCTTCTTGAAAATCACTGCGTCTATCACCCCGACCATCTGTCCGGGCCGCACTTCACCCAGGTCACCACCGCGTTTGCCGGACGGGCAGGTGGAGTATTTTTTGGCCAGCACATCGAAGGCTTCGCCCTTGGCGATACGCTGTTTGAGCTGCTCGGCTTCTTCCGAGGTTTTCACCAGGATATGGCGGGCTTGAGCTTTCATTGGAAGTACCTTGCAACGGTGGTGGCTGGGCGGGTGCCAGCGCGGGGCGGGCGATTATGCCTCAACTTACCCCGGTTGACCGAGCATCGCGCGAATCTTGTTGGCTAGCAGGTCGATCGAAAACGGCTTGGCCACCATGTCCATCCCTTGCTCGAGAAAACCCTGGCGTTCGGCAGCTTTTTCCGCGTAACCGGTCATGAACAGCACCTTCAGGCCGGGCCGGCGCTGACGGGCGATTTCCGCCAGTTGCCGTCCGTTCATGCCCGGCAGGCCGACATCGGTCACCAGCAGGTCGACCCGCGCGTCCGACTCCAGCAAGGGCAGGGCCTCGATCGCATCCCGAGCCTCATGGGCCTGGTAACCGAGCTCCTTGAGCAGGTTCAGCACCAGCATGCGCACCGCCGGATCATCCTCGACCAGTACCACGGTCTCACCGGCATTGGCCGCCGGCGCTTCGCCTGTGAAGGGCAGCAGGGTGTCTGGCTGCTCCATGTCTTGCAGGCGAGGCAGGTACAGGCGCACGCAGGTGCCCTGGCCCGGCACGCTGT
The DNA here is from genome assembly GCF_000952175.1 of Pseudomonas sp. ES3-33. NCBI lineage: Bacteria > Pseudomonadati > Pseudomonadota > Gammaproteobacteria > Pseudomonadales > Pseudomonadaceae > Pseudomonas > Pseudomonas sp. ES3-33. Next base: position 11,492 of record NZ_JZRI01000010.1, on the reverse strand, counting down.
CGATATGGACATGCCCGCCGGACTGCTGGGCAAACCCGTAGATCATCGACAGGCCCAGGCCTGTGCCCTGGCCAATCGGCTTGGTGGTGAAGAACGGGTCGAAGGCCTTGGCCAGTACCGAAGGTGTCATCCCGGTGCCGTTATCGCTGACGGCAATCATCAGGTAATCCCCGGCCTTGAGCGGTTCCAGGGTGTTAATGTCGCTGTCTTCCAGGTAGACATTGGCCGTCTCGATCAGCAGCTCACCGCCGTCCGGCATGGCATCGCGGGCGTTGATCACCAGGTTTAAGAGGGCATTTTCCAGCTGGCTGACGTCGGTGCTGACCGGCCATGCGTCTTCAGTCAGCTGCAGGCGCAGCTCGATGTGATCGCCTTTGGTGCGGCGCAGCAGATCTTCCAGGGAGTGGACCAGGTCGTTGGCGTTCAACGGCTTGCGATCCAGCGACTGGCGTCGGGAGAAGGCCAGCAGGCGGTGGGTCAGGGCGGCGGCGCGGTTGGCCGACGACACGGCCGCTTCGGTGAACCGGCCGATCTCGGCGGCACGCCCGTCAGCGATGTAGCGTTGCATGAGGTCGAGGCTGCCGATGATCCCGGTCAACATGTTGTTGAAGTCATGGGCAATGCCGCCGGTGAGCTGACCCACCGCTTCCATCTTCTGTGCATGGCGCAAGGCGTCTTCGGCGCGTTCGCGTTCAAACATTTCGTTTTGCAGGCGCTGGTTGGTTTCGGCCAGTTGTCGGGTACGGGCGGCCACGCGCTCTTCCAGGGTTTCATTGAGGTTGCGCAGCGCCTCCTCGGTGTTTTTGCGCTCGGTTTCGTCAATCACGAAAATGTAGAAACCGTTCACCGCACCGTCCGCACCATGGCGCGGCAGGTAGTTCATCAGGGCATGCCGGTAGCTGCCGTCACGGTGGCGAGTGTCGATGCCGAAGCAGCAGGTCTTGCCGTTCAGGGCGTCGGCAATGTGCGTGGCGCGCAATGCGTAGGCTTCCTCGCCGAGTACTTCGCGGATCGTGCGCCCGTAAAGTTCCTGGGGCGTGCGGCCGTACCAGTCGAGGTAGGCGGCATTGTTCAGGCGAAAGCGCTCCTCGCGATCCACGTAGCTGATCAGGATCGGCATGGCGTTGATGATCAGCTGCAACTCGGTCTGGCTCTGGCGCAAGGCCTGCTCGGTGTGTTTGCGTTCGGTCAGGTCCAGGGCGGCGCCGAGGAAGCGGATCGGCCGCCCGTGGTGATCCTTGTAACACCGCCCGCGGGCGAACACCCAGCGCACCTGGGCGTCAGCCTGCAGCAGGCGGTATTCCTCGGCGTATTCAGTACCGTGGGTGATAGCGTGCTTGATGCCCCGCGCGACGGTGGCCCGGTCTTCAGGGTGTACGCCTTGCAGATAGGCGGTGATGGGTAACTGGCTGGACAGCAGCGGGTCGATCCCGTGCAGCTGGGCGAAGTGGGTGTCGGCTATGAAGTGGTCTTCGTTGATGTCCCAGTCCCAGGTGCCAACCGCATCTGTCGCGGCGAGTGCCAGCTGCAGGCGCTCTTCGGTTTCGCGCTGGGCCTTGAGGCTGGCTGCCGAGCGCTGCTCGAGCTCCACGGCAATGCGCCGGCGCTCGTTGGTTTCAATGGCTGTGACCAGGATGCCGGCGACCTGCGCGGCTTCGTCGCGGATCGGGCTGTAGGTCAGGTCCAGCCAGAATTCCGCATCAACGCCGTCACGCTGCAAGATAAAGCGCTGTTCGCTGTAGGTGCGCACCTGGCCTTGCAGCACTGCACTATAGATCGGATTGGTGAAGTCCTTGAGTTCGGGCCAGACCTGATGTGCCGGTTGGCCAAACGCATGGGGATGTTTGCTGCCCGCCAGCAGGGCAAACCCGTCGTTGTAGATCTGCGTGAGGTCTGGCCCCCACATCAACAGCATGGGCATGGGCGAATGAAGCACGATGTCCACGGCGGTTCGCAGGCTTTGCGGCCAGGTGCTGGCAGCGCCCAGCGCACTGCGGCTCCAGTCGGTGCGGGCGATCAAGGCCTGGGCATCGCTGCCGGTCGGTGATGCGTTCATCAAATTGTCCTGCAGTAATGTCGGTCTGGCGGCGTCTATTATGCTTGCAAGGTGGTAGACGCTGGGTGGCCTGTTGGGGTCATACTGTCCAATTGAATGCTTCGCGGGTGTTTTTTGCCATGGAAATCGTTGCACTGTTAACGCTGCTGGCCCGCCGTAACGGCTCCGATCTGTACCTCTCCACAGGCGCGCCGCCCAGCGCCCGGTTCGATGGGATATTGCAGGCACTGGCCGAGCAACCGTTCAAGGCGGGAGAGATCGCCGCCATTGCCGCGTCCATCATGGACGCCGAACAGCGCCTGGAGTTCGATCGGGAGCTGGAGATGAACCTGGCGATCTCGTTGCCGGGGGTGGGGCGCTTTCGCGTCAATATTTTCAAACAGCGTAACGACGTGTCCATCGTCGCGCGCAATATCAAGCTCGACATTCCTCGCTTCGAAGACCTCAACCTGCCAGCGGTGCTGCTCGATACCATCATGCTCAAGCAAGGCCTGATGCTGTTCGTAGGCGCCACCGGGTCGGGCAAGTCGACTTCCCTGGCCGCGTTGATCGACTACCGCAATCGCCACAGCAGCGGGCACATCATCACGATCGAGGACCCGGTCGAATATATCCATCGGCACAAGCGTTCTATCATCAACCAGCGCGAAGTGGGGGTCGATACCCGCAGCTTTCACGCCGCGCTGAAGAATACCTTGCGCCAGGCCCCGGACGTGGTACTGATCGGCGAGATCCGCGACCGCGAAACCATGGAGCATGCCCTGGCATTTGCCGACACCGGGCACCTGGTGATTTCCACGCTGCATGCCCACAACGCCAATCAGGCACTGGACCGCATCGTCAATTTCTTCCCGGACGAACGCCGCCCCCAGTTGCTGCATGACCTGGGCAACAACCTCAAGGCGTTTGTTTCCCAGCGCCTGGTGCGCAGCCGTAGTGGCCAGCGTCGGGCCGCGGTAGAAGTGATGCTGGGCACGCCGACCATCGCCGACCTGATCCGGCGCAATGAGCTGGATGAGCTCAAAGGCATCATGGAAAAATCGGCCGAGCAGGGGATGCAGACGTTTGATGGCGCGCTGTTCGGGCTGGTGGTCGAAGGGGCGATCGATGAGGAGGAGGCGTTGAAGCATGCGGATTCAGTGAACAATCTGCGCTTGCGACTGAAGTTGCATGGGGAGGTGACGCCGGGGGCGGCGCCGGCCTCTGGCGAATGGGGGCTGATGGATTGACCTGGGCTAGACGGGCTCATGGACCGATATGGTGTATGTCGGGCTTATGGGTGACATTTTTCATGTAGGAGCGAGCTTGCTCGCGAAAAACCTGAGAACGCTGCGGGGTGTCAGTTTTCCCGTGTCATCGTTGACCACCATCGTGAGCGAGCTCGCTCCTACAACGGCTATCAGTTGTGCAATTCGGGGCGGTTGCGGTATTGCTCCAGCGCCTCGGGATTGGCCAGTGCATCGGTGTTTTTGACCTGCTGCCCATGCACCACATTCCTCACCGCCAACTCCACCACTTTGCCGCTGATGGTGCGAGGAATGTCGGTGACCGCGACAATCTTCGCCGGAACATGCCGTGGCGTGGTATTGGCGCGGATGATCTGGCGGATCTGTTGTTGCAGGCCTTCATCCAGCGACACTCCCTCGCGCAGTTTCACGAACAGCACCACCCGCACATCATCCTGCCACTGTTGACCGATGGCCACGCTGTCCACGACCTGCGGGACTTTTTCGACCTGGCGATAGATCTCTGACGTTCCGATGCGTACACCGCCCGGGTTGAGCACCGCGTCCGACCGGCCGTGGATCATCATTGCGCCATGCACCAGTTGCTCGGCGTAGTCGCCTTGGGCCCACACGCCGGGAAACTGGCTGAAATAGGAGGCCCGCAGTTTCTCGCCATCGGCGTCATGCCACAATCCGATCGGCATCGCCGGAAAATGCCGGGTACACACCAGCTCGCCTTTCTCGCCGATGACCGGATGGCCTTCGTCGTTCCACACTTCAATGGCCATACCCAGGCTCTTGCCCTGCATTTCGCCACGGCGCACCGGCAATAGCGGGTTGCCGATGACGAAGCACGAGACGATGTCGGTGCCCCCAGACATTGAGGCCAGGCACAGGTCGCTCTTGATGTCGCGGTAGACGTAGTCGTAGCTTTGCGGCGACAAGGCCGAGCCCGTGGACAGGAGGGTTTTCAGGCTGCCCAGGTCGTGGCTGTGCCGGGGCTTCAGGCCGCTGCTTTCCAGGGTCGCGAGAAACTTCGGGCTGGTGCCAAAGACGCTGATGCGTTCATCGTCGATCAGGTCGACCAGGCGTTCCGGACCAGGATGGAACGGCGAACCGTCGTACAGCACCACCGCGCTGCCGACCGCCAGGGCCGAGACCAGCCAATTCCACATCATCCAGCCGCAGGTGGTGTAGTAGAACAACCGGTCGCCGACTCCCAGGTCGGCGTGCAGGCCATGTTCTTTCACATGCTGCAGCAGCACGCCACCGGTGCTGTGGATGATGCACTTGGGTACGCCGGTGGTGCCGCTGGAGTAGAGGATGTAGAGCGGGTGCGCGAAAGGCACGGCAATAAAATCAGGCTCGCCACCGACTTCGTAGAAGTCTTCCCACAGGCTGACATTGGCCGGAGTATGGAAGTCGTCGATACGCGCCTGTGGCCGAGCGTAAGGAACAACGATCAGCTGTTGCAAGGACGGCAGCCGTACGAGGATTTCATTGACCTTGACGGTTTGCTCGATGTCCTTGCCGGCGTAGCGGTATCCGGCGCAGGTGATCAGCACTTTTGGTTCGATCTGGCCAAAGCGGTCGATCACGCCCTGGGTGCCAAAGTCAGGTGAGGAGCAGGACCAGATGGCCCCCAGGCTGGTGGTGGCGAGCATCGCCACCAGGGTTTGCCAGGTATTGGGCATGCATGCGGCCACCCGGTCACCCAGGCCGACGCCGGCAGCCTTGAGGCTGTTCTGCAATCCGGCGACGTGTTCACTGAGTTGCGCCCAGGTCAGCTGTTCGCGCTGACCGTTTTCTGCGATGGCGACCACGGCCACCGCATCGTCGCGGCGCCGCAACAGGTGCTCGGCGAAGTTCAGCGTGGCGCCGGGGAACCACTGGGCGCTGGGCATCTGTGCGCCTTCGAGCAGAACGCAGTCCGGTTGCTGGTGAAAGCGGATGTCGAAAAAGTCGACAATGGCTTGCCAGAAGTCCGCGCGCTGATCGATGGACCATTGGTGCAGGGCAGGGTAGTCATCGACATGCAGGTGATGGCGTTGATTGATAAAGCGCCGAAACGCTTCCATGCGTGTCTTGCCAATGCGGTCGGCATCGGGTTGCCAAAGGATGGTGGACATGGCTTGGCCTCTTTTTTTATTTTGAAATCCAATCGCGGGCAAGCCTTGCTCCCACAGGTCTTGCATATTGTCTGAGGGAGCAGACTTTGGCCCTACCTGGCTACTGAGCCAACCACCCACCATCGATATTCCAAGCGGCCCCCCGCACCTGGCTGCCCGCGTCACTGCACAGGAACAGCACCAGTTCACCCAGTTGCGGCGGCGTGACGAACTCCAGGGACGGCTGTTTCTCCGCCAGCAAATCATGCTGCGCCTGCTGCGGGTCAACGCCTTTGGCAATGCGATCATCGATCTGTTTCTGCACCAGCGGCGTCAGCACCCAGCCTGGGCAGATCGCGTTGCAGGTCACCCCGGTGGTCGCGGTTTCGAGGCCGACCACCTTGGTCAAGCCAATGACCCCATGCTTGGCAGCCACATACGCAGCCTTGCCAGTGGAACCCACCTGGCCATGCACCGAGGCGATGTTGATGATCCGCCCCCAGTTCTTCGCGCGCATGCCGGGCAGGCTCAGGCGCGTACTGTGGAACACCGACGAAAGATTGATCGCGATGATCGAATCCCAGCGCTCCACGGGAAAATCCTCCACGGCCGCGACGTGCTGGATGCCGGCATTGTTCACCAGAATGTCGATGCCGCCGAACTCGCGCCCGGCGTAGGCGATCATCTCGGCGATCTGCGATGGATCGCTCACATCAGCCGGATGATGGCCTACCTTGCCGCCAAATTGCTCTACCTGGGTGATCACTGCCGTGGCATCGCCAAAGCCGTTGAGCACCACGTTGGCGCCGGCCTTGGCCAGGCTCAGGGCAATGCCCAGGCCAATGCCGCTGGTGGAACCGGTAACCAGTGCGGTCTTGCCCGAAAGAGTGGTCATGAATACCTCACACAATGCCAGTGGCGTAGAAAGTGCCGATGACCACGAAAACCGCCAGGGTCTTGATCAGCGTAATACAGAAAATGTCTTTGTAAGCTTCCCGGTGCGTCAGGCCGGTAACGGCCAGCAAGGTGATCACCGCGCCGTTGTGCGGCAAGGTGTCCATGCCGCCACTGGCCATGGCGGCCACCCGGTGCAGCACTTCCAGGGGAATGTTGGCGGCATTGGCTGCGCTGATGAATTGTTCTGACATGGCCGCCAGGGCAATGCTCATGCCCCCGGACGCCGAGCCGGTAATCCCCGCGAGCAAGGTCACGGTAACCGCCTCATTGACCAGTGGGTTGGGGATGTTCTTGAGCCAGTCGGCCAATACCAGAAAGCCCGGCAGCGAGGCGATCACTGCGCCAAAACCGTACTCCGATGCAGTGTTCATGGCTGCCAGCAGCGCGCCGCTTACAGCACTTTTACTGCCTTCGGCGAGCTTGCTGCGAATCGCCTTGAAGCCAAATGCCAGAACCATGAGGATGCCGATCAGCAGGGCAGCCTGTACCGCCCAGATCGCCGTGAGCTTGGCGATTTCGGTGGTGACCGGTGCGCTCATGCCCGGCAGGGCGAGGCTATGAGTCTTGCCGTACCACTGGGGAATCCAGTGAGTGAACAGCAGGTTCATGACGCCCACGGCCAACAGTGGCGACAGGGCGATCCAGGGGTTTGGCAGCTTGATGTCTTCGGCTGTCTCCGGCTCGTTGCGCAGCTCGGTGCCATAGCCTTCGCCCGCGCGCTGGGCCTTGTTGCGCTGGCGCTGCAGGAACAGCATGCCGGCGCACACCACGAATATGGAACCGATCAATCCCAGCCAGGGCGCTGCCCATGCGGTGGTGTTGAAGAAGGTGCTGGGGATGATGTTCTGGATTTGCGGAGTGCCGGGCAGCGCGTCCATGGTGAACGAAAAGGCACCGAGGGCGATGGTTGCCGGGATCAGGCGCTTGGGGATATTGCTCTGGCGGAACATTTCGGCGGCGAACGGGTAGACCGCGAACACCACGACAAACAGCGACACGCCGCCATACGTCAGCAGCCCGCACACCATCACAATCACCAGCATCGCCTGGCGGGTGCCGAGCATGCGGATCGCTGCGGCGACGATAGAGCGCGAAAAGCCGGACAGCTCGATCAGCTTGCCGAACACCGCACCGAGCAGGAATACCGGAAAGTACAGTTTGATGAAACCGACCATTTTTTCCATGAACACGCCGGTGAAGGCAGGTGCAACGGCGGAAGGGTCGGTGAGCAGGACGGCGCCGAGGGCGGCGATAGGGGCGAAGAGGATGACGCTGTAGCCGCGGTAGGCGGCCAGCATTAGCAGCGCCAGGGCTGCCAAGGCGATGATCACACTCATGGTGTGTCTCCTGAATTGTTATTTTTTTGGGTGAGGCTTCGTAGGAGACGCTTTAGCGAGTTTCGTGCCAGTGGTACAACTCATTGAAATATAAGGAAAATGTTGTTTCATTGAGATTGGCGTGAAGGTTTTTGTCTCGGATTGGAGAATTGCTTCGGCTGTGGGGGAGCCATCGAGGGGAAGCCTTGCTCCTACAGAACCCTGAAGACTGCAAAAGTTGTGCTAGGCCTCGCACCTGTTGGAGCAAGGCGTGCCCGCGATGAGGGTCTATCTACCAATAGAGACCCATGTCTCATATTGGAGACTCGGCAATCCCCAAAGCGACCATCTTCTTGTACAACGTCGACCGCCCCAACCCCAGCAGTACTGCCGCATCAATGACCTTGCCGCTACATTGCGCCAGGGCTGATTCAATCAGTTGTCGATCAAAACGCTCCCGCGCCTGGCTGAACGTCTCATGCGCAGCTGTCACGATCACCGGTGGCGCCGCACGCTCCACCGGGGTCAACGTGCCGATTGCCGCCCGTATTTCCTGGGCGTCGAGGATCAGATCATCACTGAGCAATGCCGCCCGCTCCAGCACATTGCGCAATTCACGAATGTTGCCCGGCCAAGCGTGTTGCGCCAACAGCGCCAGGGCCTCTTGGTTGAGTTCATGCTGGCTGCGCAGCTCTTCAAGGATCGCCTCGCTCAGGGCTGGCAGGTCGCCTGGGCGATCACGCAACGGCGGCACATGGATCGGCAAGACATTGAGGCGGTAATACAGGTCGGCACGAAACTCGCCGCGCTTGATCGCCGCTTCCAGGTCCGTGGAAGTCGCCGCGATGACGCGCACATCGCTCTGGATCATTTCGTTGGAGCCCACTGGCTCGAACTCCTTCTCCTGAAGCACGCGCAGCAACTTGCTCTGCAGGGGCAGGGGCATGTCGCCTATCTCGTCGAGGAACAGCGTGCCTCCTTGCGCCAATTGCAGCTTGCCGATGCGACCCTTGCGGTCTGCGCCGGTAAACGCACCGGGAGCGGTGCCGAAGAATTCGGCTTCCAGCAGTGCTTCGGGGATGGCCGCGCTGTTGATGCTGACAAAGGCTTTGTGGGCCCGGGGTGACGCGCCGTGGATCGCCTGGGCGAGCAGTTCCTTGCCGGTGCCGGTTTCGCCGAGCAGCAACACCGGAGAATCGGCGCTGGCACCGCGTCGGGCACGGCGCTTGACTTCGAGGGTCGCGGTGCTGGTGCCAATAAAGTGGGCAAAGTTGTACTTGCTCTGGCGTGCCCGCAGCAACGAGCGGGTCGAGGCCAGTTCCTCTTGCATGCTCATGTAGCGCTTGAGCATGGGCGAGAGGCTGCGTAACTCGTCGAACAGCGCAAAGCCGATGGCGCCGATCACCACACCGGTATCGTCATGGATAGGCAGGCGCATGACCACCAGGGGCTCCTTGGGGGTGTCCTGCATGTCGAGCAGGATCGGCCGGCCGGTGCGCACCACCTCGCGCAGCAGACTGCCGGGGATCACGCTTTCGCATGGCTTGCCGATAGCCACTTCAGCCGATTCCAGGCCAAAGCGGCGGGCGTAGCGCTCGTTCATCCAGACGATGTTGGCATCGCGGTCGACGATGACCGTGCCTTCGCTCGATTGCTCGATGATCTCGAACAGCGAGCGGATCGCCAGCAGGCGCACGCGCTGGTAGTCCTTGAGGCTTTCGGTGGTGTTCATGATGGGGGCCCGCCAAGCAGCGCCGCGGCCAGCAACTCCTTGGTATACGGATGCTGCGGTGAATCGAACACCTCATGGCTGGCCCCGCGTTCCACCACCTTGCCGTCCTTGATCACGATCATATCGTGGGCCAGCGCGCGAACCACGGCCAGGTCGTGGCTGATGAACAGGTACGTCAGGCCATGTTTTTCCTGGAGCTGACGCAGCAGGGCGACCACTTGTTTTTGCACGGTACGATCCAGTGCCGAGGTCGGCTCGTCGAGCAGGATCAGCGCCGGTTTCAGCACCAGCGCCCGGGCAATGGCGATACGTTGGCGCTGGCCGCCTGAGAACTCGTGGGGATAACGATGGCGACTTTGCGGGTCCAGGCCGACTTCTTCCAGCGCCCGGATCACCTCGGCCTGGCATTCATCAGCGCTCAGTTGGCTGTGCACTTCGAGACCTTCGCTGATGATCTGCGCCACCGACATGCGAGGGCTCAGGCTGCCGAAGGGGTCCTGGAACACCACCTGCATTTTCTTGCGCCATGGCCTTAGCTGTTTTTGCGTGAGACCGTCCAGCGCCGCGCCCTGAAAGCGGATGCTGCCTTCGGAGTCGAGCAGGCGAAGGATCGCCTGGCCCAATGTCGACTTGCCCGAACCGGACTCGCCGACTATGCCAAGGGTCTTGCCGCGCTGGATGTTCAAGCTGATGCCATCGACGGCGTGCAGGTAGGTCTTGCGCTGGAACAGCCCGCTACCGAGCAGGAACTTGACGTTCAAGTCATCGACTTCCAGCACATTCTCGCGCTCGTCCCGGGGCAATGCTTCGCCTTCCGGCTCGGCATTCAACAAGACGCAGCTGTAGGGGTGTTTCGGTTCGTTGAACAGGGTTTCGCAGGGCGCCTGTTCGACGATCTCCCCGGCCTTCATCACGCACACGCGCTGGGCGATGCTGCGCACCAGGTTCAAATCGTGGCTGATCAGCAACAGGGACATGCCCAGGCGCTGCTGCAGGGATTTGAGCAGTAGCAGAATCTTGCGCTGCACCGTGACGTCGAGCGCGGTGGTGGGCTCGTCAGCGATCAGCAGCTGCGGTTCGCAGGCCAGGGCCATGGCGATCATGACCCGTTGCCGTTGCCCCCCGGACAGTTGATGCGGGTAGGCCTTGAGCCGCTCCGCAGGTTTTTGAATGCCCACCAGGTGCAGCAACTCGAGGATACGTGCCTGGGCCGGTTTGCCGGTCAGGCCCTTGTGCAGCAGGAGCGCTTCGCCGATCTGCTTCTCGATGCTGTGCAGGGGGTTGAGCGACGTCATCGGCTCCTGGAAGATCATCGCTATCCGGTTGCCGCGCAATTCGCGCAGCACCTTGGGGTCGGCGCCGAGCAGCTCTTTGCCATGATAGCGGATGCTGCCGGTGGTCTCGGTGCCGGTCTCGGGCAGCAGTTGCAGGATCGAATGCGCGGTCACCGATTTGCCGGAGCCGGACTCGCCTACCAGTGCCAGGCATTCGCCGGGGCGAATGTCCAGGCACAGATTGCGCACCACGGTCTGGCCGCTGAAGGCCACGCAGAGGTCACGGATTTCGATCAGGTTACTCATATCAACGGTCCGTCATTCAAGATCGCGGATCAAAAGCATCGCGCAATGCCTCACCGATAAAAACCAGCAAGGAAAGAATCAGTGCCAGGGTGAAAAACGCCGTCAGCCCAAGCCAGGGTGCCTGCAGGTTCTGTTTGCCCTGGCCAATCAGTTCGCCCAGGGATGCACTCCCGGCGGGCATGCCAAAACCGAGGAAGTCCAGGGCCGTCAGCGTGGAAATCGCGCCGGTCAGGATAAACGGCAGATAGCTCAAAGTCGCATTCATGGCGTTAGGCAAGATGTGCCGCACGATCACCTTTCGATCGGTCAGCCCCAGCGCTCGCGCAGCCTTGACGTATTCGAGGTTGCGCCCGCGCAGGAACTCGGCACGCACCACGTCCACCAGGGCCAGCCAGGAGAACAGCGCCATGATCCCCAGCAGCCACCAGAAATTGGGCTCGACGAACCCCGAGAGAATGATCAGCAGGTACAGCACCGGCAACCCGGACCACACCTCCAGCAAGCGCTGACCGAGCAA
>NZ_JZRI01000001.1:0-5394 GCF_000952175.1 Pseudomonas sp. ES3-33 | reverse complement strand
CCATGCCCATCGGGCCGCGGGCTTCTTCCAGAGAGACAGCGACGCCAAACTCGGCGAAAGCCTCGACAAAGATCTGCGTCGGGGCAAAGGAACCGAAATCAACAACGGTGCCCGCCCAGTCCAGAACCACGGCTTGCAGTTGATCGGGTTGTTTGTAATTCATGATGATCGCTCCAGCAAAAGGTATGAGGTGACTACAAGTTCAAGGGTTGGTGCCGACAACGACCGGTTGTACGGGCATCGAGACTGACTGTTGTTTTTCCACTGTTTTCGGACGGCTGTTCCAGAACGGAATCAACATCAAGCTGGCCAACAGTGCAGCGCCGGTGAACACCAGAAATACGGTAATTGTGTCGAAGTAACCGGGCAGCAAGCCGCCAAGGATTGCCCCTATCGAACCGCAACCGTTGACGAAACCTGCGGATGAGGCCGCTCCGTCCTTGCTACCGAAATCAATGGCCGCCGAGCCGCTGATCATCGAGTCCGGCCCATAGAGTGTCAGGCCCATCATGAACAGCAGGCCGACCACCATGTAGAGACTGCCGCTCTGCATTGCAGGAACAAACAACCCTAAGCAGACCGTGAGGACAACCAGGCTGAGGACACAGGCCGGCATACGACGAGCGCCGAAGTACTTATCTGAGGCAATACCGATAAGGATTGGGCCTACCAGCCCGGCCAGTTCAAAAGCGGTAGGTACAATCGCGGACGCAACTTTGCCAATTTCAGGCATGCGTTCGTAAATGATTACCGGACCCCATAAGAGAATGGCGTAGCGCGCGGGTTTAAGCATGAAATAGGCAAGGCCCAGAACCAGCACGGTTCGATTTTTCATGACGGTACGCAAGCCCGCCCACATGCTCTCGCGTGGAACGATGACGTTGCTGACAGGTTCTAGCTCGATCTCGACTGGAGGCAGACCTACGTCTTCCGGCCTGTTGCGCTGCAGGAAAAAGAACAACACTGCCACCACTAGCACCACAGCAGCGCTGCTGATGAACGCTATGCGCCAGTCGTGGTACAAGTTGTAGGCCCACCAACCGGCAAATGGCGTTGCTACCAGACCACCAAAGGCGTAACAGGTGCACCAATAACCCATTACGCGGCCACGTTCGCCAGTACTGAAGAAACTGCCAAGGTTCTTACATAGGCCTGACCAACCGGTGGACTGTGCAAGGCCCTGTATCAGCATGCAGGATACGAATATCGGTAACGTGGCGTAGGTGCCCATGAGCAGTGCCGCCACAGCCGATATAACCAGGCCACTAAGGACAACGATCCGCGGTCCGAAGCGGTCAGCGAAATTGCCCCATAGAAACTGGCCTGCGGCATAAGCAGTCAGATAGAGGGCGTCGAGGTTGGCCATCATGGACTTTTCGAGCATGAAGCTCGGGTCCTCGCCAATACCAAGCTTGGCGACAGAGAACGCTTTGCGGGTGAAATAGAAGGCGGCATAGGCCAACCAGGTAATTAGGAAAACCTGCACGCGCCAACGGTGGAGGGATTTCCAGCCACTTGCGAGCGGGCCTGTGGTGTTTTTGTTCATGGTGTTCTGATCCCGTATGAGGTGCCAGACAGCGCAATTAATTGGTTTTTGTTTTTGTTTTCGGTGCAGAAGTCCTGTCCAAGCACACACCATCGAAAAGATGACCATGAGGATGGCGTCAGGCTTCAAGCATTAATTTGCCGCGATCGCTGACTTCTGCTCGGCGTTGCCAAGCGGTAAGTCACCGAATCCATGCTTAAAAAAGACCCCTATCCAAGGGTGCTACCCATTGCACCGATGCTCGAATCGACAGGGATCTTGAAAGGGGTCGATCAGGTTGCTGGTTTTGGCATGTCCACGCCCATTGCCACGAGGCTGTCGGCAATGGCGCGTAGAAGCTGGTGGACGATGTATTCGTCGATCTGTCCGATGCAACCGATGCGAAAGCTTTCAGCCTCGGTCAGCTTGCCCGGGTAGATGATGAATTGGCGGGTCTTGAGTTCTTCATAGAAATGCATGAACTGGAAGTTCGGGTGCTCGGGGCAGAAGAATGTGGTGATGATCGGCGACAGCCAGCAGTCTTCCAGCAGGGTGCGGAATCCGAGTTCACGCATGCCACTTACCAGGACGTCACGGTTGCGTGTGTAGCGCGCCAGACGACCATGCACACCGCCTTCGAGCGCGTGCTGTTCGAGGGCTTTATGGAAGGCCACCACGCTGTGAGTTGGCGGAGTGAAGCGCCACTGACCGGTGCGCTCCATGTACACCCACTGCTCGTAGAGGTCCAGGGACAGGGAGTTGGCTCGGCCCTTTGCAGTCTCCAATACCGAGCGGCGGATGATCACGAAGCCGAAGCCAGGAATACCTTCGATGCATTTGTTGGCCGAAGACACCAGCACATCAAAGGCAATGTCTTTGACGGTTACCGGCACAGCGCCGAAAGTGCTCATGGCGTCGATAATCAGGCTTTTACCGTGGGCCTTTACCACGTCGGAAATCTCACGCAGCGGGTTGAGGATGCCGGAACTGGTTTCGCAGTGGACCAGAAAGACGTGGGTCACATCCGGATTTGATTTGAGCAGAGCATCAACTTCATCAGGCTGCGGCGGCAGGTAGTCACCCTTGTCTAAAGTGATGTATGCCCTGCCAAGGTATTCCAGCGTTTTGGTGGCGCGCTGGCCATAAGCGCCATTCATCAGCACCAGCGCTTTGCCATCACGCGGGATGGCGGTGGCCAGCGCCGCCTCTACTGAATAGCTACCGCTACCTTGGAGCGGTACGCAAGCAAAACTGTCGTCCTGCACCCCTGCCATGCCAAGAAGGTTCTGGCGAACTTCGGCGGTGACTTGGTTGAAGGCACCATCCCATGAACCCCAATCGCGAAGCATGGCTTCCTTGGTCGCTTTGGAGGTGGTCAGGGGGCCCGGTGTCAGCAGGTAAGGTTCACCCAGAGCAGGTTTTGCCAGTGGCTGGGTCATCGGGAACTCGGCTTTGGTCATGATCTTCTCCGGCGGTTTTGTTGTTGTGAGGAGTGATGCCTTGGATTTGATTTATCACGCAGAAAAATGACCGGTAAACAGAAAACTGAAAAAAACAGCCCGATAATGAATTCAGCGCTCATCCGCTCGAAATCAATGTTTGTTAATAGTCAGTAAAGACAATGAGATAGGATAAATTTTCTGGTGAGAAAGCATCGAATTCCGCAGCGCAAAATTACCTATGAATCCATAGGTCTTCTGCGCGATAAGGTCGCTAGACGCTGTTGTCTGGTGCCGTAATGATCGACTCTCATCTTTGGTATTGGTTTTTCCGATGCGGACCCTGGAGCAACCGATTTGAGCGACCTACCTGCGAATGTCATCGTCGACATCACACTAAGCGTGTCCCAAGTGATCAGGCGTATGCACAACTCAAACTCAGGGCTTAAGATAGCTGCTGACTTCCTGGCCTATTCGACCGGGTCGACCTAAAGCCAGAGCGCGAATAATGCTTGAATCGGAACTCAAAGCTTTCTACATGGTTGCCCAATTAGGCAGCGTGACCCTCGCCGCCAGGAAGCTGGGGCTGAGCCAACCCACGGTGACCAACCAGATTCGCCAGCTGGAAAGTCAGTTTGCAGTCGAGCTTTTTTATCGGGGTGGCAGGCGTCTGACTCTCAGCGAGACCGGTACCCGGTTATTGCCACTGATCAAGCCGATGATCTCCCATGGTTTGAACATCGAATTCTTTTTGACCAACGCCAGCAGCAAAGCCGGGAAACTTCGCATCGGTGCCACCGCGCCCTACTACATCCTGGATTTGTTAAAAGCTTTTCGCGAACAGCATGAAGTGCAAGTCAGTCTGGAGTTGGGCAACTCACAACAGATGATTAATGCGCTGGATGAGTACCGGGTCGATCTGGTGACGTCCTCTCAGCAGCTGACTGACCCGCGACTGTTTTGTCTGCCATTGGGGCAAGATCCGTTGGTACTGGTAGCTCATCGAAGCCATCCGCTGGCGAACCAGAGCCGCATCTCTCTAAGCTCTATCGAACATCATTGTGTGCTCATGCGGGAACACGGCTCTCACACCCGCCAACTTACTGAAGACATGCTTGTACAAGCCCAGATCAAGCTTGAGAACGTCATCGAGATTGGCAGCCGGGAGGCCATTCGGGAGGCGGTGCTGCGTAACATCGGGGTGAGCATCATTGCTCGCAACGAAGTGCCTGACAGTCAGGAGTTACGCATCGTGACGATTCATCAAGCCACCTTGCTCGACGAGTTTCTCTACTGCCTGAAAGAGCGACGCGCTGCACGTCTGATTGACGATTTCCTGCAAGTGGCGCAAAAACGCTTCGTCAAGCGGCGAACTTGATCAGCACAATACCCAAAGTAACGGCAACGGCGGCAATCAATCGACGGCGACCGAATGGCTCTTTGAACAGGAGCGTGGCAATTACCGCGCCGATGATCACACTGCTCTCGCGCAATGCGGCGATTTTCGCCACGTTCTCCAGAGTCATCGCCCAGAGCACCAGGGCATATGCTGCGCAGTAAGTCAGCCCACCAAACACCGACATTCGCCAATGGCCCTGCACATGCTGGAGCAGCGCCTGGCGCCGACGCTTCGCGGCAAAAAGCGGGATCGGCACGCTAAGTATCAAGGTGAAGTACACCAGATAAGAAAGCACTCCCTGAGCGCTCCGCACCCCTTGAGCATCAATGACCGTGTACAAGGCCACACAAACGCCAGCGGCCAAAGCATTACGGGGCGCCTGCCACTGTTCTGTCACGCGTAACAGGCTAAGAACCCCGAGCGACAAGATAACCACGCCAGTCAAGCCCAGCGGTGACAAGGTCTCCCCCAGCCACAGGGTCGCAAACACCACCACCAGCAAAGGTGGCAAACCGCGAACCAGTGGGTACACCTGGCCGAAATCGCCAAAGTGGTAAGCCCTGATCAAGAAGTAGCGATAGAACAGGTTGACCGCCACGGACAGCCCAATCAGCCCCCATACCGGCACTGCAGGTGCCTCGACAAAGGGCAAGACGATCAACGCGACAATAAACGCGACACTGTCGACCATTGCCATCGAGGATAGTCGATCGGTGCTGGATTTGACTACGGCGTTCCAACTGGCGTGCATGAAAGCAGAAATCAGTACCAGCAATGTGGCCAGATTGGCGTCGGACATGGGGTGGCTCACTCCAGGAAAGCCGCCAGCATGCCAACCACAAACTCATCAATCCAATCGGTTATTGGGTGGTTTGGTATCAGTAGAACTGATTTACCCATCTCGAATCAGGTCGTTGGTAATCGAGCTGCCCGGCCCAGCGCGGGCCCTAAGGCGCAAAAGACCTATGGATTCATAGGCTTTTTTTCGCAGTGAAATCAGATGCTTCAGAGACTGTCTCTTATACACATCT